>NZ_CP077080.1:3003650-3304015 GCF_019141525.1 Pseudomonas alvandae
GTCGCGCAAGACCGCCACCGAGTTCTCGTTCTTCCTGGCGATGCCGACCATGGTCGGTGCGGCAGTCTACTCGGGCTACAAATACCGCGAACTGTTCGTTCCGGCGGATTTCCCGGTGTTTGCCATTGGCTTCATCACCGCGTTCATCTTCGCCATGATCGCCGTCAAAGGCTTGTTGCGGTTTATCGCCAGCCACAGCTATGCGGTGTTTGCCTGGTATCGGATCGCGTTTGGCCTGTTGATCCTGGCGACCTGGCAGTTTGGCTGGGTGGACTGGTCAGCGGCCAAGCCATGACCGAATCGGCCAGGCGCGCGGCGCATAAAACCGGCGGAGCCGTGCAGAACCTGCGGTTCAAATTGGCAGTTTTCGCGCTGCTGTGCGCGTTGCCGTTGACGGGGTCGCTTTTGCTCGGGCTGCAAGGCGAGTCCTGGGTGCCGATGGTCGCCTATGGCAGCGTCAGCCTGGTGGCATTCCTGCTCTACTGGAGCGACAAGCGCAAGGCGCGGGCGGACGCCTGGCGCACGCCGGAAAACGTATTGCACGCCGTCGAACTGGCCGGCGGCTGGCCCGGCGCGTTGCTGGCGCAACAGGTGTTTCGCCACAAGACCCGCAAGGTGTCGTTCCAGGTGGTGTTCTGGTTCATCGTGCTGTTGCACCAGGGATTCTGGGTCGACCAGTTGTTCCTGGGCGGGCATCTGTTGGCGTTGTTCTAGCCGCCACGCATCCCTTGTGGGAGCGAGCTTGCTCGCGATTGCGGTCTTCAATCCAATATTGATACTGGTTGGGCTGACCTCATCGCGAGCAAGCTCGCTCCCACAGTAGGTCGGTTGTACCCGCCAGCCACCGCTACAGCAACAACCCAACCTGCGTCCGCTTCGGCAATTTGCTCACCACCAGTTGATGGGAGCGCTGCAGCAACCCGCGCAACTCATCATCGCCCAGCGGGTAGGGCACGTTCATGATGATCCACTGCGCCCGGGCCAGATAAGGCGCCGGATGGATGCCTGGCCGGTCGCAATGACCGAGGAACAGGTCCTTGTCGACCTTGAACGCCAACGAATCGCTGCGCAGCCCCTGCAGGGCGAACATCTTGTTTCCGGCGATGGAAAACACCCGCACGCCACCCCATTTGTAATCCTCCCTGGCCCCTGGCAAGCCCAGGCAAAACTGTGCGACATCCTCTTCGCTCAAACTCATATCGTTTTGTCTCCACATTGTTCGAACGCCGCCACCAGGTGATCGATCCAGGCGCGCACCGCCGGCAGCATACCGCGCCGGTGAGGATAAACCGCCTGCAACCAGCCATCGGGCGATGACCAGCCGGGCAGCAGCTCCACCAACCTGCCATCCTGCAGTTCTTCTTCGCAATACATGCTGGGCAGCAACGTGAAGCCCAGGCCGGCGAGGGCGCAGGCGCGGCGCACGATGAAATCGTCGATGCCCAGGCGCGCTTCCAGGGCCAGATCGACATTTTGCCCCGTGCTGTCGAGCAGGCGCAGATGGACCAGCCGATCGGCCTCCAGCGCGCCCAACACCGGCAGTTGCCTCAGGTCGTCCGGGGTTTCGATCCGCCGTCCCTGGGTGAAGGCCGGGCTGGCGACCATCATCAGCCTGGCCTGGCGCAAGCGTCGCGTCATCAGCAACGGGTCTTCGTCGCCAAGATCGCGCACGCGCAAGGCCACGTCGATGCCTTCGCCGATCAAATCCACCCGCCGGTTCAGCAGGGTCATCTCCAATTGCACCTGGGGATACTTCGCCAGGAAGGTTTCGATGATCGACGGCAAGAACTGATGCGCCAGCCCCACGGGGCTCGACACCCGCAGCCGCCCGCGGGGTTCGCTGGACATGCTCGCCACTGCCTCGTCGGCCATTTCCGCTTCGAGCAACATCGCCTGGCAATGACGCAGGTAGCGTTCGCCGACGGCGGTGAGCTTCAACTGGCGCGTCGTGCGTTGCAGCAGGCGGGCACCGAGGCGCTCCTCCAACTCGGCGATGCGCCGCGACAGCCGGGACTTCGGGATACCCAGCAAGCGCCCGGCAGCCGCGAAGCCATCGGCTTCGACCACCTTGGCAAAGTAATACAGATCGTTGAGGTCTTGCATGTCCGGGCTCGATTGTCCTGTCAGTGGAACGAACTATCGCATTATTGCTGACTTATCGACCATTGGTTTCATCGATAGGATTGTTCTCAATTGATCGCCCAGCCGCGATCCTCACTTGGAGAGCACTCACATGAAACTGTTGCACATCGATTCGAGCATCCTCGGCGACAATTCCGCTTCGCGCCAATTGAGCCGTGAGCTGGTTCAAGCGTGGATAGCCGCCGAGCCGGACATTTCCGTCACCTACCGTGACCTGGCCGCCGACGCCATCAGCCACTTCTCCTCCCAGACACTGGTTGCCGCTGGCACCAGCGCCGAGCTGCGTGACGCCGCCCTCAAGCACGAAGCCGAGCTCAGTGAGTCGACCATGGCCGAATTCCTCGCGGCGGACGCCGTAGTGATCGCAGCGCCGATGTACAACTTCAGCATCCCAACGCAACTCAAGGCCTGGATCGACCGCATCGCCGTCGCGGGCAAGACGTTCCGCTACACCGAAGCCGGTCCTGAAGGCCTGTGTGGTGGCAAGAAGCTGCTGATTGTTTCCACCTCCGGCGGCTTGCACGCCGGCCAGCCGAGTGGCATCGGCCATGAGGAATACCTCAAGCTGGTCTTCGGTTTCCTCGGCATCACCGACATCGAATTCGTCCGCGCCGAGGGCCTGGCCTACGGTGATGACATGCGCGCCAAAGCCATGCATGAGGCCCAGTTGCAGATTGGCCAGCAGTTCGCCGCTGCGTAAGGCTTGCGTAAAAGCCCCAAGCATTACGGGCAACCTTCGCAAAACCCTGTATTCTCGTCGTCATTGGATGGCCGGGATGCAGGGTTTTCCTGCATTTGGCGTCGGTTTCTGGCGCAGGTTATGCACGGCCAATGTGCGAGCAGCGGGGCCTTCCCGCGCGCTGGTGAAGGTGGAAGATTCAAATGAAACGTCTTGGTGCAGCGTTGCTGCTTTGTCTGGCTACCAGTCTCGGTTCGGTGCACGCCGCGCCGGCGCCGCATCCGCATTGGAGCGCCGGTTTTCATGAGCTGAGCTTCCTCGATCCGCTGGATCAACAGCCGATGCACGCCATCGCGTTTTACCCCTCGACTGCCCGGGAGCAATCCAGCTCGCTGGGGGGCTATCAGATCGACGCGGCGCCGGAGGCCCAGATCGCCATCGGGCGGTTTCCGCTGTTGATGCTGTCCCACGGCAACACGGGCACGCCGCTGGCCCTGCATGACCTGGCCACGTCACTGGCTCGCAAGGGGTTCGTCGTGGTGGCGGTGATTCATCCCGGTGACAACGCCCAGGATCACAGCCGGCTCGGTACCTTGAGCAACTTGTACGGTCGGCCGATCCAGATTTCCGAGGCGATCACCGCGACATTGAATGACCCGATGCTTTCTCCCTTCGTGAATGCCGGCCAAGTCGGCGTCATCGGCTATTCGGCGGGTGGCGAAACCGCCTTGATCCTGTCCGGCGCCACGCCAGACCTCAATCGCCTGCGCCGCTACTGCCAGGAACGACCGGACGACCGCGACGCGTGCAATACCCAAGGTGAACTGGTTGCCGATCGGGATGACCTGTCCCCGGTGGCGGATCCCCGGGTTCGTGCATTGCTGCTGATGGCGCCGCTGAGCTTGAAGTTCGGGCGTCACACCCTGGCGGATGTGCATGTGCCTGTGCTGTTGTATAGCGGTGACGGCGACAAGCTGGTGGCGTTTGACAAGAATGCCGCCGCGCTGGCTCGCAAGCTCCCCACGGCGCCGGATTTCAAGACCTTGGCCGGGGCAGGGCACTTCGTATTCCTGGCGCCCTGCACCGACGAGCAGATCGCGGCCATGCCGGCGCTGTGCACCGATGCCGATGGCGTCGACCGCAAGGACATCCATCGCACCATGATCACCGAAGCCACTCGCTTTTTCAGCGACGCCCTCGGCAAGCCGACGCGTGCCGGCTTGAGGACGGCAGATCAATAATCGGCTTTTTCGGCCCGACGCCTCAGCAACAAGGCCAGTCCCAGGCCGACGACCGAAAGCAGTGCCGCAAAAAAGAAAATCGCGGGGTACCCCAGGTTCGACGCCACCGCGCCCATCAGTGGTCCGGCAATCGCCAATGCCAAGTCGAAAAACACCGCGTAGGCGCTCAATCCGGCGCCCCGGCTGCTGTTGGGCACCTGCTTGATGGCCTCCACCCCCAGCGCCGGATAGACCAGCGACAGCCCGAAACCCGCCAGTCCCGCGCCGATCAAGGCGAACGCGGTGGACGGCGCCAGCCACAGCAACACCAAGCCCAGGGTTTCGATACTCATGCAGACAATCGCCGAGCTGAAACCACCGAAGCGGGCGATGCTGGAAATGAACAACAGCCGCGACAGGATGAAGCAAATGCCGAAGACCGTCAGGCACCACGCCGCGCCGGTCCAGCCGCGGCTGACATAGAACAGCGTAATGAAGGTGGTGAGCGTGCCGTAGCCGATCGAGGCCAGGCACAGGCTCGTGCCGAACGGTGAGATGCGCCCGAACACCGCCCAGAACGGCAGGCGCTCGCCGCGCACGACCGGCACCGAGGGTTTGTTGCGAATCAGCAGCAGCGCCATGCCGGCCAACAATGACAAGGCGATGCCCAGGCTGGCGAAGCCGAGGCTGCCGACCATCACCACCCCCAGCGGCGCACCGATGGCGATGGCCCCGTAGGAAGCGATGCCGTTCCAGGAAATCGACCGGGCCGTGTGCTCCACGCCGACCTGGCCCATGCACCAACTGATCGTCCCGACGCCGATCAGGCCCTGGGCTACCCCGAGCAACAGACGACCGGCGATCAGGATCAACAGGCTTGGCAGTGCGAAATCCTGCAGCAGTGTCGAGATCAATGTCAGCACGCCGCTGAGCAGAATCCCCAGCAAGCCATAGACGATGGCCCGCTTGGTGCCGACGCTGTCCGACAACCGCCCGGCCATGGGCCGGCTGAGCAGGGTGGCGAGGTACTGGGAACCGATGGTCAGCCCGGCGATGACCGCACTGAAGCCCAATTGCTCGTGGACATACCCGGGCAACACCGCAATCGGCAGGCCGATGCAGAGGAAGGCAATGAAGGTGTAGAAAACGATGGAGACGATCTGCAAGGTGATCGACAAGGAACTGGGAGCGGGCTGGGCTGTTGGCATGGGACTCGTTCGCGGGCAGCGGCAGGAGTGTTTCATCATGGCGTGTGACGGGAAGAAAAGGAAGCTGGCTAACGGTTTGCTTGTGTCATGGCCCTCGCCACAGGGGTATCCATGGATTCTGTGCTGTAGGAATGAAAAAGCCCCGTCACATGGACGGGGCTTTCACTTGCAGCTCGAAGCTTACAACTCGCGGCTGCTCTTAGAACATCACACCCTGGCTGCGCAGGTAGTCGTCATAGGTGCCGCTGAAGTCGACCACGCCGTCGGCGCTCAGCTCGATGATGCGGGTTGCCAGGGACGACACGAACTCGCGGTCGTGGCTGACGAAGATCAGCGTGCCCGGGTAGTTCTCCAGCGCCAGGTTCAGCGCTTCGATGGATTCCATGTCCAAGTGGTTGGTCGGTTCGTCCATCACCAGCACGTTCGGCTTTTGCAGGATCAGCTTGCCGAACAGCATGCGGCCCTGTTCACCACCGGAGATGACCTTGACCGACTTGAGGATCTCGTCGTTGGAAAACAGCATGCGGCCCAGGGTGCCGCGGATGATCTGTTCGCCCTGGGTCCACTGGCCCATCCAGTCGAACAGGCTGACATCGTCTTCGAAGTCGTGGGCGTGGTCCTGGGCGTAGTAGCCCAGCTCCGCGCTTTCGGTCCACTTGACCGAGCCAGCATCTGGCGTCAGCTCGCCCATCAAGGTGCGCAGCAGGGTGGTCTTGCCGATGCCGTTCGGGCCGATGATTGCCACGCGCTCGCCGGCTTCGACGGTGAAGCTGAAGTTCTTGAACAGGGTCTTGCCGTCGAAGCCCTTGGACATGCGCTCGATGGTCACGGCCTGGCGGTGCAGCTTCTTGGTCTGTTCGAAGCGGATGAACGGGCTGACGCGGCTCGATGGCTTGACCTCGGCCAGCTGGATCTTGTCGATCTGCTTGGCGCGGGAGGTGGCCTGCTTGGCTTTCGAGGCGTTGGCCGAGAAGCGGCTGACGAACGTCTGCAGTTCGGCGATCTGGGCTTTCTTCTTGGCGTTGTCCGACAGCAGTTGCTCGCGGGACTGGGTGGCCGCGATCATGTACTCGTCGTAGTTGCCCGGGAACAGGCGCAGCTCACCGTAGTCCAGGTCGGCCATGTGGGTGCAGACGCTGTTCAGGAAGTGCCGGTCGTGGGAAATGATGATCATGGTGCTGTTACGCGCCGTGAGGATGTTTTCCAGCCAACGGATGGTGTTGATGTCCAGGTGGTTGGTCGGTTCGTCGAGCAACAGCACTTCCGGATTGGAGAACAAGGCCTGGGCGAGCAACACACGTAGCTTCCAGCCTGGCGCGACTTCGGTCATCGGACCGAAATGCTGTTCCAGGGGAATGCCCAGGCCCAGCAGCAGCTCACCGGCGCGGGATTCGGCGGTATAGCCGTCCATTTCGGCGAACTCGGTTTCCAGCTCGGCCACGGCCATGCCGTCTTCTTCGGTCATTTCCGGCAGCGAATAGATGCGGTCGCGCTCGGCCTTGACCTTCCACAGCTCTTCATGGCCCATGATCACGGTGTCGATCACGGTGAATTGCTCGTAGGCGAACTGGTCCTGGCGCAATTTACCCAGCCGTACGTTCGGCTCCAGCATCACCTGGCCGCCGGACGGTTCGAGGTCACCGCCGAGGATTTTCATGAAGGTCGACTTGCCGCAACCGTTGGCGCCGATCAGGCCGTAGCGGTTACCCGCGCCAAACTTGACAGAGACGTTTTCGAACAGTGGCTTGGCGCCAAACTGCATCGTGATGTTAGCTGTAGAGATCAAAGGTTTATCCTGCGGAACATTCAGAGTAGCTAAGGGTGCGGCAGTACCTGTTCAGTACCTGTTTGCGCCGATCCGCACCGCGCTAGAGGCTTCGCGGTCGCAAGCGCAAGGGTCCATCCGGCATAAGAGGACAGCAGCATACGGAGCGCCTGGCCCGAGTGCATATGCGCCGAAGCCGGGATTCCCGGCATCGGACAAAGGGGGCGCGTGATATTTGGCGGCGATTGTACTGATCTGGGCGCGTTAACGATAGGGTGTTGCCCTGGCTAGACAGTTTTTCACAACTGAGGGATAACTTCAGGTTACAAACTGTGGCTAAAATGCCATCTCACTCGACGCCTCTCCCTTGCCGCTTGGCTGGCCTGGAGAAGTAGCCTCTTCACTTCTGGACCCAACCGATTCCGTGAAGCTCATCATCGTTGCGATCTATCTCCTCTCCATTGGCTATGTGCATCTGCGCGGACGCGTGCGGCACAAGCTCGGCCGTCAACTGAGCGACCACTCGTCCTTCCTCGCGCCGATCAATTGCCTGCTGTACTTGTGTTCCAAATGGCCGAACAAGCCGTTTTTGAATCCCGAGCAATTCCCGGACTTGAGCCCGCTGCAGGCGCATTGGGAAGAAATCCGCGCCGAAGGCCAGAGCCTACTGCAGGCGGGGGCGATCAAGCGTTCCGACCAATATGACGATGTGGGTTTCAACTCGTTCTTCAAGACCGGCTGGAAGCGCTTCTACCTCAAGTGGTACGGCGACAGCCATCCGTCGGCCATGAAGCTGTGCCCGCGCACGACCGAACTGGTACAAGGCATCGGATCGATCAAGGCGGCGATGTTCGCCGAATTGCCGTCCGGCTCGAAACTGGTGCGCCATCGCGATCCGTATGCCGGGTCCTATCGCTACCACCTCGGCCTGCAGACGCCCAACGATGCCGGGTGCTACATCAATGTCGACGGCGAGACCTATCACTGGCGTGATGGCGAAGCGGTGGTGTTCGACGAGACGTTCATTCACTACGCCGAAAACACCACGCCGCAGAACCGCATCATCTTGTTCTGCGACGTGGAGCGGCCGATGAAATACCGTTGGGCCACGGCGTTCAACCGCTGGTTTAGCCGCACCGTCATGGCCGCCGCCGGCGCGCCGAATGATGCCGGCGACAAGACTGGCGGCCTGAACCGGGCATTTTCCCGGCTGTACAAGATTCGCCTGCAAGGCAAGGCGCTGAAGAAACGCAATCGCAAGCTGTATTACTTGCAGAAATGGGCGTTCTTTGGCGCGCTGCTGGCGATTTTCGTCTGGATCTGACGGATTCAGGGTTTTTCAGCCTCCAGCTGGTCCCACATCCTGGCGGTGATCCGCTGGCGATGGCTATAGCCTTCCCACGGATCGGCGCCCAGGCCCTTGGCCCGTTCCAGTGCAGTCTGGATATCCCATTGCTGGGCATTGCGCAGGTCTGCGAGCTCATCCCGGGCGATCGGCACCGACACCGGTAGCCCGGGCCTTGCGCGCACCGAATACGCGGCCACTGTACTGGCGCCGCGGGCGTTGCGCAGGTAGTCGACGAACACCTTGCCCACGCGGTTTTTCGGCCCCATGGTCGCGGTGATTCGTCGTGGCATCTGCCGGGTCAGGAATTGCGATATGGCCTTGGCGAAGGCCTTGGTGGTGTCCCATCCCTCGCTGCGGGCCAGCGGCACGATGATGTGCATGCCTTTGCCACCGCTGGTCTTGAGAAATCCTTGCAAACCCAGCTCGTCGAGGACCGACAAGGTCATGCGCGTCGCCTCCAGCATGGCGCTCCAGGGCAGTGACGGATCCGGGTCCAGGTCCAGGACAAACAGATCGGGCGCTTCGATCCGGTCATGGGTCGCCGTCCAGGTGTGCAACTCCACCGCGCCCATCTGCGCCGCGCCGACCAGGGCGTGGATACTGTCGATTTCCATCAGCGGCGCATGGCCAGGGTCCAGTCGTGGATCCAGCTGTTTGATATGGGGGATTTCCAGGCGATCGGCATGCTTCTGGAAAAACAGCTCCTCGCCGATTCCCTCCGGTGCTCGCACCAGCGCAACCGGCCGCAACTTGAGGTGCGGCAGGATCCACGGAGCGATCTCCAGGTAATATTGCGCCAGCTCGGCTTTCTGCACGCCACTGACGCTATCGACCACGCGGTCGGGGTGGGTGATGACCACACCGTCGACTTTGGCCGTATCGCCCTTGGTACGTCGCTTGGGTTTGGGCGCCGCAGCTTTTATCGGCATGGGTTGCTCGCGGACCACGCGATTGGCCTGGCTGTCACCCGGCAGATCGAGGAACACCGCCTGGCGTATCAGGCCGTCGCCGGCCCACTCGGCGAATTCAACCTCGCACACCTGCGTCGGCTCGACCCAGTGCACACCGCGCCCCTGTGCGCCCTTGAGCGGCTGGTCCAGTGGTGAGGTCTGGCGTTCCTGGGCACACAGTTGTTCATGCAGTTGCTTGAGCTGGGCCTGGCTGAAACCCGTGCCAACCCGGCCGGCATACGCCAGCCCCGACGGCCCGTTGACCGCCAGCAACAGCGCACCGAAACCGTTGCGCTTGCCTTGCGGGCGTGTGAACCCGACGATGACGAAGCCTTGGCGCAGTCGACACTTGAGCTTGACCCAATCGGAGTTGCGTCCCGAGACATACGGGCTGCCCAGGCGTTTGCCGACCACGCTGTCGAGCGAGAGGGCTGAAGCGCTTTCGAAGATGTCATGTTGGCTGGCGGAAAACGCTTCGGAAAACCGCAGGCGTTTGCTGGCGTTGTTCTTCAACGCATTTTTCAGCGCGGCGCGGCGTTCTTCCAAAGGTTTTTCACGCAGATCGACACCGTTGAGAAATGGCGCGTCGAAGAGGAAGTACACCATGTCGACGCTACGACCGATCTCGAAGGCCTGGCGCAGGGCGGGGAAGTCGGAATGACCGGTGTCGTCGAGCAGGACCAGTTCGCCATCGAGCCAGCTGTCGCCCAGGTCCAGCTGCGTCAGGGCCTCGGCATGCAGCTTGAGGCGGTCGGTCCAGTCCGTGTGGTGGCGGTTGAACAGCCGGACCTCACCTTTTTCGATGCGCGCCAGAAGCCGATAACCGTGAAATTGCACTTCATAGCGCCATTCCCCGGCGGGTGGTTGTTCCACCGGCGTGGCCAGCTGCGGTGACAGGCGCTCCGGGAGCTGGCTCGTGGCTGCCTGCTTACCCCGTCGGGCGCGGCTGCGAGTCGTTGTGGCGTCCGCTTCCACGGCGGACAGACGGGCAGATTCACTCTCGGCCTTGGCCATGACAGATTCCCTTGTGTGACAGGCGCCCGGGGTTCAGCCCCGGGAGGCCTTGGTGGCTTTTTTAGCTGGAGCGGATTTGCGTGTTTTCGTCGATTTTGCCGCGGGTTTTTCGGCCGACTTGTCGGGCGCCTTGCCTTTGCCTCCCAGGCTGCGCTTGAGCAGCTCGGTAAGGTCGATGACGTCCGCGGTCTTGCGTTGTTCTTCGCCGGGGTCGGTTTCCACCGCTTCGAGCCGGCCTTCGGTGGCCTTTTTCTCCACCAGTTCCATGATCTTTTCCTGAAAACTGTCGCGATATTCCTGCGGCTCCCAGTCGCCACTCATGTCTTCCACCAGGCGCTTGGCCATGTCCAGCTCGCCCTTGGCCAGCGTCGGGCTGGTGACTTCGTCGCCCAGTTCCAGGATGTCGAGCTCGCGCACCTCGGCGGGCCAGCGCAGCATCACCAACACCAGGGCCGATTCCAGGGGCATGAGCGCCGCCAGGTGCTGGCGGGTATGCAACACTACATTTGCCAGGGCGACCTTGTTGGTCTTGAGCAGCGTCTCGCGCAGCAACGCATAGACCTTACCGCCACGCTTGTCAGGCGCCAGGAAGTAAGGTTTGTCGATGTTCTGCAGGGGAATTTTTTCGCTGTCGACGAAAGAGAAAATGTCGATGGTCTGGGTGGACTTGGGGTGGGCGGCGCGAATTTCCTCCTCGCTGATCAACACATACTGGCCTTTCTGGTATTCGACGCCCTTGACGATATCGTCCTTGGTCACTTCCTTGCCTGTGGTCTTGTTGACGCGCTTATAGCCCACTGGGTCCATGGTGCGTTTGTCCAACCAGTCGAAATCCACACCTTGGGAGGCCGTGGCCGACACCAGCGCCACGGGGATGTGGACCAGTCCGAAACTGATTGCGCCTTTCCAGATTGCCCGTGCCATGGTGCAGATTTCCTTACCGGTGAATGGTCTCTCTGGTGACACTGGGAGATTTGGAAAAGTTTCCATCCGGCGCCGGTTGGCTGCGGTTGGTGCCTGGGTTTGTCCAAAATCCGAGACGCTTGGTTACATCTTCGTCCGGACATTTCGCCTGACAACAGCGAACCTGGGGCGTAGCGTGCTTTCGATATATCGGTGCCGTATCCGTGAATCCGGGAGGTGTCCCATGAACAGGCTGATGTTCGCCATCGCAGGGTTATTGATGAGTACCGCCGTCCAGGCAACTACGCCTGGTCACGGTCCCGTGCTCCTGGCGCAGAACTTGCCGGGCAACAACAATCCCTACAACAGCCCGATTCGCCGGGCCAATCCCAACAGCATGCAGGGCACCCAGCCCAACGTGCCGACGCTACGTGACAACCCGACCGTGCCCGTTCCTCGGCCACCCACCTTGGAAAATGGCGGCATCGGCAATGGCTATCCGCGCTCCGGCCCGCCACCGGGCTCGCCGCGCCCCACCCTCGAATCACCGACGCCGCCCAGGAACCCGAACAATGGCAATCGCTGAGGCGTCGTCTGATCTACCCATCACCACAGAAGGAAGTGTGCATGTTGCGTAAAACCCTGATGACCACCCTTTGTGCAAGCGCTGTACTGGCCTTCGCCACAGCGGCTTCGGCCGCGCAGGTCCAGACATTCAAGAGTGAGGAAGGCACCGTCGAGGTCACCACCGTTGTCAGGGGGCTGGAGCATCCCTGGTCGGTTGCGTTCCTGCCGGAGCAACAGGGCATGCTGGTAACGGAGCGCCCCGGCAACCTGCGTTGGGTTAGCGCCGAAGGGAAGTTGTCCGCGCCGTTGAGCGGCGTTCCCGAGGTCTGGGCCAAGGGGCAGGGCGGCTTGCTGGACGTGGTGCTGTCGCCGGACTTCAAGCAGGACCGCACGGTGTATTTGTCCTATGCCGAGGCCGGTGAGGACGGCAAGGCCGGCACTGCCGTTGGCCGGGGGCAGTTATCCAAGGACCTGAAGCGCCTGGACAACTTCGACGTGATCTTCCGCCAGCAACCCAAGCTTTCGACGGGCAACCACTTCGGTTCCCGCCTGGTATTCGACCGCGACGGCTACCTCTTCATCACCCTGGGGGAAAACAACGACCGGCCGACCGCCCAGGACCTGGACAAGCTGCAGGGCAAGATCGCGCGGATCTACCCCGACGGCAAGGTGCCGGACGACAACCCCTTCGTCGGCCAGAAAAATGTCCGCCCGGAGATCTGGTCGTACGGCTTGCGCAACCCTCAGGGCGCTGCGCTCAACCCGTGGAACGGAACGCTCTGGGAAAACGAGCATGGGCCCAAGGGCGGCGACGAGCTGAACATCATCGAACGCGGCAAGAACTATGGCTGGCCGCTGGCGACCCACGGCGACAACTATTCCGGCGCGCCGATTCCCGAGGCCCAGGGCAAGACCGTCGAAGGCACCGTCGGGCCGCACCATGTCTGGCAGGTGTCGCCGGGGCTCAGCGGCATGGCGTTCTACGACAGTGATCGATTCAAGCCTTGGCAACGCAATGCGTTCATCGGTGCGTTGGTGTCGCAGGACCTGATTCGGCTGGAGTTCGATGGCGACAAGGTCGTCCACCAAGAGCGCCTGCTGGGCGGGCTCAAGGAACGTATCCGCGATGTCCGCCAGGGACCGGATGGTTTCCTCTATGTGTTGACCGACGAGGACGATGGCGCGCTGTACAAGGTCGGCTTGAAATGATCGCGATGCGATGAAGCCTCCTTTGTGGCGAGGGGATTCATCCCCGCTGGGCTGCGTAGCAGCCCTAAGCACTGAATTCAAACTCAACTCGCACTCCGAGTTGCCTGGTTTGGGTCTGCTGCGCAGCCCAACGGGGATGAATCCCCTCGCCACAGATTGCAGCGACTTAATTTCCGTTGACTTACCGTTCCCTCGCGGCTAGTTTCCAGCCATGACTTCCACCGTACTGCGCAGCCAGCCAAGCATTATTACCGCCATTCCTTATTTGGCGGGCTAGCTCACGAGTGCACCCAACCCGCCCTAGAGGCGGGTTTTTTCTTTCTGTCTCCTGGGCCTGATCCGAACCAGGAGACCACTATGACCCCCACCAGCGCCGAGCAAACCCTGCTGGAGCACTACGTCAAGAAGATACTCGCCGCTCCGGTCTACGAACTGGCGATACCCACGCCATTGCAGGCAGCCCCGGCGTTGTCCCAATCCTTGGGCAACCGGATCCTGCTCAAGCGGGAAGACCTGCAGCCAACGTTCTCCTTCAAGATCCGCGGGGCCTACAACAAGCTGGTGCAACTGACGCCGGAACAGCGTGCCCGAGGCGTTATCACCGCGTCGGCGGGCAATCATGCCCAGGGCGTGGCGTTGGCCGCACGGGAATTGGGCATCTCGGCCAGCATCGTCATGCCCCGGACCACACCGCAACTGAAGGTATCGGGCGTGCGCAGTCGAGGCGCCGAAGCGTTGCTGCACGGAGAGAGCTTCCCGTTCGCCCTGGCGTTTGCGTTGGACCTGGCTCGACAGACTGGGCGTGAGTTCATCTCGCCGTTTGACGATCCGGATGTCATCGCCGGCCAGGGAACCGTCGCGATGGAGATCCTGCGCCAGCATCCAGGCCAGTTGGACGCTGTTTTCGTGCCGGTGGGCGGCGGCGGGCTGATCGCGGGAGTGGCGGCGTATATCAAATATCTGCGTCCGGAAATCCGCATCATCGGCGTCGAGTCCGAACATTCCGCCTGCCTGCAGGCGGCGCTGGCAGCCGGTAAGCGGGTGACGCTGCCGAGCGTGGGCACCTTCGCCGATGGCGTGGCGGTGGCGCAGATCGGCGAATATGGCTTCGATATCTGTCGTTTCTGTGTCGATGAGGTCATGACGGTCAGCGATGACGAGCTCTGCGCGGCGATCAGGGACATCTATGACGACACCCGCTCGATCACCGAGCCATCAGGCGCGTTGGCGGTGGCGGGGATCAAGCAATACGTGGCGCAAAGCGCAGCGTCAGGCCAGACGCTAGTGGGTATCAACTCGGGCGCCAACATCAATTTCGACACGCTGCGCCACGTGGTGGAGCGTGCTGGCGTGGCGGTTTCTTGAGAATGTGCGGGGCATCATGATTTTTTTGAAGCAGGCGACGAACGCACAGGTGTGCAATCGAAATAGTGGCTAGTCTGAGCAATCAGGCAGGCCGGGCCAGTTGCACTTTGCATGGATAAAACGCCGCTTGCGTGCAAATCGCATGACCGTCTCGCTTGATGTTTTTGCTAAGTAATTGATTTGCAACAGTGTCGATGTATCGAGGTAAGGGCATATTTTTTGCGAGTTGATTCGAGAGTTCGAATAACGAGCTTTAACAACACAACAACGCCAAGATGAACGAACGGCACGGCATTCGTAGTCCTGTCCGCAGGGAAGAATCGGACGAAAATTCCGCCGTCGTGAACATAAGTTGGCTGCCTCAACAGGAGAGAGTTGCCATGTTTTTATCTGCCCTCGAAATGCGAAACATCATTGAAAGCAGCTTGCTGCCCAAGCGCTCGCAATGCACGTTGTCCCCGGATCTTTCCATGACGATCAAGATTTACGACGATCACGAAACCGACCGCGTAGCGCTGATCAAAAGTGATATCGATGCCACCAAGCTGACAGGCTGCCGGGCCATCAACGATCTGATTGCCGAGCTGCGTACAGAGCTGGACCATGGCAATAGCGGCGGCAACTACTTCCAGCAACAGCACCGGATGAGCGGCCGTTAATTACGTTCCTTCCTGAACCTGACGCCGGGATCGATGAGTTCGAGCCCAGCGTCCGGTTTCGATCCGCTTAGTTCAATTGTTCGCGATAGGGCAGGTCAGGCCCATTCCTCCCACACGTCAACGCCGCGGCGCCCATAGCGAACGCCAGCATGCTGTCGATGTGTTCCCGTTCCAGCGAATTCACTGCTTCCACTGAATCCAGATTGTGCTCCGTGAGCCAGGCGATCAACGCCGCCTGGAAGGTATCTCCCGCGCCCACCGTATCGGCGATGGTCACTGGGCAGGCGGGCAGGGACCATACGCCATGCTGACGGCTGAACGCCGTCGCGCCCTGGCCGCCACGGGTCAGGAACACCAACTGGCAACGGTGCTCCAGCCATCCATCGATCACCTCCTGCGGGTCCCGGTCGGGATACAGCAGGTTCAGGTCTTCGTCACTGACTTTGATCAGGTCGGCGTAGCGCACCAACGTCGCGATCCGCGAGCGCCACAGCTCGATATCCGGTTGCGGGTTGAGCCGCACGTTGGGGTCCAGGCTGATCAGGCGCTTGCCGCTTTCCCGTTGCACGAGCGCCAGCAGCGTGTCGGCCACCGGTTGCACCACCAGGGAAAACGAGCCGACATGCAGGCCGCGTACCTCGGGACCCAGCACCGGCAGATGTGCCAGGCTCAGTTGTCGGTCGGCGCAGCCTTCGCCACGAAAGCTGTAGTGCGGCGAACCATTGGCCCCGACGGCGACCATGGCCAAGGTCGTTGGCGCGTCGAAATCGTGGGCAAATTGTGTGTTGACGCCTTCATTGACGAGCACTTGCTGCAAGCGACGCCCCAGATAGTCCGTGGAAAGCCCGGTAAACAGCGCCGACTCGACCCCCAGCCGACGCAACCCCACCGCCACGTTGAACGGCGAGCCACCCGCGATCGCCTTGTAATTCACTTGCGACGCTGGCGCTCCAGCATCGTTTGCGCTGAAAAAATCAAACAGCGCCTCACCACACACCAAATACATAATTGCCTGCTCTCAAAGGGTTGCGACGTGTTGCCGGTAGCGTTCGTAGGCGTGTTGCGACGCCGTGACATGTTCGGTGACGGGCCGGGTTTCGCTGGCCGGATCGAGCTTGACGCAGCGCTGGCACAATTCAGCCAGGGATTCTTGTGCATTGCCATGACACCACGCCGCCTGGATCGCGCCGCCGAGGGCGGCCGCCTCGCTCTGCTCGGTGCAGATGACCGTGGTGTCCATGATGTCGGCGACGATCTGCCGCCATACCGCACTCTTCGAGCCACCGCCGATCAGGCGGATGCTCTCGGCCTTGAGCCCGTTGGCGCGTAGCAGGTCGAGGCCATAGCGCAGGCCGAAGGTCGTGCCTTCGACCACTGCGCGGCACAGATTGGCCCGAGTCAGGTTGGTGGTCGTCAGGCCGAGGAGGCTGCCGGTGGCATGGGGCAGGGCGGGGACGCGCTCGCCATTGAGGAATGGCAGCATGCAGACGCCCTCGGCGCCGATCGGTGCCTGGGTCACCAGGGTGTTGAAGCTATCGATATCCAATTCCAGCAGCTCGCGCACGGCCCCGGTGGCATTGGTCAGGTTCATGGTGCAGATCAGCGGCAACCAGCCGCCGCTCGAAGAACAGAACGTTGCCACCGACGCTTGCGGGCTGACGGTGGGATCCGCTGCATAGGCATACACGGTGCCGGAGGAGCCGAGGCTCATGGTGATGACGCCGGGCTGGATGTTGCCGGTGCCGATGGCGCCCATCATGTTGTCACCGCCACCGCTGGACACCACGGCTTCGGGGTTGAGGCCCAGGTGCGCGGCGATTTCGGGCAGGATCCTGCCGACGGGCTGGTGAGCCTCGATCAGTTCGGGCAGCGCCGATTGCAGCCGGCCGCTGGGGTCGATATGCCGTAGCAGTTCCATGTCCCATTGGCGGGTGCGCACGTTGAAATAGCCGGTGCCCGAGGCGTCGCCGTATTCGCTGCAATGGCGGCCGGTGAGCCAGTAATTGAGGTAATCGTGGGGCAACAGGACGCTGGCGATACGGTCGAAAATTTGCGGATGCTGCTCTTGGGTCCACAGCAGTTTGGACACGGTGTAGCCGGGCGCGATGACCACGCCGAGGCGTTCAAGGGCGCCGCCTTCGCCGCCGAGGTGCGCCAACAGACGGTCGTTTTCCGCCGTGGTCTCGGTGTCGCACCACAACTTGGCCGGGCGCAGCACCTCGCCTTGGTCATCCAGCAGCACCAGCCCGTGCTGTTGGCCGGACACCCCGATGCCAAGGATCGCGTTTCCATCGACCCCGGCGGCATTCAAGGCCTGATGAGTCGCCTGGGTGAAAGCGTCGAGCCACTGCTGGGTGTCCTGTTCACGGCGACCGTTGGCACCGCTGATCATGCTGTGGCCAGCGGCGCCCTGGCCGAGTACTTCGCCGCTAACCGCATCGAGGATCAGCGCCTTGGTGCCTTGGGTGCCGCAGTCGATACCCAGGAACAGTTGTTGGTTTGCCATGGAAATCCTCGGGTCAAAAGAACAAAACACAGAACCTGCGGTTAACGGCTTTACCTGTGGCGAGGGAGCAAGCTCCCTCGCCACAAAAGCGGATCGTACCTAGCCTTGGTCAGCCAGCACTCGCTCAAGCGTTCTCGTCACCCCATGCTCGCGCAAGCTGTTGCAGCACCACTCGAAGGCTGCCACGAATTCGGGTGAACGGGGAATCGCCGTGCCAAAAATTTCTTCCACGTCCAGCATCCGCTGGGTCACCAGCACATCGTCGGCCACCAACGCCTGGCAGAACGCCGCCCGTGGGTCGGGGATCGAATAGGTTGTGCCATTTTCATCCACGCCCTTCAGGTACACGGCCCAGGCCGCGACGACCAGTGCGGCACGGCGGGTCTCGCCCCCGTCGGCAATCAGCCGATTGATCGTCGGTACGGTGAATTTCGGGAATTTCGACGAACCGTCCGAACAGACCCGTTCCAGCTGGTCGGCGATGGCCTGGTTCGAGAAGCGCTCCACCAGGGTGTCCTTGTATTCCGTCAGGTCGATGCCGGGCACGGGCGCCAGTTGCGGCGTCACATCCAGGTCCATGTAGGCGCGGATATAGCGCACGAACAGCGGGTCATTCATGGTTTCGTGGACGAAGCGATAGCCCTTGAGGAAGCCCAGGTAGGTCAGGGCGAGGTGGCTGCCGTTGAGCAGCTTGATCTTCATCTCTTCATAGGGCGATACGTCGTCGGTGAACTGCACGCCGACTTTCTCCCAGGCCGGGCGACCGTTGACGAACTTGTCTTCCAATACCCACTGCACGAACGGTTCGCAGACCACCGGCCAAGCGTCATCGACGCCGTGCTCGTCATGCAATTGCAGACGATGGGCGCTGCTGGTCATCGGGGTGATGCGATCGACCATGGCGTTGGGAAAACCCACGTTCTGGCCGATCCATTGCCCCAGATCGGGGTCGCGCAACGCGGCAAAGGCGAGCAGTGCCTTGCGCGCGACGGCGCCGTTGTGGGGCAGGTTGTCGCAAGACATCAGGGTGAACGCCGGGATGCCCGCCGCGCGACGCTTGGCCAGGGCGGCGCAAAGAAAGCCGAACACGGTTTTCGGTTCGTCGGGGTGGCTCAGGTCGTGCTGGATCTGCGGCAGATGGGCCATGAACTCGCCGTTGCTGTCGTCGATGCAATAGCCACCCTCGGTGATGGTCAGCGAGACGATGCGAATCTGCGGATCGGCCAGTTTGTCGATCAGCGCCTGGGCGCCGTCTTCGGCCAGCAGCATGTCGGTGATGGCGCCGATCACGCGGACTTCGGTGTCGTCGGTGTCGCCCAATTCATACAGGGTGAACAGGTAGTCCTGGCCGGCCAGGTCATCCCGGGCGCGGCGGTCTTCGGCGCGCAGGCCTACGCCGCAGATCGCCCAGTCAAGGCCTTCGCCGGTGTTCATCAGCGCATCGGTGTAGTACGCCTGGTGCGCCCGGTGGAAACCGCCGACGCCGATGTGGGCGATGCCTTGGCGACGGTCGCCCAGGTTGTAGGCGGGCAGGACGACCTCGGCGTTGAGGTTGTGCAGGTTCTGTCGGTTGAGTTTCATCGCAAAAAATCTCGGCAATCAGGCGGCGGCGCGCAGCGCGCGGGAAACCGCGACGCCCTCGGCATCGAATAAGTGGCAGTGTTCGGCGTCCAGGTGCAGGTCCAGTTGCTCGCCGAAACGGCTCGCCAGGTCGCCACGCACCCGCATGGTCAAGGCTTCGCCGGACGCGGTGACGACGTGGCAGAAGGTGTCGCTGCCCAGGCGCTCGCTGACATCGGCGGTGACGCGTAGCGTGCAGTCGCCCGGCTGGGCCAGGTTCAGGTGTTCAGGGCGGATGCCGAGGGTCACGGCACCGCCAACGCTCAGGTTGGCGCCACTGCGCGGCAGGTTGATGCGCGTGCCGGCATCCAGCAGCACTTCACAACCCTGGCTGTCCAGAGCAGTGACCTTGCCTTTGAGAAAACCCATCTTCGGCGTGCCGAGGAACCCGGCGACGAACAGATTGGCGGGCTGGTGGTACAGCTCCAGCGGCGAGCCGACCTGTTCGATGCGCCCTCCGTTGAGCACCACTACCTTGTCGGCCAGGGTCATGGCTTCGACCTGGTCGTGGGTCACGTAGATCATCGTCGCTTGCAGTTCCTTGTGCAGGCGCGCCAGTTCCAGGCGCATCTGCACCCGCAGGGCGGCGTCGAGGTTGGACAACGGCTCGTCGAACAGGAAAATCTTCGGATTGCGCACGATGGCCCGGCCGATCGCCACGCGCTGGCGCTGACCACCTGACAGTTGCTTGGGCTTGCGCTCCAGCATCGGCCCCAGTTCGAGGATGCGCGCCGCTTCGTTGACCTTCTTCTCGACGTCGGCCTTGGGCACGCCGGCCAGATCGAGGGCGAAGGACATGTTCTTGCGCACGCTCATGTGCGGGTACAAGGCGTAGGTCTGGAACACCATCGCCAGGTCGCGCTTGGCCGGGCTGACTTCGGTGATGTCGCGGCCGTCCAGTTCGATGGTGCCGTCGCTGACCTCTTCCAGGCCGGCAATCAGCCGCAGCAACGTGGACTTGCCGCAGCCCGATGGGCCGACAAAGACCACGAATTCACGGTCGTTCACCTCAAGGTCGATGCCCTTGATGATGGAAAATCCTTCGAAGCCTTTTTGCAGATTCTTGATTTTCAGGTTGGCCATGATGATGGGCCTCCACTTCTGATAATGGTATAGGGCGCGTTACTTCACCGCGCCGAAGGACAAACCGCGCACCAGCTGTTTCTGGCTGATCCAGCCGAAAATCAGGATCGGCGCGCAGGCCAGGGTCGAGACGGCGGACAACTTGGCCCAGAACAAACCCTCGGGGCTGGAATATGAGGCGATCAACGCCGTCAGCGGCGCGGCCTTGGAGGAGGTGAGGTTCAGCGACCAGAACGCCTCGTTCCAGCACAGGATCAGCGAAAGCAACACGGTGGAGGCCAGGCCGCCCTTGGCAATCGGCAGCAGCACGCGGACCATTTCCTGCCACAGGGTGGCACCGTCCAGGCGCGCAGCTTCGAGGATGTCGCGCGGGATGTCCTTGAAGTAGGTGTAAATCATCCAGACCACGATCGGCAGGTTGATCAGCGTGTAGATGATGATCAGCGCAATCCGGGTGTCCAGCAGGCCAAACTGCTTGGCGAGCAAGTAGATCGGCATCAGCACGCCCACCGGTGGCAGCATCTTGGTGGAGAGCATCCACAGCAGGGTGCCTTTGGTGCGCTGGGTTTCATAGAACGCCATGGAGTAGGCCGCCGGCACCGCGATCAGCAGGCAAAGGGCGGTGGCGCTGAAGGAAATCACCACCGAGTTCCAGGCGAAGCTGAAGTAGTTGCTGCGCTCGTTGATGTGCAGGTAGTTCTCCAGCGTCGGCGCGAAAATGAACTGCGGCGGCGTGGCGAAGGCGTCGATTTCGGTCTTGAAACTGGTCAGCACCATCCAGAAGATCGGAAAGAAGATCACGATCGCGATGGCCCAAGCCAGCGTGCCCAACAGCAGGCTTTGCAGGCGACGGGATTGTTGAAGAGTCATGGCGACGGCCTCAATGCTTGTCGGTGAGGTTTTTGCCGATCATCCGGACCAGGATGATGGCAGCGATGTTGGCGATCACCACGGCGATCAGGCCACCGGCCGACGCCATGCCGACGTCGAACTGCACCAGCGCCTGGTTGTAGATCAAGTAGGCGAGGTTAGTGGAGGCGTAGCCGGGGCCGCCGTTGGTGGTGGTGAAGATTTCGGCGAACACCGACAGCAGGAAAATGGTCTCGATCATCACCACCACGGCAATCGGGCGGGCCAGGTGCGGCAGGGTCAGGTGCCAGAAGATCGCTATGGGGCCGGCACCGTCGAGGCGGGCGGCTTCTTTCTGTTCCTGGTCGAGAGACTGCATGGCGGTCATCAGGATCAGGATCGCGAACGGCAGCCATTGCCACGACACGATGATAATGATCGACAGCAGCGGGTAATGGGCCAGCCAGTCCACCGGCTGCGCACCGAAGAGCTTCCACACCGAGGCGAGGATCCCGGAGACCGGATGGAAAATCAGGTTTTTCCAGATCAGCGCGCCGACGGTTGGCATGATGAAGAACGGCGAGATCAGCAGCACACGGACGATGCCGCGACCGAAGAATTCACTGGCTTCCAGCAGCGCGCTGATCAGTACGCCGAGGACGATGCTGATCAACAGCACGCTGCCCACCAGCAGCAACGTATTGGTGGCGCCGGGCATGAACCCCGAGTCGGTCAGGAAATAAGTGAAGTTTTCCAGCCCGACGAATTCGTTTTCGCCGGGATAGAGGAGGTTGTAACGGATCATCGAGAAATAGACGGTCATGCCCAGCGGCACGATCATCCACAGCAGCAACAAGGCGACCGAAGGGCTGACCAGGAACCAGCCGGGGTTGGCCAGGCGGATCTTGCGGGCTGGCGGGGCTATTTCGATGGGGGCTTTGACTGTCGTTGTTGAAGTATTCATGGCATTGAACCGATTTAGACAGGCCTACGAAAATCCACTGTGGGAGCGAGCTTGCTCGCGATGGCGGAGCGTCAGGCAACAAAAATGTTGATTGTGCCGAACTCATCGCGAGCAAGCTCGCTCCCACATAAAGGAGAAAAGCGGATTACTTGGGATACCCAGCGCGCTTCATCTCGCGTTCAGTGGTGGACTGCGCGGCGGTCAAGGCCTGGTCCACGGTCTGCTGGCCGGTCAGCGCGCCCGAGAAGAACTTGCCCACCTGGGTGCCGATGGCCTGGAACTCGGGGATGGTCACCAACTGGATGCCGATGTAGGGCACGGGCTTGAGGGTCGGGGCTTTCGGGTCAGCAACTTTCAACGATTCCAGCGTCACCTTGGCAAACGGTGCGGCCTTCATGTATTCGTCGCTGTAGGTCGAGGTGCGGGTACCCGGTGGGACGTTGGCAATGCCGTCGGTCTTGGCGACCAACTGACCGTACTCCTTGGACGTTGCCCAAGTGGTGAAGACCTTGGCCGCATCCTTGGCTTTGGAGCTGGTCGGAATTGCCAGGGACCAGGAGTACATCCACGAGGTGCCCTTGTCGGTTTTCTCGTGGGGCGCGAAGGTGAACCCAACGTGATCGGCCACCTTGCTCTGGGTCTTGTCGGTCACGAACGAACCGGCGACGCTGGCATCGACCCAGACCGCGCACTTGCCGCTGTTGAACAGCGCCAAGTTCTCGTTGAAACCGTTGCTGGACGCGCCCGGCGGGCCGGATTTCTTCATGTTGTCGACGTAGAAGTTCAGCGCATCCTTCCACTCGGGTCCATTGAACTGCGGCTGCCACTTCTCATCGAACCAGCGCGCACCAAAGCCGTTGGCGAGGGTGGTGATCAGCGCCATGTTCTCGCCCCAACCGGCCTTGCCCCGCAGGCACAGGCCATATTGTTCCTTGGATTTGTCGGTGAGTTTTTCCGCGAACTCGCCAATCTGGGTCCAGGTCGGGTGTTCGGGCATGGTCAGCCCGGCATCCTTGAACAGGTCCGTGCGGTAATAGGTGATCGAACTCTCGGCATAGAACGGCAGGGCGTACAGCGAGCCCTTGACCGACAAACCATCGCGCACGGAAGGGAAGACGTCCTCCAGGTCGTAGGAAGCCGGCAGGTCTTTCATGGGTTCCAACCAGCCCTTGGCGCCCCAGAGTGCAGCTTCGTACATGCCAATGGTCAGCACGTCGAATTGCCCGCCCTGGGTGGCGATGTCGGTGGTCAGGCGTTGGCGCAGGACGTTTTCTTCGAGCACCACCCAGTTCAGCTTGATGTCCGGGTGCTCGGCCTCAAAGGTCTTCGAGAGCTTTTGCATGCGGATCATGTCGCTGTTGTTGACGGTGGCAATGGTCAGGGTTTGTGCGCCGAAACTGACGCTGCTGAGGGTCATGCAGGTGGAGACAAGCAGAGCTTTTACCGAAGGTTTCATCGCGCACTCCTTTTCCGCGCCCACGGGCTGCAGAAGGACAGTTATTGTTTTTGTGTCTTCCGGATGAGTGGAAGAATGTGCGCTGATTACAGCCCTCAATGAACGGTGTGACAAATCATCCGTCACACTTTTACTGATACTTTTTTGCACTGCTGGGCTGATGGGATTCATTTGTGGCGAGGGGATTTATCCCCGCTGGGGCGCGAAGCGGCCCCCGAGTCCTGTCTGATACAACGCACTGGCAGACATACATGGGGCTGCTGCGCAGCCCAGCGGGGCGGTGCGACGTTTCGCTAAATCCCCTCGCCACGGGAGCTGTCCCAGGGTGTTCAGCCCTGGTTCTGCTCGGTCAACCGTTGCACCGCCAGCCGCCGGTAATGAGAAGGGGTCATGCCCTTGAGTTGCTGGAAGCGCCGGTTGAAATTGGAAATATTGTTGAAACCCGATTCAAAGCACACGTCCGTCACCGGTTTGTCGCCATCGGCCAGCAGCTCGCAGGATTTGCTGATGCGCAGGCGATTGACGAACTCGATGAAGCAGCGCCCGGTGGCTTGCTTGAAAACCCGGCTGAAATAGGTGGGTTTCATGCCCAGGTGCTCGGCCACTTCCTCCAGGGGCAATTCGCGGGCGTAGTGGGCGAAAATGTAATCCACCGCGCGGTTGGTACGGTCAATGCTGTGCTCGTCCGCCGCCTGCGTGGAGGTGGCGCCTGAAAGCAATTGGTAGTCGTCGCAGCTCGCCAGCAATTCCATGAGGATGAAAAAATAGCCCAGTCGGCTCATGCCCTGGGAATCGGCAATGCGCTGCATAAGTATCATCGCCTGGCGGACTGTGCGCTTGCAGCGGAACTCGATGCCGTATTGAGCCCGTTCCAGCAGCGGCGCCAGGGTCTTGAGTTCGGCAAATACCTGGTTGCCGCTTTCGAACAGCTCATCGGTGAAATTCACCAGCATGTCACGCTTGGGCACCACTTCATCCTCCTCCACCTGGCTGATCCAGTTGTGGGGCAGGTTGGGGCCGGTGAGGAACAGCGACTGCGGGGAAAAGTTGCCGATGTAATCGCCGATGAAGACCTTGCCCGAACTCGCGACGATCAGGTGCAGCTCGTATTCCTTGTGGAAATGCCAGCGTACCAGCGGGCAGGGGAAACCGTGCTGGCGGTAGATGATGGACAGGCCGTTATGATCGTCCATCAACTCGTAGGAAGGGTCGGTGACTCTGGCTGTGCGGGTCATGTGCCTGGCGCTTTTGTTGTTATCGCCGCTGGATAATGCCCCCTTCGCCGTCCGGGTTCCAGCCCTGGCGAACGAAGGCTGGCTCAGCTGTTGCGGTTCTTTTCCTCGATCCATTGGGACATGTACTGGGTGCTCTTGTGCTGATGGTGGCGCAGCATGCTGCCGAGGAAGTTGTCCCGGCGGCGTCGTGCCAGGTCGGCGCGGCAGGCGTTGAGGCTGTCGATCAGCGCAGGAGCGTGGACCTGCCGACGGAAACGCTCGGCCAGCAAGGCCAGCCCTGCCTCTTGGGCATGGGCCCAGCGGGCCGGGTCGGTATACAACTGCACGGCGGCGTTGGCGATGTCCTCGGCGCTCTGTGCGATCTCACCGGGCCAGGGCATTGCGCCATGCATGGCTTCGGCGCCGATGGGCGTGGTGACGCTGGGTGTGCCGCAGAGCATGGCTTCGATCAGCTTGCCCTTGATGCCGGCGCCGAAACGCAGCGGCGCCAGGCAGATACGCGCCGCGGACATGACCTGCAAGGCATCCTCGGCCCAGTTCATGATATGAAAGCCCTGGGTCGGGTTGTGCAGCGCTGCGGCCTTGGGCGGCGTGTAGGCGCCGTAGAGATGCAGCTGGGCGCCGGGCAACCGTTGGCGAATCAATGGCCACACTGCGTTTTTCATCCAGAGCACGGCGTCCCAGTTCGGTGCGTGGCGGAAATTGCCGATGCTGAGGAAATGCGCCCGATCATCGAAGGGCACGAACGGTTCGGTGGGCAGGTCCAGCATTAACGGACACCAGAGCAGCAACTCGCGGGGCACCTTGAAGTGTTCAACCAGCAAATCGATCTCGAATTCGGAAACCATCAGGTTCAAGTCGCAACGCAACAGGGCGGCGATCTCACGCTTGGCCATGTCAGTGTCGGCCATCAGCTCGAACTCCTCGCGCAGGGCCGGGGCGAACAGATCGCGGAAATCCTGGCAGGCCTCGTCGACTTTCAAGCGATCCTTCAGGCGCTGATGCCGGGCATGACGCAGGCTCTGCAAGTCCGATGTTTCCAGCACTCGCAGGGCGTCGGGGCAGTGTTTTTCCACCCGCCAGCCAAACTGTTCTTCCATCATGAACTGATCGAACAGGACGATATCTGGCGCCAGCTCGTTGATGAAAGCGTCGAAACTGCTGTTGTTGAGCTCGATCGGTACTTCCCGGATGCCCAGGCCGATCAGGTCGGCGCGGTTTTCACCGGGCTTGGCGGGGCTGCTGAAGGTGATGTCCCAGCCTTGTCCGACAAAGGCTTCCAGCAGTTGCATGACATGCCCACCCGCCGCCGATGAGCGTGGCTCGGGCCAGACATAGCCGATAACCAGGACTTTGGTGGTGGGGTGAGGCATGGCGGGTAATCCTTGGAGCGTTTCAGGCGCAGTCGGCGCGCGGGGCGCCGATAGTGACCAAGAATGCGCCTGGGCTCAAGAAAGAATCCTTTTGACCTTGTCGCGCAATTGATCAATGGAGAACGGTTTGCCAATCACGTTCATGCCTTCCGGCACGTCGATGCTTTCGGCGTAGCCGCTGGCGAACAGGATAGGAAGGCCGGGGCGTACGCTGCGTGCTTCTTTTGCAAGTTCACGACCGTCCATGATCGGCATGTTGACGTCGGTCATCATCAGATCGATGGAACGGTCCGTATCTTTCAACAGCGCCAGCGCCTCTTCGCAACCTTCTGCCTCCAACACCTTGTATTCCAGCTCTTCCAGCACATCGACAATCAACATGCGCACGATACTGTCGTCTTCGACTACCAGAATGGTGGGAGGGGTGACAGGAGCGGGGACGGACATAATAGACTTCTCGGAAGATGGAATCGGGAGGGCGTGGCAAAGAACCGGCCGTATGCATGAGTAAGTCGCGAGGCGGCACAAGTTCCCGAACTTGTACAAGAAAGGATCTATAGTACAAGAGCTGACAAGGATAGTCGCATCCTTGAGACCCAGGCTAACGTCCTGGGGATTTGCGTCCTGGACTTGTCGGAAGTGTGGATCCAACCCGTGTTTTTGGGCAAACTCCACGGTTTTCAACTATTCACCAGGGCCATTTCCAATGCCTCTTTCGTCTTCGGTCGACGAGCACAGTTTTCGCAAGCTCCTGAGCCGCAATATCAGCCTGCCCCTGGGCATGGGCGCCCTCAGCGCCGTGTTTTTCATTGCGTTGATCACGTACCTGCTGTCGGTGATCCAGTGGGTCGGGCACACCGATCGGGTCCTCAACAACGTCAACGACGCCATGAAGCTGAGCGTGGACCTTGAAACCGGCATGCGCGGCTATTTGTTGAGCGGCGACGAGCACTTTCTCGATCCCTACGAGGTGGCCAAGCCGCGCATCGCGGTGGCACTGGATACATTGTTGGAATTGACAGCCGACAATCCCGTGCAGACTGACCGTCTGCACAAGATCCAGGCGCTCCAGGTGGAATGGGGCAACTACGCCCAGAGCATGATCGATCTGCAACGCAGCAGCGGTGATTACCGAGGCGCTGTAAAGGCCGGGCGCGGCAAGCGATTGACCGACGAGATACGCAAGACCTTCGAGGACGTCGTCGAAACCGAACAGCAACTGCGCGCACAGCGCAACGAGCAAGTGCGCACCACGACGGTCTGGAGTATCTCGCTGTACTTGCTGTTTGTCGTGGCCGTCAGTGGGCTATTGGCCTACGTTGGTCGCCGGGACCTGTTGAACCTGTCGCGCAGCTATAGCGCGACCCTCCAGGTCCAGCAGCAGAGCGCCGCCCACCTGGAAAAACAAGCGTGGCTGCGCAACGGGCAGACTCAGTTGGCCGAGCAGGTCCTGGGGCAACTGACCCTGAACCTGCTCGGCCGCAACATCCTGCAGTTCTGCGCGCAATACCTGGACACCGTGGTCGCGGCACTTTATGCGCGAGAAGAAAACGGCGTCCTCCGGCGCGTCGCTACCTACGGCATGTCCCGGGAGGATGACGAGCAGCAACAGGTCATCATCGACGGCGAAGGCATCGTCGGACAGGCCGTGCGGCAAGGCCGCGTCATTCGTCTTGATGATGTCCCGGGCGACTACCTGAAAGTCAGTTCCGGGCTCGGCAAGGGACGACCCAACTGCGTGCTGGTGGTGCCGACCCGTGACGACGACCGCATCAACGGCGTCGTCGAGTTGGGTTTCCTGCGGCCCTTGACCGAGCGGGACATCGAACTGCTGGAGCTGGTGGCCGGCAACATTGGCACGTCCATCGAAGCGGCTCGTTATCGCCAGCGCCTGCAAGAAGTGTTGGCCGAGACCCAGCAGTTGAACGAAGAGCTGCAAGTGCAGCAGGAAGAGCTCAAGACCGCGAACGAGGAATTGGAAGAGCAGTCGCGCATCCTCAAGGAATCCCAGGCGCACCTGGAAGCCCAGCAACAGGAGTTGGAACAGACCAACGAGCAGTTGGCCGAACAGCGCGACGCCATGGATCAGAAGAACAGCGAGCTGAACCTGGCCCAGATCCAGTTGCAGGAGCGCGCCGAAGAGCTGCAGCGTTCGAGCAAGTACAAGTCCGAGTTCCTGGCCAACATGTCCCATGAACTGCGCACCCCGCTGAACAGCTCGTTGATCTTGTCCAAGTTGCTGGCGGAAAACCCCCACAAGAACCTCAGCGAAGAGCAGGTCAAGTTCGCTGAGTCGATCTACTCCGCCGGCAATGACCTGCTGAATCTGATCAACGACATTCTCGATATCTCCAAGGTCGAGGCCGGGAAGCTGGAGGTGCGCCCGGAAAACACCGGCGTTGCGCGCCTGGTGGAAGGGCTGCGCGATCTGTTCACGCCGTTGGCGAGGGAGAAAGGCCTGGACTTCGACGTGCAGGTGCAGCCCGATGCGCCGGCGATGCTGTACACCGATCGCCAGCGCCTGGAACAGGTGCTCAAGAACCTATTGTCGAATGCGGTGAAGTTCACCGAACACGGCTCTGTCCGGCTCAACGTGGCGGGCCAGCCGGGTGGCGGCATCGCGTTCATGGTCCGCGACTCGGGGATTGGTATCGCCGCCGACCAGCAGCAGAGCATCTTCGAGGCGTTCCGCCAGGCCGACGGCACCACCAATCGCCGTTACGGCGGCACGGGGCTGGGGCTGTCGATTTCCCGGGACCTGGCGACGTTGCTGGGCGGTTCCATCTCGGTGACCAGCGCGCCAGGGCAGGGCAGTGAGTTCACGCTGGCAATGCCTGGGCGCTACGTTGAACCCGGGGACAACCCTATCGCGCCGATGACGTTCAGCCCGCCGGCAGCGTCGCCGACACCGGTCCAGGCGCCCGCACTCGCGCTGGCGCCGTTGGTCGCCGAGGTGGAGGCGCCTGTCCCGCAATTCGCTGATGACCGCGAGAAGGCGCCTTTCGACAGCCGTTGCATCCTAGTCATCGAAGACGAGCCCAAGTTTGCCCGGATCCTGTTCGACCTGGCCCATGAACTTGGCTATCAATGCCTGGTGGCCCACGGTGCCGACGAAGGGTTTGACCTGGCCTCACGGCTCAGCCCCGACGCGATCCTGCTGGACATGCGGCTGCCGGACCACTCCGGGCTGACGGTGCTGCAACGCCTCAAGGAACAGGCTGCCACCCGGCACATCCCTGTGCATGTCATTTCCGTCGAGGACCGCGTCGAAGCCGCAATGCACATGGGCGCCATCGGTTACGCGGTCAAGCCGACCACCCGCGAGGAGCTCAAGGACGTGTTCGCGCGCCTGGAGGCCAAGCTGACCCAGAAGGTCAAGCGGGTGCTGCTGGTGGAAGACGACGACCTGCAGCGCGACAGCATTACTCGCCTGATCGGCGACGAAGACATCGAGATCACCGCCGTCGGCCTCGCCCAGCAAGCCCTGGATCTGCTGCGCGACAACGTCTATGACTGCATGATCATCGACCTCAAGCTGCCAGACATGCTCGGTAACGATCTGCTCAAGCGCATGTCCAGCGAAGAGATCTGTTCGTTCCCGCCCGTGATCGTCTACACCGGGCGCAACCTGACGCGCGATGAAGAAGCCGAGCTGCGCAAGTATTCGCGCTCGATCATCATCAAGGGCGCACGTTCGCCGGAGCGCCTGCTGGACGAAGTGACACTCTTTCTGCACAAAGTCGAATCCAGGCTGTCACATGAACGGCAGCGGATGCTTCAGACTGCCCGCAGCCGCGACAAGGTTTTCGAAGGCCGCAAGGTGCTGTTGGTGGATGACGATGTGCGCAACATCTTTGCCCTGACCAGCGCCCTGGAGGCGAAAGGCGCGATCGTGGTCATCGGTCGTAACGGCTACGAGGCGATCGAACGCCTGAATGAAGTCGAGGACATCGACCTGGTGCTGATGGACGTGATGATGCCCGAGATGGATGGCTTTGAAGCCACCACGCTGATCCGCAAGGACCCACGCTGGCAGAAACTGCCCATCATCGCGGTGACGGCCAAGGCCATGAAAGATGACCAGGAGCGGTGCCTGGCGGCCGGCTCCAACGATTACCTGGCCAAGCCGATCGACCTGGATCGCCTGTTTTCACTGATTCGCGTGTGGTTGCCGAATATGGAAAGAATTTAGTGGAACGTAACACTGACATTGAACTTCGTCTGTTGATCGAAGCGATCTACCTGAAGTACAGCTACGACTTCCGTGATTACTCCGGCGCTTCCATCAAGCGCCGGGTCCTGCATGCGTTGAGCCAGTTCGATTGCAAGACCATCTCGGCGCTGCAGGAGCGGGTGCTGCATGATCCGGGGGCCTTCATGCAATTGCTGCAATTGCTGACGATCCCCGTCAGCGAGATGTTCCGCGACCCCTCGCATTTCCTGGCGATCCGCGAGGAAGTGGTGCCGCTGCTCAAGACCTATCCCTCGATCAAGATCTGGATCGCCGGCTGCAGCACTGGGGAAGAGGTCTACTCCATGGCGATCCTGCTGCGCGAGGAGGGGCTGCTGGAGCGCACGCTCATCTACGCGACGGACATCAATCCGCGGTCGTTGGAAAAGGCCAAGCAAGGCATTTTCTCCTTGGAAAACGTCAGGGCCTACACGCAAAACTATCAGCGGGCGGGAGGCCGGCAGTCATTTGCCGATTACTACACTGCCGCCTACGATTACGCCATGTTCGATAAAACCTTGTGCCAGAACGTGACGTTTGCCGACCACAGCCTGGCGACCGATAGCGTTTTCTCGGAAACACAGTTAATTTCCTGTCGTAACGTATTGATATATTTCAATAAAAAACTGCAAGATCGTGCCTTCGGCTTGTTCCACGAATCCCTCTGCCATCGTGGTTTCCTGGTGTTGGGCAGCAAGGAAACGCTGGATTTTTCGGTGTTTGGCAAGCAATTTGAACCGTTGGTCAAACAGGAACGGATCTATCGCAAGTTATGAAATCAATGACGGACAGGTCCAGGCCCGCGATCGAGGCCATTGTCGTCGGCGCGTCTGCCGGCGGCGTCGAAGCGCTGCTGAAAGTGTTCAGCCGATTGCGCCCAGGGTTCAGCTTGCCAATCCTGGTGGTGTTGCATCTGCCGGACGAGCGTCATAGCCAACTGGCCCAAGTATTCGGTCATCGCCTCGCGGTACCGGTGGAGGAAGCCCGGGACAAACAGGACATCGTGCCCGGAACCTTATACGTTGCGACGCCCGGTTATCACCTGTCGATCGAGGCTGACCGTAGCCTGTCCTTGAGCCTGGAAGAACCGGTGCACCACTCTCGCCCCTCCATTGATGTGTTGTTCGAGTCGGCCGCCGATGTCTATGGCGGTCATTTGCTGGCAGTCGTGCTGACCGGTGCCAATAGCGATGGTGCACGGGGCCTGGCCAAGGTCAAGGCGCTGGGTGGCATCACGGTTGTCCAGGACCCGGAGGAGGCGCAGGTCCCAACCATGCCCGAAGCGGCACTTACCTTGCACGAGCCCGACCACATCCTCACTTTGCAGGGCATCGGCCAATTGCTGGCCGGCCTGGAATGAATCATATGCCAAGAGATATTCAAGCCAAACTGCTGATCGTCGATGATCTGCCTGAGAATCTGTTGGCCCTGGAAGCGTTGATCAAACGCGACGACCGTCAGGTCTATAAAGCGTTGTCGGCGGACGAAGCATTGTCCCTGCTGTTGCAACATGATTTTGCCCTGGCAATCATCGACGTACAGATGCCGGGCATGAACGGTTTCGAACTGGCCGAGCTGATGCGCGGCACGGAAAAGACCCGCAGTATCCCGATCATCTTCGTCAGCGCCGCCGGCCGCGAGCGCAACTACGCCTTCACTGGCTACGAGAATGGCGCGGTGGATTTCCTGCACAAGCCACTGGACAACCATGCGGTCAAAAGCAAGGTCAACGTATTCGTCGAGCTTTATCGCCAGCGCAAGGCGATGAAGGAGCAGGTGATTGCCCTCGAGCAGAGCCGTCGGGAGCAGGAGCAACTGCTTCAGCAACTGCAAGCCACCCGCAGCGAGCTCGAACAGGCGGTGCGCATGCGTGACGACTTCATGTCGATCGTCGCCCATGAGGTGCGTACGCCGCTCAACGGGCTGATCCTGGAAACGCAGTTGCGCAAGATGCACCTGGCCCGGGACAACGCCGCGGCGTTCACCCTGGACAAGGTGAAGGCGATGGTCGAGCGTGACGAGCGCCAGATCAAGAGCCTGATCCGCTTGATCGAAGACATGCTGGACGTGTCGCGGATTCGCACCGGCAAGCTGTCCATCCGTCCGACTCGCTTCAACTTGACGGCGCTGGTGCAGAACCTGCTGCATAACTTCCAGCCGCAGATCGCCGCCGCCGAATGCACGGTGACCTGTACCGCCGAATCATCGGTGGAAGGGCATTGGGATGAGTTTCGCATCGAGCAGGTGGTTTCGAACCTTTTGACCAACGCGTTGCGCTATGGCAGCAAGAGTCCGATCGAGGTGCGGGTCTACCAGACGCCCGATCATGCCTGCGTCGAAGTCCAGGACCATGGCATCGGCATCAGCGAAGAGAATCAGGCGCGCATTTTCCAGCAATTCGAACGGGTGTCCTCCAAGGCTGCCGCGACGGGCCTGGGGTTGGGGCTGTTCATCTCCGAGCAGATCGTCACCGCCCACGGCGGTATCATCACGGTCAATAGTCGCCTCAACGAAGGGGCGTTATTCCGCGTTTGTCTGCCTTTTCAGAAAACTGGCGAACGGACGCAACCTCTGAGCGACCCCAAGGTCGTATCAGCAGCTATTGATCCAACAAAGGCTTCTCATGAGTGAAGATGCGCAAGACGTTGTACTGATCGTCGAGGATGACCCATCGATCCTGATGGTGCTGTCGGCCTACTTGTCCGGCGAGGGTTATCGGGTGTTGCAAGCCGAAAACGGTGAGCAGGCGTTCGAGATCCTGGCGAGCAAGCCTCATCTGGACATGATGATCACTGACTTCCGCTTGCCCGGTGGCATTTCCGGGGTGCAGATTGCTGAGCCTGCGGTGAGGTTGCGTCCGGACTTGAAGGTTATTTTCATCAGTGGTTATGCGCAGGAAGTGCGTGAGACTGACAGTCCGATTACGCGCAAGGCGCCGATTTTGGACAAGCCGTTTGATTTGGATGTGTTGCAGGGCATTATGCAGGGGATGTTGTCTTAGTTCTTTTGGTGCGGGTTGCGTATAGCCATTTCTGCGGTAACAGCTGATTGAGTACATATCTGTTTCTGCGGTAACGGCCGCTGGCGGTTCCGCCCTTACGGCGGGTCACTTTTTTCAGACGCCAAAAAAGTAACCAAAAAGGCTTTGCGGTATGACTCACCCACATGGGTTACAAATCAGTTCACTCACATAGGTAACAGTTTTTAACTGGCAGGGTCGGTTTTCGAGGATCTGACCATGCCATGGCGAGAGCTGAAACCTATGGACCTGAAACTGCTGTTCATTGCGGACTTCATCAAAGGCCCGCCCAGCTTCAGTGCGCTTTGCCAAGCCTACGAGATCAGCCGCAAGACTGGCTATAAATGGGTCGAGCGGTATGAGAGGGAAGGGCCCGCCGGACTGGAAGAACATAGCCGTCGTCGGCTTACCCAGGAATGGGTAGTGCCGCTGGCTGTCCGTGAGGCGATCATTGAGTTACGCGGTCGGGGTGAGACAGAGCCTGGCCCCAAGAAAATTCAGGCGGCTTTGCTCGAGCGTTTTCCTGACCAGGCGCCGCCATCAAAGACGTCGATCTACAACATCCTAAAGAAAGCTGAGCTGGTCAAACCACGCCGATTGCGTCAACGAGTGGCGGTTTATCCCAAACCACTGCAGAAAGCAGAGGCTCCCAACCAGCTATTCAGCGCCGATTACAAAGGCCAATTCCTGACAGGTGCGGGCGTCTGGTGCTATCCATTGACGATCATGGACCATGCCAGTCGTTTCTTGCTCGCTTGCCACAGCATGGCTAGCACCAATTTCCAGGAAACCCAGGCGGTGTTTACTCAGGTGTTTCGTGAACATGGTCTGCCGGAGCGCATTCGTACCGACAATGGTGTTCCGTTTGCGAGCAAAGGGCGTGCGGGCCTTTCCCAGTTGTCCATCTGGTGGTTGCGTCTAGGGATCATTCCCGAGCGGATCGCCCCCGGCAGGCCGGAGCAAAATGGCCGACATGAACGTATGCATCGAACGTTGAAAAGCACTCTTCCGTCACCCCCTGCAGTAGCGTGGGAGGCTCAACAACGGCACTTTGATCGTTTCAGGCAACATTACAACTATGAGCGTTTGCACGAGGCTCTTAATCAGAAGACACCCGCGTCCTGCTATGAGCCTTCGTCCCGCCAATATCCCGAGAAGCTTCCCGAGATGACCTACCCGAGCCATATCGATAGCCTCCAAGCGGACTGCTCGGGCATCGTCAATCGTCGTGGTGTAAGGATCTACGTCGGCTATGTGCTCAAGCACCAGACCATTGGACTGGAGCAAATAGAGGACGGGATCTGGGATGTTATCTTCGGTCCAATCATCCTTGGACGGATTGATGTAAGAGATGCCATTGATGGCTACGTGACACTCCGGGTGTTACCTATGTGAGTGCACTTTTTTGTAACCCATGTGGGTGATCCGTATATTGCCCCACCACTCGGTGCCTCGCCTAGGCTCGGCATGCCCTCACTCCGGCCTTGCTCCGTGGGCCCGCCGCGATGGGCCATCCATGGCCCTGCGCGGCTATCCCGGCATCCATGCCGGGATGCCCACTCCACAAGGCCTGCGTTCGGCCAGCGTGGTTTTACGGGGCGCCAAGATCAAGATCAAGATCAAAAGCAAAGCAAGTCCGCTTCCACACTGGATTTCCAGCAGCCACAGCACTGATGTGGACCAGATTCCCTGTGGGAGCAAGCTTGCTCGCGAAGAGGCCAGCACATCCAACATCATTATCGACTGTTCCATCGCCTTCGCGAGCAGGCTCGCTCCCACAGGGGGGGACGCGATCATCAAAGAGCCCGGCCGGCCTCAAACCTTGATCATCTCCCGCACCTTCGCCGTCAGCAGATCAAACGTAAACGGCTTGGTGATCATCTGCATGCCCGAATCCAGGAAGCCACCGCGCACCGCCGCGTGTTCAGCGTAACCGGTGATGAACAGCACCTTGAGATCGGGGCGGATCTGGCGGCCGATTTCCGCCAGTTGCCGGCCATTCATGCCAGGCAAGCCCACGTCGCTGATCAGCAGGTCGATGCGCTGGCTAGACTGCAGGATCGGCATCGCGCCGTTGGCATCGCCGGCTTCGACGAAGGCGTAGCCCAACTCGCTCAGCACCGCGCTGACCAGGACACGCACCGCCGGATCGTCTTCGACGATCAGCACCGTTTCGCCATCTTGCGCATAAGGCGCCTGTTGGGCGTGGACCAGCGGTTCGTCTATCTCCTCGCCAATGAAGCGCGGCAGGTAAAGGTTCACAGTCGTGCCTTTGCCGACCTCACTGTCGATGGTCACGTGGCCGCGTGACTGTTTGCTGAAACCATAGATCATCGACAGCCCCAGCCCGGTGCCCTGGCCGATGGGTTTGGTGGTGAAGAACGGGTCGAATGCACGATTGATCACCGCTTCGGGCATGCCGCAACCGCTGTCCTGCACGCTCAGCACGACGTAGTCACCGGGCTCCAGGTTGGTGTAGGCGTCGGTGAAGCCGGTGTCCAGGTATTGATTGAAGGTCTGCACCACCAGTTTGCCGCCGTCGGGCATGGCGTCGCGGGCGTTGAGGACCAGGTTGAGCAGGGCGCTTTCCAGTTGATTGGGGTCGGCCTCGGCGATCCAGAGTTGTTCGTCCAGGCGCATTTCCAGGCCGATGCTCTCATTGAGGCTGCGTTGCAGCAGCTCGCCCATGGACAGCACCAGGGTATTCATCTGCACGGCCTTGGAGTCCAGCGATTGCCGCCGGGAGAATGCCAGCAGTCGGTGGGTCAGGCCGGCCGCCCGATTCGCCGATGTCACGCCCAGGTCGATCAGGCTGTCGAGGTCTTCGGTGCGACCGCGGGCCAGGCGCCGGCGCAGCAGTTCGAGGCTGCCGATGATGCCGGTGAGCATGTTGTTGAAGTCATGGGCGATGCCGCCGGTGAGCTGGCCGACCGCTTCCATTTTCTGCGATTGGCGCAAGGCTTCCTCGTTGTGACGCAATTGGGCGGTGCGCTCCTCGACTTGCTGCTCAAGGGTTTCAAGGGTGTTCTGCAGGCGCAGCTCACTGTTGCTGAGGTCGATCAGGCGGTCCCGTGCGTCATATTGCCTTCGACGCCCGCGCAAGGCCGTGGTGACCAGGCTGACCAGCGTCACCGGGTGGAAGGGCCGTTCCAGGAACGTCACGTTGCCCAACTGGGTGCCGATGCGTGCCACCGGGTTTTGCTCCGGTCCGCCATGATGCGTCAGCAGGACGATGGGCAGGTCGGACCAGGCCGGTTGCTGTTCGATGTACTGGAACAGGGTTTCCAGGTCCGGCCCGACCAGGGCCTCCGAGGAAATCACCAGCAGGCCTGCGCCGTGCTCCAATTCCTCACACAAATGCCCCAAGTGACTGCAGACAAGGCCGCCGAAACCGGCTTCCTTGAGAATCATCAGGGCAATCTGGCTGTCCCGTCCCAGCGGCGCGAGAATCAGCGCCCGCTCGAACAAGGGTTCGGCCGACGTCACTGGGAATCATCCTCGAGCAGCGGATTATCCGCTCCCATATAAGTCGGTACTCCACGCAATACACCCTGGAATGCTTCCAGCGGCTCGCCAATGGTCATCCCCAGCTTGCTGATGCGGTATTCACGAATCGTCGATTCATGGCTGCCGGTCCGTTTCTTGATGATGGAAACCGCTCGGCGAACCTTGCCCAGCGCCTCGAAGTAGCGCAACAGGATGACGGTGTCGGCCAGGTAGGTGATATCCACCGGCGCCTGCATGTCGCCTACCAACCCGTGCTGCGCAACCGTCATGAACGTCGCCGCGCCCTTGCGGTTCAGGTAAAGCAGCAGCTCATGCATGTGCAGGACCAGGGCGTTTTCTTCCGGCATGGCGGCCTGGTAGCCGTTGATGCTGTCGATGACGACGGTCTTGATGTTCGCGTCATTGACGCAACGCCGTACCCGATGGGAGAACTCACCGGGAGACAGCTCGGCGGCGTCGACTTGCTCGATCAGCAAGTTGCCGGTCTTTTGCAGCTCCAGCAGGTCGATGCCGATATTCTTCATCCGCTCGAACAGCAAACCCAGCTCTTCATCGAAAATGAACAGCGCGGCTTTTTCGCCGCGATGTACTGCCGCCGCCGCGAAGATAAGGGAAATCAATGATTTGCCGGTACCGGCCGGGCCCAGGATCAGCGTGCTTGAGCCGGTCTCGATACCGCCACCCAAGAGGGCGTCCATTTCCGCGATGCCGCTGGAGAGTTGTTGGCGAACGTATTGGCCTCGATGTTCGGCGGCCACCAGGCGAGGGAAGACATGCACGCCGTCGCCCATGATCGTGAAGTCATGGTAGCCGCCCCGGTATTTCTGCCCGCGGTATTTCACCACCCGGAGTCGGCGTCGTTCGGCACCGTAGTTCGGGGTCAGTTCTTCGAGGCGGATGACACCGTGAGCCACGCTGTGCACGGTCTTGTCGAGGGACTCGGTGGTCAGGTCATCGAGCAGGAGCACGGTAGCGTCGTAGCGCACGAAGTAATGCTTGATCGCGAGGATCTGTCGGCGATAGCGCAGGGAGCTTTGCGCCAGGAGACGGATCTCCGAGAGGCTGTCCAGCACGACTCGAGTCGGCTTGAATCGCTCGACCACTTCGAAGATCTGCCGGGTCGCTTCTCCCAGCTCCAGGTCCGAGGAGTACAGCAGGCTTTGCTGGTGTTCGGCGTTGAGCAGGCTCTCGGGTGGGGTCAGCTCGAAAATGTGGATATTTTCATCCAACGTCCAACCGTGGGAGGCTGCGCCCTGGCGCAATTCACGCTCGGTTTCCGACAGCGTGATGTACAACGAGCGCTCGCCGGCTTCGGCGCCGGCCAGCAGGAAGTGCAACGCGACCGTGGTCTTGCCAGTGCCCGGTTCTCCCTCAAGGAGGAACACGTGGCCTCGGGACAAACCACCGGAAAGAACATCGTCCAGTCCTTCGATACCGGTGGCGGCTTTTGCGCTGATCAACTCGTTAGATGTAGTCAAAAATAACCCTCTCATGACTAGGGAAGTGGGCAGCAGGCGGGGGAGCGCCTGAAATGAAACTGCCTGAACACTTGACCTTTGACAGTGATGGCGGTTCCGCTTTCTTTGACAGAACGTGTACTGCTGCACAACTTTCCGAGCGCGCTTCCTTGGCTATAAACCCTGCTGTATCGCCGGGTCATCAGGGTTCAATTGTTCCAGCTGGGCCAACAGGACCTGGACGTGCTGCAACTGACCGGTTTCCTTCCAATAATTGATCAGCAACACCCGCGCGTTGCGGTCGGCGGGGTTGCGCTGGACGATTTCCTGCAGTTGTTTCTGCGCGGCTTCCACTTCCTGCTCGGCGTGCAGGGTGGTCGCCAAGTCGTAGCGATATTGCCTGTTGTCAGGTTCCAGTTCCACGGCCTTCGCCAAGCCTAGCACTGCATATTCACTCTGGCCGTGCTGCAACAGCCACATCCCCAGCGCATGTTGCAGGTAAGCCGATGCGGGTTGGGTTTGCAACTCCCGGGCGAGCAATCGACGTGCAGCTTCCCCCTGGCCTTGTTTGTCCAGCACGTCGACCTGCATGACCAGCGCCGGCAGGTTGCCCGGTTGTAACTTCAGCACCTGTTCCAGCGCCTGCTGGGCTTTTTTCAGCTCGGCGTTGTGCGCATACAGCCGGGCGAGCTGATAGAGGGATTCGGGGGAGGGTGGATCGTCGTTCAATACCTGCTTCCAAGTATCGACGGCGATCTGCATCGCCCCGAAATACAGGCCCAGTTCGTCGGGCGACAGGCCCAGCAATGCGTTCACGGCGGCGAATCGGACGTCCGGCTCGTTGTCATCCAGGAGCGGGCCTAGCAACAGGCTGCGCTGGGCGTTTGGCACCAGTCCGACGATGCTGCCGATGGCCGCGCGGCGCACGTCCGGCGATTCGCTTTGCAGATCCGCCTGGGCCAGTTTCAACGCCTGGGGGCTTGGGTAGTTGGACAGTTCCGCGTGCAGCCGGACACGGCGCTTGGGCGACAAGTCCGGCCGTCCCAATTGCTGATACAACATTCGCGCGGCACCAGGCTGGCCATTGCGGGCGTGTTCCAGGGCTTCGCTGTAGCCGCGCTTGATGGCCTCGGGGATCTGCGGTGTGGTGCTGCGCAGCCATATCGCGACGAGACCGATCGCCAATACAACGGCAAGACTGAAAAGCACATAGCGGCGAGACGAAGGCATGCAGGTAATCCATAACCAGAAGCGCGAAATGTCGCAAGCTTCGGTCAGGCGGCGGCTTGAGTCAAACCTTGTAACAGCAGTCATGAACCTGTGGGAGCGAGCTTGCTCGCGATGGCGTCGGATCAGCGAGGTAGATATTGACTGACACACTGCTATCGCGAGCAAGCTCGCTCCCACAAAGGGCGTTTCCACAGCGGGCCTTGGGCGATAAACAAAAAAAGCCCCGCGTCCGAATGAGACGCGGGGCAAACATTTGGCTGGTTGCGGCCAACCAAAGGAGCTCGGTTGGGAAGGGGGTTATCAGTTGCTGGCGACGGTTTCCGGTTGCCAGCCGCCGCCCAGGGCCTTGTAGATCGCGACGATGCCGCGATACAGGTCCACTTCGGCCTGGGCCTGGCTGTCTTCGGCGGCCAGGCGTTCACGTTGGGCGTCGAGCAGCACGAGGAAGTCCTCGGTGCCTTCGCGGTAGCGAATCTCGGCCAGGTCTGCGGCGGCGCGGCTCGATTCGCTCTGGCGGATCAGCGAGATCAAGCGTTGCTGACGTTTGCCGTAATCGCTGAAGGCGTTTTCCGATTCTTCCAGGGCCAGCAGCACTTGCTGTTCATAGTTCGCCAGGGCGCCATCCGCTTCGGCGTTGGCACCGCGCAAGCGAGCCCGCACGCTGCCCAGGTCGAAAGCGGCCCAGGTGATGCTCGGGCCCAGCGCCCAGGCATTGGCCGCCGAAGAGCCGATCTGCGAGCCGCGTCCGGCGGTAAAACCGAGGAAACCGCTCAGGCTGACCCGCGGGAACAGGTCGGCCTTGGCCACGCCGATGCGCGCCGTGGCCGCAGCCAGTTGACGCTCGGCACTGAGGATGTCGGGACGGCGTTGCAACAATTGTCCCGGATCGCCAATGGGCAAAGCCTTGGCAATGGCCGGCAGCTGTCTAGGGCTCAAATCTACCGTCAACTTGTCCGGACGCTCACCCAGCAAGGTCGCGATGCGGTTGCGTTGACGGGCCTGTTCGGCCTGCAATTGCGGCACGCTGGCTTCCACTGCGGCCAGGCGGGCATCGGCGCGCACCACGTCGAGCTGATCGCCGACGCCGGCTTCGCGCAGGCTTTCGGTGATCTTGCGCGACTCCTGCTGGTTCTGCAGGTTCGCCAGGGCGATTTTCTCCCGCAGTTGCGCGCCGCGCAGTTGGCCGTAGGCGTCCACCAGCTCGGCGATCATGGTCACCTGCAGTTGGTAGAGATCGGCCTCGGCGGCTTGCTGGTCGGCATCGGTCGCTTCCAGGTTGCGCCGGATGCGTCCGAACAAGTCCAGTTCCCAGGCCATGTCCAGGCCCAGGTCGTAACGCTCGGAGTTGACCCGGTCGTCCGTCTGGCCCATCGGGTTCTGGCCTTTGCCGATGTTGCTGCTGGCGCGGCTGGTAATGGTCGGCATGACATCGTTGCTGGCGTCGTCGCGAATCGCCCGGGCGGCCCGCAGGCGGGCGAAGGCCACGCGCAACTCACGGTTGCCTTCCAGCGAACGGGTCACCAGCGCATTGAGGGTCGGGTCGTCGAATTGCTGCCACCAGACGCCTTCGAAGCGGGCGCGGTCGAAGTTCTTCTGGCCGGCGGCGCCGTCGGTAGCGGTGGTGACGTTCGCCGCCTCCGTTTGTGGCGCCTTGTAGTCCGGGCCTACGGCACAGGCGCTCAGCGCCAACACCAGCAAGCTCGGCAGGAACGCTTTGACACTCATTGTTGCGCCTCCAGTTTCAAGGCACGGGCCGCCTTGCGGGCCTCGCTGCGCTCGACGAAGTTACGGATCAATACGTAGAACACTGGGGTGAGCAGCAGGCCGAAGAAGGTTACGCCAAGCATCCCGGAGAACACCGCAACACCCATGGCATGGCGCATTTCGGCACCGGCGCCGCTGGAGAACACCAAGGGCACCACGCCCATGATGAAGGCGAACGACGTCATCAGGATCGGCCGCAGACGCAGGCGGCAAGCTTCCAATACGGCTGCCAGCGGGTTCAGGCCTTCAAGCTGCTTGTCCTTGGCGAACTCGACGATGAGGATCGCGTTCTTGCAGGCAAGTCCCACCAGTACGATCAAGCCGATCTGGGTAAAGATGTTGTTGTCGCCACCGGACAGAATCACCCCGGTGATCGCCGACAACAGGGTCATCGGCACGATCAGGATCACCGCCAATGGCAGGCTCCAGCTTTCGTATTGCGCCGCGAGCACCAGGAACGCCAGCAATACGCAAAGTGGGAACACGAACAGCGCGGTGTTGCCCGAGAGAATCTGCTGGTAGGTCAGGTCGGTCCACTCATAGGTCATGCCGTTGGGCAGTTCGTCCTTGAGCAGTTTCTCGATGGCTTTCTCGGCCTGGCCGGAGCTGTAGCCCGGGGCGGCGGCACCGTTGATTTCAGCGGTGATGAAGCCGTTGTAGTGCATCACGCGGTCCGGGCCCGAGGTGTCGCTGACCTTGATGAAGGTCGCCAGCGGGATCATCTCGCCACGGTTGTTGCGCACCTTGAGCTGGCCGATCTGGTCCGATTCGAGGCGGAACTGTTGCTCGGCCTGGACGTTGACCTGATAGGTGCGGCCAAAGCGGTTGAAGTCGTTGGCATACAGCGAACCCAGGTAGATCTGCAGGGTGTCGAAGATGTCGCTGACGGCCACGCCGTGGGTCTTGGCTTTTTCACGGTCGATGGCGGCATCGACCTGCGGCACGTTCACGGTGTAGCTGGTGAACAAACCGGCCAGTTCCGGCACGCTGCGGCTCTTGGTGATGATGTTCATGGTTTCTTTGTACAGCTCGTCGTAGCCCAGGTTGCCCCGGTCTTCGATTTGCAGGCGGAAACCACCGATCGTGCCCAGCCCTTGTACCGGCGGCGGCGGGAAGATCGCCATGTAGGCTTCCTGGATTTCCGAATATTTGCCGTTCAACGCACCGGCGATGGCGCCGGCCGACATGCTCGGGTCCTTGCGCTCGTCAAAGGGCTTCAGGGTGACGAACACGATGCCGGCGTTCGGGCTGTTGGTGAAACCGTTGATCGACAGGCCGGGGAAGGCCACCGCGCTTTCAACACCCGGTTGCTTGAGGGCCAGGTCCGACATGCGCTTGATCACGTCTTCGGTGCGGTCCAGGCTCGCGGCGTCCGGCAGTTGGGCGAAGGCCACCAGGTATTGCTTGTCCTGGCCGGGCACGAAGCCGGTCGGCGTGGTGGAGAAACCGAAGAAGGTCAGCACCATCAGGCCAGCGTAGAGCACCAGGGCGATGCCGCTGCTGCGGATCACTCGAGCGACCGTGCCCACGTAGCCATGGCTGGCACGTTCGAAGAAACGGTTGAACGGACGGAACAGCCAGCCACCAAAAATCTTGTCCAGGAACTTGGAGAAACGGTCCTTGGGCGCGTCATGGCCTTTGAGCAACACCGCGGCCAGGGCCGGCGACAGGGTCAGGGAGTTGACTGCCGAGATCACCGTGGAGATGGCAATGGTCAGGGCGAACTGTTTATAGAACTGACCCGTCAGGCCACTGATGAACGCCGCCGGAACGAAGACCGCGCACAGCACCAGGGCGGTGGCGATGATCGGGCCGGTCACTTCGCCCATGGCGCGCTTGGTCGCCTCCACGGGGGTGAGTCCCAATTCGATATTTCGCTCGACGTTCTCCACCACCACGATGGCGTCGTCCACCACGATACCGATCGCCAGTACCAGGCCGAACAGCGACAGGGCGTTCAACGAGAAGCCGAACAAGTGCATGACCGCGAATGTACCGATCAGCGACACCGGTACGGCGACCAGCGGGATGATCGAGGCGCGCCAGGTCTGCAGGAACAGGATGACCACCAGCACGACGAGGATCAGCGCTTCGAACAGGGTGTGGACCACCGCTTCGATGGAGCCACGAACGAAGATCGTCGGGTCATAGACGATGCTGTAGTCCATGCCGGCCGGGAAGCCTTTCTTCAGCTCGTCCATTTTCGCGCGCACATCGTTGGAAATCTGGATGGCGTTGGAGCCTGGACGCTGGAAGATCGGGATTGCCACTGCCGGCTGATTATCGAGCAGCGAGCGCAGGGCGTATTGGCTGGAGCCCAGCTCTACCCGTGCGATGTCCTTCAGGCGGGTGATTTCACCGTTGGCGCCGGAACGAATGATGATGTTCTCGAACTCTTCTTCGTTTACCAGGCGACCCTGGGTGTTGACCGACAGCTGGAACGCCGTGGCGTTAGGGGCTGGCGGCGCACCCAGGGCACCGGCGGCAACCTGGCGGTTCTGCTCGCGGATCGCCGTGACCACGTCGGTGGCGGTCAGGTTGCGCGAAGCGGTCTTGTTCGGATCAAGCCAGACCCGCAGGGAGTAGTCGCCCATGCCGAACAGCTGCACATCACCCACGCCACCCAGGCGCGCCAGCTCATCCTTGATATTGAGCAAGGCGTAGTTGGACAGGTAGAGCATGTCGTAGCGTTTGTCCGGCGAGGTCAAGTGCACGACCATGGTCAGGTCGGGCGATGCCTTGTCCACCGTGATACCGATGCGGGTCACTTCCTCCGGCAACTTGGGCTCGGTGCGGGTGACGCGGTTCTGCACTTGCACCTGGGCGTTGTCCAGGTCGGTGCCCAGGGCAAAGGTGATGGTCAGGGTGATCTTGCCGTCAGCAGTCGACTGCGAGGACATGTAGAGCATGTTCTCGACGCCGGTGATGGCTTGTTCCAGGGGCGCGGCAACGGTTTCGCCGATGACCTTGGGGTTGGCGCCCGGGAAGTTGGCGCGCACGACCACGGTCGGCGGCACGACTTCCGGGTATTCGCTGATCGGCAACTGGAACAGCGAAATGGCGCCGGCGATCAGGATCAACAGCGAGAGCACCGCTGCGAAGATCGGCCGCGAAATGAAGAACTGGGAAAATTTCATCTTGGATTCAGTCCCTTAACCGCGTGGGGACGCAGAGGCCAGTTTGCCTGCCGAGCTGGACGCTGCCTTGGACGGCGCGACTTGTGGCAGGTTGCTGGCTTCGAGCGCTTTACGTTGTTGTGCCAGGGCGGCGAGGGTTTGCTCGCTGGCCATCGGCACGGTTTCAGGCGTGACCGGCGAACCCGGACGGGCCCGTTGCAGCCCCTTGACGATGATGGTGTCGTCCTTGTTCAAGCCGTTGCGAACGATGCGCAGGCCTTCGATCTTCGGACCCAGCTCGACGGCGCGGTAGGCAGGCTTGTTCTCGGCGTCCATCACCAGGACGAATTTCTTGCCCAAGTCGGTGCCCACGGCTTCGTCGTTGATCAGCACGGCGGAGTAGGTGCCGCTGCCCACCAGTTTCAACCGAGCGTAGAGGCCAGGGGTGTAGGCGCCGTCCTTGTTGTCGAACACCGCGCGACCACGGATGGTGCCGGTTTGCGGGTTGACCTGGTTGTCGACGAAGTTCATCTGGCCCAGGTGCGGGTTGCCCTCTTCGTTGGACAGGCCCATGTAGACCGGCGTGGCCTGGCCGCGCTGGCCCTGGCGGGCGAGTTGGGTGTACTTGAGGAAGACGCGTTCGTCGGCGTCGAAATAGGCGTAGACCTTGTCGGTGGACACCACGCTGGTCAGCGGCGTGACATCGGCGGTCACCAGGTTGCCCGCGGTGATTTCCGCGCGGCTGACACGACCGTTGATGGGCGAGGTGACCCGGGTAAAGCTCAGGTTCAGCTTGGCCAGGTCCAACTGCGCCTGGATGCCCGCCACGGCAGCGCGGGCTTCCTGGGCGGCGGTGGTGCGCGAATCCGCCAATTCAGCGGAAATCGCATTGCTCAAGCGCAGGCGTTCGCCACGCTGGGCTTCGTTCTCGCTGCGAGTCGCGGTGGCGCGGGCCTGGGCCAGTTGGGCTTCGAGACGACGCACTTCAGCCTGGAAGGGGCGAGGGTCGATCTGGAACAGCAGGTCGCCTTTCTTGACCAGCGCGCCTTCGGTGAAGGCGACTTCATCGATCTGCCCCGAGACACGTGGGCGAATCTCGACGGTTTCCGGTGCTTCGAGGCGCCCGGTGAACTCATCCCATTCGTTGACGGGCTGCTCCAGTACCTTGGCCACACTGACTTTGGCCGCCGGCATGGAAGCTGCCGTTTCGGGGGTCTTGCCGCAAGCGCTGATCACCAGCACCGCCAACAGTGCGAGGGGAAAGCGCAATTTAGAAAGTGAATGTTCCATGGATAGCATCCGCCAAGTGTATTGAGATGGGCGGATGATGCGTGTCGAGGCGCAGAGGAACGAATCGAATGAAACAAAGGTAACTATCATTCGGAATGATATAAGCCATCGATGAGCCCTCTAGTCCGGGGCTTTCGTTAGTAGGCTATCAATTTGGCTGATGTCTCGTCAGGTTGGCCTTGTCATTTGTCACGGCAAGTAAATGTCATGGATTCGCTTGATTTCGCCTTCTTTGCGAAGGGCCTCCACGGCCCCCCGCAAGTCTTCGACGATTTTGGGCGAGCACTGCCGTGAACAGGCGAGGTAAAGCTCGGCGCTGCTGCCAACCGAACTCATCAGCAATTTGCGCTTGGACACTTTCGGCCAGATATAGCGGCTCTCGGGAACACCATTGAACCAGGCATCGATACGCCCCATCAGCAGCAGTTGAGCGGGATTGTCGCCAATGGCCAGGGGGTAGATCTGCTCATCGCTGAAGCCCTCGGCACGCAGGATATCCTCTTGCGCGCTGCCGAGGCCGACCCCGATCTTGCGGTAGGTTTCTCTCGCTTGGGCGAAGCTGTTCACTCGCCGGTCAAGGCTGAAGAAGGCACGCTCCATGGGCATGATCGAAGCGATCCAGGTGAAACGATCCTCACGGGTGGGAATGCGCGAGAGAGGGGTGATCAGGTAATCATGTTCCTCGCTGACGTGCTTTTGCGCCCGGGCCCAAGGCAATACATGGATTTTGACCGCGTAGCCGGCCTTGGCCATGGCCGCCACGGCAACATCGCCAGCAATCCCGTGGCCCCTGGGGTCGTCGACGAATGTCAGCGGAGGCGCATCGGGGATATGCAGCTCCAGCTCCAACGGCTCACCGCCCGCATGAGTCATGACCAACAGCGCCATCAATAGACAAAGCCCGCATAGCGCTTTGATGGGCAGATTCGAAACGCGCTTGCTTGGGGTCATGATGGGGACTTCAGGCATTGAAAAATAATGTGCCCATTCTACGGGGCGGCGCCGTAAACAGGTGCTTCAGGCCTATGTTATGTGATGCAGCACACCCAAAAGTGGTTCGCCGCGTTCGTTTCGTCCGGACACGTCATCTGTTACGTCGGCCTGACTGCGTGTCTATGAAAGGTATAGATCATTTGGTCGACAAAAGCCTGGGGCTTCGTGATCGGTCTTTCAAAACGGAGACCTCGAAGAATGTTTAAAGTCGCGTTGATCCTAATCTCGCGTCTGTAATTCTTTTCCTACATAAGTTGTTTGTTTGAGCATTGCGCGTTCATTACGCGTTCATTTCGCGTTTTTTGTAAGTTTTTTCTGTAGGGCCCCGTCCGCCTTTTTGTGAGCCTATTCCTTTTTGTTCAAAGGGGTAGATTTAAGCTATCCGGCGTTGTATTTCGTCGCTACATTAAGACAGCGAAAAGCGTGAATGCAGGATGCGGGATGCAGGGTGAAGAGCAACGAAGATGTTCAATCATTGCCTGCCAACATTTCAAAGGAGCAAGTATGGCATCGTACAGTTTTCAAAATGAAGTGCCCAAAAGCAGGGTCAATATCAAACTCGATCTACACACTGGGGGCGCACAGAAAAAAGTTGAATTGCCGCTGAAGCTTATGGTGATGGGGGACTACAGTAACGGCAAGGAGCAGCGCCCGTTATCGGAGAGGGGCAAGGTCAATATCGATAAACACAACGTCGACAACGTCCTTGAGGAATTCTCCCCCCGCCTGGCATTCGCTGCGCGCAACACGCTGACGGGTGATGAGGGGGATATGTCCGTTGAACTGAGTTTTCAACGGATGAAGGATTTTGAGCCGGAGCAGGTGGCCCGCCAGATTCCGCAGTTACGGGCGCTGTTGGCCATGCGCAACCTGTTGCGCGACCTGAAGTCGAACCTGCTGGACAACATGACCTTCCGTCACGAATTGGAGCGCATCCTCCAGGATGATGCGCTCAGTGATGAACTTCGAACTGAACTGGCGGCATTGGCGCCAAAAGAAGTCCGCTAATTCATTTCGCCGGCAGGCCATAAGAGTAACTATATATGTCTACTGAAAGTTCTAACGTGCAATCGCGCGGCGCTACAGTGTTGGCTGAAGACAAGGGCGTTTATGCGGCGCTGTTCAGCAAGATAAATTTGAACCCTGTCGCTGAGCTGGGAAGTATCGAAACTTTCCAGCACGCCGAGGCGTTGTCCGAGGCATCGGTTGATGAACGGGTCACCGCCGCGGTCAGCGTGTTCCTGAAGTTGCTCAAGGAATCACCGCAGAAAGTGGAGCGATTGGACAAAGTGCTCCTCGACGAGCATATCGCTTCGCTGGACACGCAGATCAGTCGTCAACTCGATGCGGTCATGCATCACCCGGACTTCCAACGCGTCGAATCAACCTGGCGCGGCGTCAAGTCCTTGATCGACCAGACGGATTTTCGCCAGAACGTGCGCATCGAATTGCTGGATATCAGCAAGACTGACCTGGTGCGGGATTTTGAAGACGCCCCCGAAATCGCCCAGAGCGGTTTGTACCTGCACACCTACACCCGCGAATACGACACGCCAGGCGGGGAGCCAATCGCGGCCGCCATTTCCAATTACGAATTCGATCGCAGCCCGCAGGACATTGCCTTGCTGCGCAATATTTCGAAAGTGGCCGCGGCGGCGCACATGCCCTTTATCGGTTCGGTGGGGCCGGCATTCTTTGGCAAGCAATCCATGGAGGAGGTGGCCGCCATCAAGGACATCGGCAATTACTTCGATCGAGCCGAGTACATCAAGTGGAAGGCCTTCCGTGACAGTGACGATGCGCGTTACGTCGGCCTGACCATGCCGCGGGTCCTGGGGCGCCTGCCCTATGGGCCGGATACGATTCCCGTGCGCAGCTTCAACTACGTCGAAAGCGTCAAGGGCCCTGATCACGACAAGTATTTGTGGACCAACGCGTCCTTCGCGTTTGCCGCCAACATGGTCAAGAGCTTTATCGCCAATGGTTGGTGCGTGCAGATTCGTGGGCCTCAGTCGGGGGGCGCGGTCACGGACCTGCCGATCCACTTGTATGACCTGGGTACCGGCAACCAGGTCAAGATTCCTTCGGAGGTGATGATCCCGGAAACCCGCGAGTTCGAATTCGCCAATCTCGGCTTCATTCCCCTGTCGTATTACAAGAACCGCGACTACGCCTGTTTCTTCTCCGCCAGTTCAGCCCAGAAGCCTGCGTTGTACGACACGCCGGATGCCACCGCCAACAGCCGCATCAATGCGCGCCTGCCTTATATCTTCTTGCTCTCGCGCATTGCCCATTACCTGAAATTGATCCAGCGCGAAAACATCGGGACCACCAAGGACCGTCGCTTGCTGGAGTTGGAACTCAATAAATGGATCGGCGGGCTGGTGACCGAAATGACCGATCCCGGCGATGCCCTGCAGGCCTCGCACCCCCTGCGTGATGCCAAGGTGACGGTGGAAGACATCGAGGACAACCCCGGTTTCTTCCGGGTCAAGTTGTACGCCGTGCCGCACTTTCAGGTGGAGGGCATGGACGTCAACCTGTCGCTGGTTTCGCAAATGCCCAAGGCGAAAGCCTGACTTAATCCCGAGGAAACGACGCCATGAAAATCGATCGTCCCTTGTGGACGTCCGGCACCCTATTGTCTGCGCAACAGTTTCAGCAACAAGCGCGCTGGGAAGCGTGGGTCAACGAGCAGCTCGCCAGCCTGGCCTTGGCCCACCCTTGGGGCGTGAAGGCTGTTGAGTTCGACACCGATGCATTGCGCCTGGGCAAGCTCAAGGCTACCCGCCTGAGCGTGCGCATGGCCGACGGCAGCCTGCTCGACAGTGAACGGGTGGATCGCCTGCCGCCGGGGCTGGAGTTGTCGCGGTTGATGAGCGACGACGCCGGGCAGGCACTCGTGCTGCTGGCCTTGCCCCTGGAGCAGGCCAACGGCAACAACTGCCTGATGCAGGAGGGCCGGGCTGATCGGCCAACCCGCTATCGTCAGGACTGGCGACCGGTTCAGGATCTGTATGCAGACGAAGTCCAGTCGATCGCGGTGCTGGAACACGCGCTGACGCTGCGTCTGGACAAGGACGACAACGGTGACTACCTGACCTGTCCCATCGCGCGCCTGGTGCGTGAAGGGCAGGGCAGGTGGAATCTTGATCCGACCTATGTGCCGCCGCTGCTCAGTTTTGCCGCGCACCCGGGGCTGCTGGTCCAGCTGGACAACCTGTTGACGCAGTTGTCCGCCAAGCGACAGCGCCTCATGGGCATGCGTCGGGAAAGCAACCAGCGCATGGCCGATTTCGCCGTCGCCGATGTGTCGTTGTTCTGGTTGCTCAATGCCTTGAACACCTACCAGCCGGTTCTGGCCGATCTCAAGGCATATCCGCAACGCCACCCCGAGCAGGTCTATCTGGAGCTGGCCAAGCTGGCCGGCAGCCTGCTGACGTTTTCGCTGGAACACGACATCGACAAGATTCCAGCCTATCGCCATGAACACCTGGAAACGGTGTTCCCGCCGCTGATGCGCTGTATCGCTACGTTGCTGGAAGCGAGCCTGCCGTCGCGCGTCATCGCCCTGGCGCTGGAGCACAGCGCCAATCGCTGGCAAGTGACGCTCAACGATGCTCGGCTTCGTGAGCCCGACGGGGCTGACTTCTACCTGTCGGTGCGCTGCCAGTTACCGGCGGCACAGCTTCAGGATCAGTTTCCTCGCCTATGCAAAATCGGCGCGCCGGCGGATGTCGACGAGCTGATCAACGCGGCGCTCGATGGCGTCCCGCTGAAACCCCTCAACCATGTGCCGGCGGCCATCCCGCTGCGCCTGGAAAACCAATACTTCGCCCTCGATCTTGGCCATCCCAAGGGGCAAGCCATGCTGACTTCGGGGACTTTCGCTTGCTACGTGCCCAGCACCTTGTCGCAAGTCCAACTTGAACTGTTTGCGGTGCTACGCACATGACTCTGAATTTCTCGAAAAAACCAGGCGCACTGACGACGGATATCGACGCCTTGCTCCAGGACAGCTATCTGCTGGTGGTCCAGCTACGCCAGGGCCTGTCGGTGCCGGACACCAAGGCTCTGCAACAACTTTGCCTGAACCAGGTCGAGCAGGTCCGGGAGCAGCTTGAACAGATCGCCATGGACCCGCGCGACATCGAGCACATCAACCACGCCCAATGCGCACTGCTGGATGAGGCGGTGCTCCTCTGTACCAAGGACGAGGTACGGACTGAATGGACCTGTGAACCGCTGCAGGCCAAGTTGTTCAACCGGCATCAGGCCGGAGAGTCGCTCTACGAGGAGATTCGCCTGGTGTTGCGCGAATCGTCACCGGATCCGCGGGTGCTGACGGTGTTTCATCGAGTCCTGATGCTGGGTTTCAAAGGTCGTTACGCGGACCTTGCCGACCCTGGGCGCGAGCAAGTATTGGAGGCCCTCGAAGCACGGGTCACCTCGCTGAAAATCAGCGCAAACCTGGTGCCCCGAAAGGGCGGTCGCCTGGCCCGGTACCGATCCCCCTGGATGCACGGCATGGCGGTCGCGCTACTGCTCGCCGGCGTCTGGTGGACGATGGACCGCTGGCTGACCGGCGTGGTTGCTTCCCTCATGCCCGGCCAGGCGTGAGGGGCCTTATGACAATCCAGTTGCAACGAGTCCTTTGGCTATGGGCCGGGAGCCTTGTCCTGGCGTTGCTGCTCATGCTCCCGCTTACCGCATGGATACGCGTGGTCGTCATGCTGGGCATGGTGAGTGTCGTGGCGGTGGGTTGGGTCGTGGCCAACCGGCGTGTCGCGCGTTTGCGTGAATCGGTGAAACTCGCCGCCAACGTGTCCGTGCCCCCAGCCTCGTTTCGTCGGCCTGTGGTGCTGGTCTGCGGCGATGGCCTGGACGGTTTGTTCGGCAGTATCCCCGAACTGGAGTTGGCCGTACGGGTGACCCATCAAGGTTGCTATGTACGTGTACCGGCGCCCGATCAGCTCTCCAACGTGACCGAGAGCATCCTGGCCTTGCGTCCGGGATGGGGCGCCCAGCTCAGCGTCATGTTCATCATCAACCCTGCGGCACACAGCGATGAAGCTGAACTGGCGGGGCGGATACGGACGTTTCGTCATCAAGCCACGCTGGCGGGTCAGGGGGCGTCAATGCCGCTGACGATGGTGAGCTATTTCCATGCACCGGGGGGCGAGGCTCCGTGGTTCTGTTGGACGGGTGGCCATCCGAGTCCTCGCGTTCTTGATGCCGGAGCCAGTGTCGACCTGGCCGATTGGCTCCGGCAGCCCGCCGACTCAGCCTTGCGGGCGATGCGGATGCAGGTCGGCGTGCAGTTGAACAACGCAGTGCAATGGCTGCACGAGAGTGTGCTGCCGCACTTCAATGCACGTGCCGTCGGTGCTGATCGAGGCTCGGCGGTGTGCTGGGTCATCAGGCCGGTACCCGCATTGACTGGGGGTGTGGAAGGGAATCTCTGGGAGCAGCGGCTACGCGACAAGGTGGCGCTGGTCGACCCCAGGCGAGCCATCACGAAGGCGGTGTTGCCGTTTCCGGATCCTGTGCTGAGCCTGATTCCATTGCGTGCCCAGCGTACGTCTCGACAGCACGCCAGCATCCTTGCGATGTGGATGTTCGGAATCGCTGGCGGGGTCGCCCTGGTCAATTCGGCATGGCAGAACACCTTGCTGGTGCGCCAAGTGACTGATGACCTGCGTCGTTATGCGCCGCTCCTGGCGGTGGAGTCGCAACTGCAACGAACCTCCCCTCGGCGACAGGAAGCCGAGGCCATCCTCGGTGAAGCCGCGCATCGCCTGGACACTTATCACCGACATGGCGAGCCCCTGTCGTTGGGCCTGGGGCTGTATCGCGGTGCCCCTCTGCGTGAGCCGTTGCTGGCGGTTCTTTCCCATCGCCGGGTGTCGTCCGGGTCCATGACTTTGCCGGCTTCCCAGCCGGTGAGACTGGACAGTTTGTCGCTGTTCAGTCCGGGCAGCGCGCGGCTCAAGCCTGACTCCACCAAGGTGCTGGTCAATGCGCTGGTCGGGATCAAGGCCCAGCCCGGCTGGTTGATCGTCATCGCCGGGCACACCGATGCCACGGGCGATGCCGCGCAGAACCTGCGGTTGTCCCGCGAACGTGCTGCCGCCGTGCATGAATGGATGCTGCAGGTGGGCGGCATTCCCGACAGCTGTTTTGCCGTGCAGGGGTTCGGCGCCAGCCAACCGATTGCCGGCAATGATACCGAGGCGGGGCGCGCAGCCAACCGTCGCGTCGATATCCGTCTGGTACCTGAGGTGGGCGCTTGCGTATTCCCCACGACAGGGCCGGACAGTCCCCCCCCCCGTCGCATCCCGCGACGATCTATGAAAAGGAGCTTCACATGGCAATTCCCGTTTACCTCTGGCTGCAAGATGACGGCGGCGCAGAGATCAAGGGTTCGGTGGACGTGCAAAAGCGCGAGGGCAGCATTGAAGTCATCGCCCAGGACCACAGCCTGTACATCCCGACCGACAACAGCACCGGCAAGCTGACGGGCGCGCGGGTTCACACGCCGTTCCTGTTTTCCAAGGAAATCGACGCTTCCAGTCCCTACCTCTACAAGGCCGTGACGACCGGCCAGACCCTCAAGAGCGCCGAGTTCAAGTGGTACCGCATCGATGATGCCGGGCAGGAAGTCGAGTACTTCATTACCAAGCTGGAGAACGTCAAGGTGGTGAAGGTCGCGCCAAAAATGCACGACATCAAGGACCCGACCAAAGAGAAGCACAACCACCTGGAACAGATTGAGTTGCGCTACGAGAAGGTCACCTGGACCTACAAGGACGGCAACATCATCCATTCCGATTCCTGGAGCGAGCGCCAAAGCGCCTGACGCGCGGGCATCGACAGGCCGCCTGCGCCTGTCGATTGCCGGTGTGCTGGGTTGAGCGTCCGTTCGCGGGCGCTCAGCCAAGCACATCCGTTTTTCGCCCATCGCTGCCCGATCACTACCGAAACCCGCACAAGGATGCCACCCATGGTACAGAGCCCCACGCGTCTGCTTCGCCGTCTGAATCCCTATTGCGCCCAAGCCCTGAGCGACGCGGCGTCGCTGTGCCAGAGCCGGGCCCATGCGCACATCACCATCGAGCATTGGCTGCTCAAGTTGCTGGGGCAGGGCGAGGGCGACCTGACCGTCATCGCGCGCCGTCACGAATTGGACCTGGAGGCGCTTTGGTGTGGCTTGCTCAGCCACCTCGATAACCTGCCGCGCAGCGTCCAGGCCAAGCCACAGCTGTCGGAGCCGTTGCAGCAGTTGATCAAGAATGCCTGGTTGCGCGCCTCGCTGGATGATGACAACGAACGGCTGCGCTCCGCCCATCTACTGGGGGCGTTGATGGACGCGCCCGGCCTGCTGGCCTGCGAAGCGGCCTGGCCATTGCTCAGCCTTGGCGAGCCGCAGTTGCAGCGGTTGTCCGGGTTGCTGGATCACATCTCCGAAGAGCGTCCCGATGCGCAAGCGCTCGTCGTCGGCGGGACGGAGGGGATGCTGAGCGAGTCTGCCGCCGGCGCAACCGCGATGCCCGATGCACGGCGGGCGCTATTGGACAGATTCACCCAGGACCTCACTGCCCGGGCCGGGGAAGGGCAGATCGATCCGGTGTTCGGTCGCGACGATGAAATACGCCAGGTCATCGACATCTTGAGTCGCCGACGCAAGAACAATCCGATCCTGGTCGGCGAGCCGGGCGTGGGCAAAACCGCGCTGGTCGAAGGGCTGGCGCTGCGCATCGCCCAAGGCGACGTGCCTGACAGCCTCAAGTCGGTCAGCGTGCGGGCGCTGGACTTGGGCTTGTTGCAGGCCGGTGCCGGGGTCAAAGGTGAGTTCGAACAGCGCCTCAAGAGCGTGATTAATGCGGTGCAGCACGCCGAAACCCCGATCCTGCTGTTTATCGATGAAGCCCATACGCTGATCGGCGCCGGCAACCAGGCGGGGGGCGCGGATGCGGCAAACCTGCTCAAGCCCGCCTTGGCCCGTGGCGAGTTGCGCACCATCGCCGCCACCACCTGGAGTGAGTACAAGCAATACTTCGAACGCGATGCGGCATTGGAGCGACGCTTCCAGCAGGTCAAGGTCGACGAGCCGGATGACGCCAATGCCTGCCTGATGTTGCGCGGACTCAAGGCCCGGTACGCCAGCCACCACGGTGTGCACATCCAGGATGCGGCGGTGCAGGCTGCCGTCAGCCTGTCGCGGCGCTACCTCACGGGGCGCCAGTTGCCGGACAAAGCCGTTGATCTGCTGGACACTGCCAGCGCGCGGGTGCGCATGAGTGTCGATTGCGAACCCCAGGCGCTGGTCCGGGTCAAGGCGCGACAAGTCGCCCTCGAACTGGAGCGCCAGGCCCTGGACGCGGACCAAGGCCTGGGCGGTAGCGTCGACACCGAGCGGTTGATGCAAATCGCTGCGCAACACGCCGAGTTGGAACACGCTCGGGTCGAGCTGGAGCGTCAATACGGTCAAGTGCTCGAGTTGTCCCAGCAGTTGCTCGACGCTCGCGAGGCCGAGCCCATGCAGCGGGCCGAGTGCGCGCGGTTGCAGCGGCAACTGGATGCAATCCAGGGCAAGCAACCCTTGTTGTTCCTCGACGTCGATGCCCGCAGCGTGGCTGAAGTCATCGCCGATTGGACCGGTGTGCCCCTGGGCAGCCTGCTCAAGGATGAACAAACCAACCTGCTGGAGCTGGAACAACAATTGGCCGAGCGCGTCATCGGCCAGGCCCCTGCACTCAATGCGCTGGCCCAGCGCCTGCGGGCGGCGAAGACAGGGCTCACCGATGACAAGGGGCCTTTGGGCGTCTTCCTGTTGGTGGGCACCAGCGGCGTCGGCAAGACCGAAACCGCCCTGGCCCTGGCCGACAGCCTGTTCGGCGGGGAAAAAGCGCTCATCACGCTCAACCTTTCCGAATATCAGGAAGCCCACACCGTCAGTCAGCTCAAAGGATCGCCGCCCGGTTACGTGGGGTATGGGCAGGGCGGTGTGCTGACCGAAGCCGTGCGCCAACGGCCTTACAGCGTCGTGCTGCTCGACGAGGTGGAAAAAGCCCACCACGACGTGCTCAACCTGTTCTACCAGGTGTTCGATCGCGGTTTCATGCGTGACGGGGAAGGGCGCGAGATCGACTTTCGCAACACCGTCATCCTCATGACCTCCAACCTGGGCAGCGACGCACTGCAAGGCTGTCTGCTGGAGCAACCCGACGCACCGGACAGCACGCTGCATGAGCTCATGCGGCCGATCCTGCGCGAACACTTCCAGCCGGCCCTGCTGGCACGCTTCCAGACGCTCATCTATCGCCCGCTGCACGTCGACGCCCTGCAGTGCATCGTCGCCATCAAGCTCGATCAGGTGGCCAAGCGTTTGCAGCGCCACTACGGCTTGGACTGTGACATCGATGACGCCCTGAGCGAGGCCTTGGTTGCGGCTTGCCTGCTGCCCGACACCGGGGCGCGCAACATCGACAGCCTGCTCAACGAACAGATCCTGCCGGTGCTGAGCCAACAATTGCTGCAACGTCGGGCCGCGCAGTTGCGCACACGCGGGGTGCACCTGGGTTATTGCCAGGAGGAGGGGATTACCCTGCGCTTCGTCGATGGTGCGGACGCCGCCGAGACTGTCGTCAAGGAGCCTGCGCAATGAACATGCCCATGCCGACCTTCTTCGACCACAGCCGCCACACCCTGCGAATTTCCGGCCTCGACGCCCACCTCGACGTCCTGGCCTTCACCGGCGAGGAACACCTGAGTCGTCCCTACCTCTACCGCATCGAATTCACCTGCACCGAGCGCGACCTGGCGGCCACCGACGTGCTCAACCGGTGGGGTTATTTCAACCTGTACGCCGTGCCGCCACCGCCGACGCCCAAAGGCTTCAAGCCGCCGGTGATCAAGCCGTTGCGCGCCTTTCATGGGGTGATCTCTGGCTTCAAGCGCCTGTCCGGCTCCAACGACGAAGCCCGCTATGAAATCACCTTGCAACCGCGTTTCGCGCGGCTTGGGCGCGGCAAGCAGTTTCGCATCTACCAGCAGCAGTCGGTGCCCGAGATCGTCGAGCACATCCTGCGCACGCGCCACGATTTTCGTGGCGAGGAGTTCTATTTCAACCTGGTGCGCCAGTACCCCCGGCGCGAACAGGTCATGCAATACGACGAGAGCGACCTGGCCTTCGTCGAGCGCCTGCTGGCCGAGGTCGGCATCTGGTACCGCGTCACCAGCGACGATCGCCTGAACATCGACGTGGTGGAGTTTCACGACGACCAGCGGCACTACCAGCGCGGCGTCACGTTGCCGTGCCGCCCGCCGTCGGGCTTGTCCGCCGATGGCCAGGATGCCGTCTGGAACCTGCAGACCGCCCACCGGATGGTCGAGAAAACCATCAATTTTCGCGCCTACCATCACCGCGAGGCCCATGCCTTCCTGGACGGCGAAGTCGACCACACCCGAGGCGCCAAGGGCACCTACGGCGAGGCCTATCACTACGGCGAACCCTACACGGTGCTGGGCGAGCGCTACGCCCTGGACGAAGACCTGCAAAGCGAAAGCGGCTTCTTCTACGCCCGCCTGCGCCACGAGCTCTACCTCAACGACCAGACCCGCCTCAGCGGCACCACCAGCAGCGCCATCCTGGCCCCGGCGCAGCGCCTCGACATCACCGGCGGCGCGCCGAAGGCCTTCGGGACCGGCGCGGTGATCGTCAGCCTGCGCACCGAAGCGGCCCGCGACCGCAGCTTCGTCGCCCACTTCCAAGCCATTCCCTACTCGGAAACCGTGTGCTTTCGCCCCGCGCTGCTGCCCAAGCCGCGCATGGGCGGCACCATCCCCGCCCGCGTCAGCCACCCGGTCGTCAACCCGCCCTACGCCGACCTCGACTTCGAAGGCCGCTACAAAGTGCGCTTCCTGTTCGACCGCGACACCTGGCAACCCGGCCGCGAAAGCGCCTGGCTACGCCTGGCCCGACCCTACGGCGGCGACACCCACGGCCTGCACCTCCCGCTGCAGGCCGGCACCGAAGTGGCCATCGCCTTCGAACACGGCGACCCCGACCGCCCCTACATCGCCCACGCCCTGCACGATGACCGCCACCCCGACCCGGTCACCGCCCGCAACGAACGCCGCAACGTCCTGCGCACCCCGACCAACAACAAACTGCGCCTGGACGACACCCGCGGCCAGGAGCACATCAAGCTCAGCACCGAACACAGTGGCAAGAGCCAGTTGAACCTGGGACATCTGGTGGATGCCGAGCGGCAGAAGCGCGGGGAAGGGTTTGAGTTACGCACCGATGGCTGGGGGGCGATTCGGGGTGGCAGGGGGGTGTTTATCAGTGCGGATGAGCAGGTCAAGGCCAAGGGTGAACAGCTGGATATGACGGCCGCCATTGAACAGTTGGAAAGCGCGCTTTCCCTGGCGCGCTCCTTGGCCGAAGCGGCCCGTAGCGCTCAAGCAACGCCAAGCGACATCGACAGCCAGCAACGCCTGAACCAGGCACTCAACGGATTGAAGCAACCTGGCGTACTGCTGCACGCCCCAAGCGGGATCGGCATGGTCAGCCCCGAAGCCGTATGCCTGGCCTCCGGCGCCGAAAGCGTTGGCATCATCGCTGCGCACAACGCTGATATCGGCGCAGGCCACAATATCACCGCCACCGCGCAGGGCGGCATCAGCGTAGTGGCCAAAGAAGCCGGCCTACAACTCAAGGCTGCCGAAGGGAAGGTCGAGCTACATGCTCAAGGCAACGATCTTCATGCCTTGGCGAAGACCGACGTGAAGATCGAAAGCGTTCAAGGGCGCGTGGAAATCAATGCTCCACAGGAGTTGGTACTCAACTGTGGCGGCGCCTACATCCGCCTGAAAAACGGAGATATCGAATTGGGTGCGCCGGGCAATATTTATCTGAAGGCCACCCATGTGGAAAAAACCCAAGGGGCCAGCCTGAACACACCCGCATCCCCTTTACCAGCCGGTTATGCCGCCGGCTATACGCTCAAAGACGATGCCCAGGCAGCGATGCCGTTTGCCCGCTATCGCGTTACGACCCAACAGGGGGATGTGTTCAATGGAGTAACGGACAGGGATGGGCGGACCATGAGTGTCAATACCTTGGTGCCGGGGGATTTGCGGGTTGAATTGCCTGAGGCAGTTTATGACGAACAACTTCGCTTGATCGGTCCTAACGGTGATTTGGCAAGCAATCTCAGATATTCGGTCACCTTGGTGGATGGCAGCACCGTGGAAGGCGTGACGGATGAACAGGGCTACACGGGGCGCCTCGTAACCGAAAAACCCATACAGGTCACTCAGCTGAAGCTCTTTCCTCCTGAAAAAATGGAATCTTTCTGCTGCGCGGCACTTAACGCTCAGACGTCACTGGACATTGATTTGAGGCCCTTGGACGTTTCTACCAACGACACGAATGTCGGTACTTCCACCCGAAACATCCCGCTGCCCGAAGGCAAAAAACGAGCGCTGACTGCGGGCGAGATCGCCATGGCTAAAACCGTATTCAAGGATGCAATCAACTATACGAAAGTCAAAGTACATCACGGTGGGTGGTGGTTGTTTCTGGGATTTCAGAATACGGCTGTTACACCCAATGGGGAGATGTATTACCCAGCAAGTACCGAGTACTACAGGGACGATTTCTCCAATACGATAGACGGCGAGTACAAGGCTTTGTTTATGCATGAGATGACTCATGTTTGGCAGCATCAACTTGGCTATCCTGTGAAGCATAAAGGTATGTCAGTGAGTAGTCGCGGGGCAGAGGCGTACAAGTATATTTTGAGTGCCGGCGGGGTTTTTTCTGATTACAACATGGAGCAGCAGGGGGAGATTGTTTCCGACTATTACATGATTTGCATTATGAGGGATGCCCGTGCTGTGTGGAATAAGCGGAACTCTACACAGAATCCTAGTCTTCTCGCCTCAACAGTAGCGGGGCTTCTAGCAGCCCCTGCCAACAAGGCTAATCTTCCCAATAAGGCGTAGAACGTATGAAGTACGCAGTATTTTATCTGTTTGGTGTTTCTCTGGCGCTTGGTGCTTCGGCTAACGCGACATCATTTGGGCGCAAGGCTAATGCCGATATTGCTACGATTGACAACAAGCCGGCCATCTGTTTGCCAAACAAGGAAAGTCCAGTATTCAGGTTGGGATGGGTATCCCTATCCGAGGGGGGCGTCAGAAATCCCGCATCTTGGGGGATCGCACTAAGAGAGGGTGCTCAGCCGACAGTACTGCATCCCGGGGACTGCGTTGTTTTTGGTACTGTTCCAGATGGCTATGAGAGTGACGACTTGAAAGTAAAAGCTCGGCCTTTGAAATTTGAGATTAATAGGGTCTATATCTTTCGATTGAGTGACGCTTACCGTCCAAGAGATACGTATGCGGTTATTTTTTCCATCGGTAGGGCTGCGGATGGAACCCTGGAATATCTTCAGTACGATCGAACCATTGAGTATGGCGAGCTGGTTCCACGCCGCCACGCTAGTCAGGGCGCTAATGATAAATAGCCTTTGCCAATTTGCGGAGTGTCGATGATTCAGCGGTCTTCAATAAGATGTATCAATATTCGCGCTCGCTGGAATTCAGGTGCGACTGCCTTCAAGTGGCCGATTTTGGCCAGGGTTATAGGATGGATAACAAGAACTATGAAAGCAAAATGGCTTTATATTTTCTGGGGCGGGATGGAATTGCTGTATTTAGGCGGGTTCTGCTATCTGAGTATTTCTCAAGGGGATATTCCTTTTTTTAGCGATCTGCGCGCCTTTGTTTTGTTGGGTGAGGAGCACGGCTTGGTTTCTGCAGTGCTTTTTATGTCATATCTAGCGCTGAACGTGTCGATCATTTTTTCCTTGCTTTTATTTTTTCTGGGAAGTGATTCGGTGCGATATGTCGTCTATGTGCAAGCGCCGCTTAGAATCCTGCTGGCGATGCCATCCTTAGTATTTCTCCCCTTGGTCGTGAGTTTTGGCGATGTAATTTATGCTGAAGCGCTGATTGTTTTGTTGTTGTTCTCTGAGGTATTGAAAGTTGGCTCCGTTCATTTTTACAGGGATGGCTTTATTTCTGTGAGCAAATGAACTGCTTTGGTTGGCTAGTTTGCGAATAGCGACATGGTTTTATCTGCGGTGGGCGGAGACCCATTCGCTACGTAAGGACACATTAATCATTAAGGAGCGATCGATATGAATGATACCCGGCACCGTACGGATACGCTTAATCCATTCAAAGTCATTACCGTGGGCAAACAGAAACAGCACTGGATCGAATTCCAACTGCTGGACGAACAAGGTGAACCCTTGGCGAATATGCCCTTCCGTGCGCAGAACGAGGCCACGCGCACGGCCTATGTTCCCGAATACGCCGGCGTCAGCGATGCCGATGGGGTGATCCGTATCGAGGGTTTGCACCCATTGGCCATCACCTTGTTGCTGGAGGCCAATTCGCTGGCCGGGCAATTGCAAACCCGTCGTTTGCGCGCCGAACGGCCTGAGCCGCCCAGGCCTGTAATTGGCGACCGTACTCCGCTGTACAGCCCGCAGCGTTCGGGTTTTTCTCCAATCGAACGACAGGCCATTGAAGCCGGGCATGGCTACCACTACCTGCGTATCGGCCAGTTGTGCGATCAACTGCCCGATCTGTCCCCGCCATTGACCGACGCCAGTCAACCGCCAGCCTTTCATTTCCCGGACCGGACGTTCAGTGGTTTTAAGGTCGACGATGAACAACTGGACCGCCGTCATGTGCTGGAGGTCTGTCCATTCCGGGCCTGGTCGCTGGTGCTGCACCACCAGCCCGATTACAGCCTTGCCAACGCCTACAACCTGGGGCTGATGAGCATCTTGTCGTACAGCACATGGCCGGAGCAGGACCGGGGTTCCGTCAAGGAATTTTTCGACCAGCAATGCCTGGACCTTTCACGTACGCCGAGGATATGGGACGGGGGTCAGAATTGGCCTTGTCTGGTCAGTGATGTGCCTTTTGATGAGCGCTATACAACGGCCGAACCGTTGGACACCAGCAAAGCAGAGCCGCCGGAAGGAGATACACAATTGTTCTACGCCATCAGTGCGTCCCAGGTGTTGGTGGCTTGGCGCGGCACAGAGATGGCCTACCCCTTTACCGACCTGGCGACAGACGTGACCTTTCGACCGGTCCAGCCAGAAGTTGCGGCCAACTGCGAACCCAAGGTGCCCTGTGCGGACCTGACGCCGGAAGGCAGCGTGCATTTGGGCTTTCGGGATGCTTATGAGGTTGCAAGAAGGATTTATGCCGATGATTTGGGCAAGACGATTCCTGGAGAGGCCTTCGACAGGAAGCTCTTCATTTGCGGCCATAGCCTTGGTGGCGCCCTCGGTCTGATTCATGCCGCTTCGCTGAAAGCGCGCAATCCAGTGCTGTACACCTACGGCATGCCGCGCACCTTCACTCTCAAGGCTGTGCAGGGCCTAGGCGAGTTGCAACACTTCCGGCACGTCAACGACACCGACACCATCCCCAGCGCACCGCCCGAAGCGGCGCTGGATAATTACCTGTACGACTTGTACGGCCCGTTGGGCACCACCCTGGGATTTACCTGGTCGTTGCTTCAGCTAACAGCCAGCACGGTGTTTAAGCATGGCGATCCTTTTTGTCACCACGGCGAAATCGCCATGTTCTTCAGAGCCGAACAACACGTGCAGGAACGTGGCTCGCAATACCCGGCCTATCGCAACAAGGATGGGCTCGGCGCGCCTTACTACACCACCATCGCTCGTCCCCTGCATGAAAAGGCCAAGTTCTACCTCGTACCCAGCCTGAGTCCTGAGGATGACCAACAGGCCAAGCAAGCGCAAGAAGGCCTGATCGGCACGCTGCGCCCAGGTGATCGGGCCCGATATTTCCCACCCCAGGGCAACCCCAAGAAGGGCCGACTGAGTGGCCTCGGCAACCATTTCATGTCCGAGTATCAACCCTACCTGCACAACCATCTGCTGGAGTCGATCAACCCCGAGCGGGAGCCCTTGATGAAGGAGCAGCTTGAGCGACAACGCTTTGAGCAGCAGATGCACGAGCATTTCAGCCACATCCATGAACACGAGCGGGACCGTAACCGGGTCTTCCTGGGTTTGCAGGGTTTGCTGCCCCAGGCTTTGGGTACCACACGGGACGTCGAGGGCGGTATCGAGGCGCTACAACGCTTCGATGCCGTGGCCAACCCGAATACCTACTTTACGAAAACCTGGGGCTGAGTCCGTCGACACGACCAAGGAGTGGATCATGATCAAGGAAATACCCATCGCCATAGTGGCAATGGTCATCAGTCTCAGCGGCTGCGCCAAGGACTACAGCCTGGCACCACCGGCGGACAGCGAAAAAGTGACGGTAACGGTAAAACTGCCCAAGGAGCTGAAAACCGAAACCATGTGGGTGATGTATCGCTCGGCCACTTGTAAGCGCATCAGCTATGGCGCTAGCGGCCAACGTACCGAACGGGATGGCCATAACTCCGTTTATAAAGAGTTCGAACGCCAGGGGCAGAGTGATATTTATCAAGTGGAGCTACCCAAAGATGGGGGCGGTGCATGCCAATGGCACCTGGCCAATGTCACCTTCGGTGTTGCTTATGCCGATCCCGCTCGCTTTGGTGAAAACGTAATTCCTGGAGGAGGCGGTGGAGTTGTGGTGATCCTCGACCACAACAACTCCCCACGAGGAGGAGCTGACTTCAAAATAGATGGAGACTTAACGATACAAAAAAATTATTACCCATGGGTGAGCGAGGCATTTCTGGGGGGATATAAAAAACACATTAGCCTATTAGGTGAGGGGCATTTATATCTTAAATATCAGGCACTGCAAGCTCAGAAAATATATTTCGAACCCATCCTGCACACCGACTTCATGCTGCATTCAACTGAGCCCAAGGAGAAAAAAGAGGGCAACTACATTGCATTCACCTTCCCCGATGGAAGTGTCTGGGCCGATGGTCGCTTGGACTCGAAGTTTCAGAAGCTCCAAGCCATTCGCCTGGCTGCGGAGAACAAAGAATGAAGCCACTTGTTCCCGTTCTGCTTGAAGCAAACCTAACAGTCATTAACCAACCTTAAGAACAGGAGTTCTGAACATGTCACAGGGATTTGTTTTGCTGGGTGATAAAACCACTCACAACGGAGAAGTCATCTCGGCCTCTTCCACGATGATTATCAGAGGCAGACCTGTAGCGCTGGTCGGCGATAAGGTCCGCTGTCCGATACCGGGGCATGGGGTCAATCCCATCGTCGAAGGCTGCGGGGAATGGTCCGAGAATGGTCGCGAAATGGTGGTCAACGGTTGCCGCAGCGAGTGTGGTTGCCAGTTGATTTCCAGCGCTTCTGATTGCGCGGTGGGCTGAGCCATGGGTTGGGATCGTCAGGCACCCGAAGTGGTGGAGGCCCCGGCGCCTATCGTGCTGGGTCGCTGGGTATTGGCGGCAGGCGCGGCAGTGCTGGTGTCTGTTTTGTTGTTCTTGTTGCATACCGCCGGCCACATGCCGGTATTACAGGAACTGAATATCTGGGCATTTTCCGGTTCGCCGTTGCTGGCTTGGGCATTGATGTTCAGCGCTCGCGCCTATGCCTATGGTGGCGCGCTGAGTCATCACCAGTTCCTGCAAGCGGAGGCGCAAGATGCGCAACACGCTTGGCAGGATTGGGCGCATCGCTATCTGGCGGTGCAGGCCAGCTGTGTGCTGTTGCCAGATCGCGTCTCCGCCAGCGTGGTCGTTCAAGACGGAATCAACCTGCCGCCTCGAACGGGACAGGCTCGGCGCGTTACCGAGCTCCCGCAGCAGCCAAAACGCGCGCCCGCCGGACTGTCATTGCTGTTGTCGGCCCTGGAGCCGGTCATACGCGTTTTGCCGGCAACACAACCGTTGCGGGTCACTCTGCTAAGCGATGTCGAGCCCGAGGAATACGCCGTGTTGCGCGACATGTGGCATCAAATCTGGGCCACCGACATGGGGTTGCCGCCGCCAGAGTCGGTCACCGTATCAGCTGAATTGTCATACCGGTGGATCGACGAGACGCTGAGGACAGGCAGTACCGCCGTTGAGTTGATCCTGGTGCTGCAACTACAAGGCGAATCGGCGTACTCGGACGGCTTGGCTGCCTTGCTGTTGTGCCCGGATAAGTCGGCGCTCGCGTGGGAGCTGCCGGTAATCGGTGGTTTGTTGCGCCCCATGCCGCTGGATATCAAGCACTTGCCCCACGAATTATCGATATTCCTGCAAACCCAAACCAACGCTCGCCAAGCGACCGGCTTATTGGCCGATAGCGCCGACTGGCAATCATTGATGGGCCAAGCCTTCGCCGCCGGCGGTGCTCTAGACGCTTCGCTCGAAGTAGGGCAGCAGTGGGTCCAGGAGCGCCTGTGTGGGGTGACAGGGCCATTCAGTCATTGGCTGACGGCAGCGCTGGGCGTGGAGATGTCCAGGCATCAACAATGCCCTTTGCTGCTCTTGGCCGAAGATAAATCAGGGCATTGGATCAGCACTGTGACGACCGGAGAGATCGCATGAACACCTTCAGTAACTTATGGCGCCGTGCGGGTGCGGCGGTATGGCTCATCGCGCTGACGGCGCTCTTGGGATGGGTTATCTGGTCGTACGGCGAACGGGTGGGCTTGGTGGAAGATGCCCAGAAGTTGTTGGCTTTGTTATTCACCATGACCATGGCTGTGATGGGGTATCTGGCACCTCTTTTGTTGATCTATCTCAAGCGGCAGTTCCACCGTGAGCACGAACTGGCGGGAAAAGCACGCCCTGACGCGGATGCGCGTTTGGTGCTGCCACCCCGATCAGGTTCCGAATACTTGGAACTCCGCGAAACCCTCCGCCACCAATACGGCCCCCTCTGGCGCCACAAAGTCCGTCTCCTGCTCATCGTCGGCGAACCCACCGAGATCACCGCCATCGCACCGCAGCTGGCGGATAAGAAGTGGCTCGAAGGCCAGCGCACCGTACTGTTGTGGGGCGGCAGCCTCCAAGAGAGTCTGGAAAATCCTGTGCTCGAACCATGGCTCAACCTCCGCCGATGGCGCCCATTGGACGGGGTCGTCTGGGCACTGACCCCAGAGCAGATCGCCGATGCAGTGCCGCTGGCCAAGGGCATGCGCCATTTGCAGGGGCTGGCCCGTCGAATGCGGCGGCAGGTGCCGTTGCATCTCTGGCAGGTGTGCGAAAGCACCTGGTCCCAGGAGGGGCGCGAGCGTCAGCCGGTGGGTTGTCTGCTGCCGGCGAAGGTCACCCCAGCGATGCTGGAAGAATGCCTACAGGAGTTGATCGAGCCTTTGCGTCACCAGGGCATCGTGCAGATGAAGCTCAAGAAGCAGCTACACCACGATTTCCTGCTGCGCTTGTCGCGGGATTTGCAGGCCGATGGCATCGCCCGTTGGCGTCAGGCGCTGGCGCCGTCGTTGAGTGGGTTCAATCCGGGGGTGAGGCTGCGTGGGCTGTGGTTCAGCCAGCCGCTGCGCGAGATCCGGAGCGCTGACGGCGAGCATTTCTGGTGGCCGGATCCGGTGTGGCAGGGCGTGCAGCGCGACAAGGCGGTCGGCGCGCGGCTGGGCTGGGGGGCGCCGCGGGTCGTTTATGCGTTGTGCCTGGGGTTGGCCGTGGTGTGGGGCGTGGGAATGGCGCTGTCCTTTGTTGGCAATCGGGCGCAGATCGTTCAGGTGAAAGCGGTGTTGGCGGGGCTGGACGCGTCGTCGCGGGCCGATGAGCAATTGCTCGCCTTCAACGAGCTGGTCCACGTGCTGGCGCGCCTGGATCACCGTGCCGTGGCCGGTGCGCCATGGCATCTGCGCTTTGGCTTGAACCGCAATCCCGTCCTGCTTGAAATGCTCTGGCCGCGTTACGTCGAGGCCAATAATCGCCTGGTGCGCGACCCGGCGGCGGCGCGCTTGCGCGAGCAACTGGAGGCGTTGGTCAAGTTGGCGCCGGGCAGTGCCGAGCGCGTCGAGCGCTCGGCGGTTGCCTACGATCAGCTCAAGGCGTACCTGATGATGGCGCGCCCGGAAAAAACCGAGGTAGACCTTCTGGTCAAGACGCTCGCCCATGTCGAACCCACCCGGGAAGAGGTTGCCCCCGCGCTCTGGCGAACGCTGGCGCCCGGCTTCTGGCAGTTCTACGCCGAGCAGTTGGCCGCGCACCCGGACTGGCGCATCGAGGCCGACCCTCGGTTGGTGGCGCAGGTGCGCCAGGCCTTGCTCGATCAGTTGGGCCAGCGCAACGCCGAGGCCAGCCTGTATCAACAGGTGCTGGATGACGTCGGCCAGCATTATTCGGCCCTGGGCCTGGCGCAGATGGTCGGCGACACCGAGGCCGCCGGGCTGTTTTCCAGCAAGGCCAGCGTGCCGGGGGTGTTCACGCGCCAGGCCTGGGAGGGTCAGGTGCGCCAGGCCATCGACGAAATCGCCCAGGCGCGGCGTGAGGAAATCGATTGGGTGCTCAGCGACAGACCCGGCGAGGTCGATCCCCGGTTGACGCCGGACGAGCTGAAGACGCGCCTGACCGAACGCTATTTCCAGGACTACGCCAGCGCCTGGCTCGGGTTTCTCAACAGCCTGCGCGCCCGCCAACCGAAAAACCTGGACGGGGTGATCGAGCAACTGACGCTGATGAGCGACGTGCGTCAGTCGCCGCTGATCGCGTTGATCAATACCCTGGCCTATCAAGGCCAGGCCGGCAGCCGCGCCCCGGCCTTGGGCGACTCGCTGATGAAGTCCGCGCACAAGCTGATCGGGCCGGACAAGGCGCCGGTGATCGATCAATTCGTGGATCTGCCCGGTGGACCGCTGGACGCCACCTTCGGACCGTTGTTGACGCTGCTGGGCAAGGGCGCCGAAGACCGAAACGCCAGCGACCATCTGAGCCTCCAGGCCTACCTCACCCAAGTGACCCGCGTGCGCCTGAAGCTGCAACAGATCAGCACCGCCACCGACCCCATGGAAATGACCCAGGCGCTGGCGCAGACGGTGTTCCAGGGCCGCGGCATCGACCTGACCGACACCCAGTCCTACGGCCGATTGATGGCCGCCAGCCTCGGCGCGCAATGGGCCGGCGTTGGCGAGACGCTGTTCGTCCAGCCGCTGGAACAGGCCTGGCAGCGGGTGCTGCAACCGTCGACGGCGGGCCTCAACAGCCAGTGGCAGCGCTCGATCGTCGAGCACTGGAACGCGGCCTTCGCCGGGCGCTATCCGTTCGCCGCGACGGCCAGCGATGCTTCGCTGCCGATGCTGGGGCAGATGATCCGCGCCGACACGGGGCGCATCGAGCGCTTCCTGCACAGCCAGTTGAGCGGCGTGCTGCGCAAGGAAGGCAACCGCTGGGTGGCCGATCCGCGTCATGGTCGCGGCTTGCGGGTCAATCCGCAGTTCCTGACGGCAATCAACCAACTCGGCGACCTGGCCGACGTGCTCTTCACCGACGGCGGCCTGGGCCTGAGTTTCGAGCTGAGCGGCAAAGGCGTGCGCGATGTGGTGCAGACCACCTTCATCCTCAACGGTGAAAAACACGAATACTTCAACCAGAAGGAACGCTGGCAGCGCTTCGGCTGGCCGGGGCGCAGCGACTATCCCGGGGTCAGCCTGACCTGGACCAGCGTGCACACCGGCGAGCGATTGTTCGCCGACTACGCCGGCACCTGGGGGCTGATCCGCTTGCTGGAACAGGCCAAGTTCACGCCGCTGGACGATGGCGACAGCCGCTACCGCATGGTGCTCAAGGCCCCCGATGGCCTGGGCCTGACCTGGCACCTGCGCACCGAACTCGATGCCGGGCCGATGACGCTGCTGAAGTTGCGCGGGTTCAAGTTGCCGGGGCGGATATTCCTCGCTGACGGCGGGGCAGAGGCGTCCCATGCGCGCAAAGAGGTTTTCGAATGAGCCTGCAAAGCTTGATCACCCGTTGCCTCGGAAAGCGCGACGCGGTGGCCGTTGCCCGTGAACAGGCCGCACGTTGGCAGCCCTGGTTGCAACCGATCAGCGAGGCGTCACCCGTCGGCGACGACCCTGGCTATGACGATGACTTCCAGCGCATGCGCGAAGAGGTCGACAAGTTGTCCGGTGCCGATGCCGAGCGAGTAGCCCAGTTGGCTGAGAAGCTGCTGACCCGGACCTGCAAGGATCTGCGCGTGGTCACCTATTACGTGTGGGCGCGCTTGCACCGGGACGGTGAGGCGGGGCTGGCCGACGGTCTGTGCCTGCTGGCGGCTTTGGTGGAGCGGTTCGCTGACAGCGTACTACCGGCGCGCGCCACCAGTCGCAAGGTGGCGCTGCAATGGCTGGCCGGCGCAAAGGTGCTGGACACCCTGTCGCTGTACCCGGAGGTGGTCAAGGCCGAGGCCGAGCGCACTGCCGCCGCGTTGGCCTGGCTGGAGCAGGGGCTGGAGGCTTGGCCGGAAGATCAACGTCCTTGCCTTGGCGCGCTGCATGCCGCGCTGTCTGCCCGCCTGGCTCAATCCGGCGGCGTGGAGGCGGTGGTGCCGCAGAATGCGGCCAGCCAGGAAGCAAGTGCCCAGGCAGGCACGCCGACCGTTCCAGCGATCAAGTCCGGTCGGGATCTGTTGGACCATGGCCGGGCCTTGGCCGGTTATTTGCGCGATCAACCCCACGGCTGGCTGGCAGGCCATCGACTGATGAAAAGCCTGCGTTGGGACACGGTGCATCAGGCGCCGCCCGAGGACGCCGACGGCAATACCCGGCTGACGCCGCCGAGGGCGGATTATCGGGCGCAGCTCAAGCGTTTGTACCTGCAGCAGGCTTGGCGGCAGTTGCTTGATCAGGTCGAGCGGATCTATGCCGAGGGCGTGAACCATTTCTGGTTGGACTTGCAGTGGTACGCGTACCAGGCCTTGAGTAAACAACCCGCGCCACAGGATGGTTGGGCGGACGTCGTTCAGCGTGACTTGGGCATGTTCCTCGAGCGGTTGCCGGGGATCGAGCTGCTGCGCTGGAGTGACGGCACGTCCTTCGCTGATGAGGCCACCCGTGAATGGATCGCCCAACACATCAGCGGCAATGGCCCTGGGCAATGGCTGCCGGCTCCATCGTCGACGCATGGCATCGGCGATGCCGACATCTTGTCGTGGGAGGGTGAAGCCTTGGCGCAGGCCGACAGGGAAGGGGTCGAGCCCGCACTGGCCTGGCTGGCGGCGCGTCCGGACATTCAGGGTGGGCGGCAACGTTGGCTGTTGCGTCTGCTGATGGCGCGGGTCGCCGAACAGTTCGGCAAGACCGATCTGGCCATCCACCTGCTGGGGGAGCTGGACGCCGCCGTTCAACACCACGATCTGCGCGGGTGGGAGCCCGAGCTGTATTTCGAAGTCAAGGCTCGTCTGCTCAAGCTGCTGCGCCTCAAAGCCCAACGCAATGACACCGACAAACCCGCCCTGGCTCGACGCATGGAAACCTTGCTGGCGGCGCTCGTAGCCATCGATCCGGTACGTGCCGCCGTGCTGTGCGGCTGACCCTCATTGATCAGGATGCTTTATGAACATGGACAATCTGACACTGCGCTATTTCGACGCCGAAATGCGCTACCTGCGCGAGGCCGGCAAGGAATTCGCCGAGGCGTTCCCGGACCGTGCGGCGCTTCTCAACCTGGACAAGCCGGGGGCGCAGGACCCCTATGTGGAGCGACTGTTCGAGGGCTTTGCGTTCCTGATGGGGCGCCTGCGGGAAAAGCTCGACGATGATCTGCCGGAGCTGACCGAAGGCCTGGTGAGCCTGTTGTGGCCGCATTATTTGCGGACCATTCCGTCGCTGTCGATCATCGAGCTGGTGCCCGATCTTGCCCAGATCAAACGCAGCGAACGGATCGCCCGGGGGTTCGAGATCCTCTCGCAACCCATCGGGCCGCAGCGCACCTGCTGCCGCTATACCACCACGCAAGACGTGACGTTGCAGCCGCTGGCGTTGGCGTCGGTGGCGCGTGACCACGAACCGGATGGTCGCTCGCTGCTGCGCTTGCGCTTTGCCCGCAGCGAATCCGTTCCCTGGGCAGAGATCGACCTGAGTCGCCTGCCGTTGTACTTGAATGCCGATGCACCGCTGGCCAGCGCGCTGCACCAGGCCCTGACCTTGAACCGGCAGGCTATGTACGTGCGCGTCGCGGAGCAGCCTGGCCGCACGCCTTTGGATGGTTACTTCGCGGCCAAGGGCTTTGCCGACGAGGATCGGCTGTGGCCCAAGGGCGACAGCGCCTTCAGTGGTTATCAGTTGCTGCTGGAATATTTCACGTTCCGGGAAAAATTCATGTTCGTCACGCTCTGCGGGTTGGATCAGTTGGCGATTGAACCCAACGCGCTCTGGTTCGACCTCGAAGTGGTACTGCGTGAACCCTGGCCCCATGCTTTTGACCTGAGCGCCGAACACATCCGCCTGCACGCGGTGCCGGTGATCAATCTGTTTGTGCTGGAGGCCGATCCGCTGGAGCTGGACCCTTTGCAAACCGATTACCTGCTGCGCCCGATGCGCTTGCAGGACGGCCATCTGGAAATCTATTCGGTGGACGAGGTCACCGCCTCAAAGGAAGAACAGCGCCTGGACTACGTGCCGTTCAGCAGCTTTCGCCACAAGGGCGGCATGCTGCGTGACGAAGCGCCGGAACGTTATTTCCATACTCGCTTGAAGCGCGCCGCCAATGGCTTGCACGACACCTGGTTGATCCTCGGTGGCGAAGGTTTCGACGAGGATCGGCTGCTGCGGCCCGATAAACGCTTGTCGCTGCGACTGACCGGCACCCACGGCCAACTGCCGCGCAAAGCGTTGCAGAGCACGGTGCTCGATACGGCGGTGCAGCTCACCCAGTTCGGCCTGCGGGTGCGCAACCTGTGTGCCCCGACGTTGCCCTGCTATCCGCCAAATCGCGACCGTTTTCATTGGCGCATCCTCAGCCACCTGGGCTCGAATTTCCTGCCGATGCTCGACAGTGCCGAGGTGTTGCGCGGGACGTTGGCGTTGTACGACTGGACGGGCAGCGAGCTGAACCGGCGTCGGCTGGCGGCGATCGTCGAGGTAAGTCATCACCTGGTCCAGCGCTTCGAAAAGGGCTTCCTGCTGCGTGGGGTGGATATCGAAATCACCCTGGACACCAACGGATTCGCGGGGGAGGGCGATATCAGTCTGTTCGGCGAAATGCTCAACCGCTTCTTTGCGCTCTACGCGGACGTCCATCTTTACACCCAGCTCACGCTGGTCCTTCAACCTACTGGAGCGTGCCTGCGATGGAGCGAGAATCACAGCCAGCGTATTCCCGGTTGAACACCGGCGGTTTGCTGAGCACAGTGCAGGAGCGGGTGGCCGAGGCCAGCCTGTACCGTTTTTGCCAGTTGCTGGAACAAGCGCTGCCCGGAAATCCTCTGCTGGGCAGCACCGCGCGTCCGACGGACGACCCGGTGCGTTTTCGGCCCGATCCCGGCATGGGCTTCCCAGCCGGCGAGCTGAAAGCGATCGAACTCGATCCGGAGAATCCGGGGCGTCCGGCGACCGTACGCACTCGTGTGCTGGGGTTATACGGCGTCGACTCGCCGTTGCCGACGGCGTTCCTCGATGACATCGCCCAACGCCGGGAAGGGCATGAGGCGCTGGAGGCCTTCCTCGACATTTTCAATCACCGGATATTTACCCAGTTCTACCGGATCTGGCGCAAGTATTCCTACCCGGCCACGTTCGCAGCAGGCGGCACCGATGCGACGTCGCAATGCATGCTGGGCCTGATCGGGCTGGGCATTCCCGGAAGCACGCGACGCGTCGCGACGCCCATTTCGCGTTTCCTTGCGTTGCTCGGCGTCATGCGCCTACCGACCCGCAACGCCGAAGGCATCGAGGCGTTGGTCAAGCTGCTGGCGAGCAAGACCCAGGCGCGAGTCAGCCCGCACTGGCCGCAGAAAATTCCTTTGGCGCATCCGGCCAGCCTTTGCCCGTCCCGTCCGGTGACACTGTCCGAAGGCACGCCGCTGGGCAGTGTCGGGCGGGATGTCAACAGCCAGTTGCACCTGATGCTTTGCACCGATGACGCGAAGGAGGCCAACGACTGGTTGCCTGGCGGAGCGCTGCACAGCGACTTGCTGGTACTGCTGCGGGTGTACCTGGGATGGCGTTGCAGCGCGACGCTGCAATTGACGGTCGCGCTGAGCAGCCTGCCGACCCCGGTCCTGGGCAATCGCCGGATTCGATTGGGCATGACCGGTGTGCTGGGCTTGGGCACAGACACCTGGCGGGCGAAAGAACACGAAACCCTCACGATCAATCTGGGCCGTTATCAAGGCCTCTCGATCCATTCTCGGAACAGGGAAACACAGCATGTCTCGTACCCTTTTTAATCTATCGATACTGGCAGTGATCGCCACTGCACTGGGCGGGTGTGGGTTGACCCAGACCGTCACACAAGGCACTGCGTCCGCCGCCGAGACGATTTTCCATAAGCAAGTGAAGACCCTGCACCTGGACTTCAACGCGCGCACGGCCCTCAACACCGACGTTGCGGACATGAATGCGCTGTCGTTGCCAACCCTGGTCCGCGTGTACCAATTGCGCGATGGCAAAGCGCTGGACCGGGCGACTTACGAGGGGCTGGTGAGGGGTGACGAGCGGCTGCTCGACGGCGCATTGCTGGACAGGCGAGCCGTGGTGGTGAAACCCGGAGCAGGGGCACAGTTGAGCGTGCCGATGAATCCGCAGGCGAGAGTAGTCGCGCTGGTGGGCTTGTTTCGCAATCCCGATGCTCAACCCGACACCTGGCGCCTGCTGCTGACACGCGATGACCTGGACCCGGATCGGGCACGGCTCATCGAGATGGGAGACAACCAACTGACCTTGCGTCCCTTGGCGAAGGAATAAGCCATGACCGAGCCCAACCCCTCGCTCTACGAAATGTTGCTGCAAAACTTCGACGGAGAACTGGATGTGCATCGCGTCAGCGAGCAGGACCAGCACACGCTGTCGGTCCTGGACAACCTAAAACGCATCCTCAATTGCCGGGCGGGTGCACTCAGTCACCTGCCGGACTACGGACTGCCGGATATGGGCACGGTTTTGCAGGGGTTGCCAGCAACGGCGCATACCTTGATGAAGACCATGACCGACACCTTGCTCAAATACGAACCACGGTTGGCGGAGCTCGCCATCGAACTGTTGCCCCAGGTGCTGCCGGGGCATTTGGAATGTGCGCTGGACGTGCAGTTGAAAGGCGGGCGGCGGGTGAGTTTCGGGACCACTGTGGGGCCGGAGGGCAAAGTCCTTGTGCGCCACCTGACGCGGCAGAACTACTTTTCGACGCCTGGAATGGATCACCCAAGGGGCGGGCGATGAGCGCGTTGTTCGAGGTGCATGTTCGACTCGGCGGCGATCCGCGCGGTTATGCTGAGTTCGTCGCCCTGCGGGGTGAGTTGGCGAAGCTGGGCCATGGCGCCTGTCCCGATGTGGATTGGCAGAAAGTGGAGCAGTTGTGCCTCGTGCTACTGCAATTGAACGGGGCAGAACTGCAGACCGTGAGCTTTTATGCGCTGGCGCGGGGGCAGCGTCACGGTTTGGATGGCATGGTCGAAGGCATGAGACTGCTCAAGACTCTCTGTGGCCAATGGTCCAGTCTTTGGCCGGCGTCGGTCTCCGTTCGCCTGGAGATGCTCGGGTGGTTGTTTGCCCAACTGCAAACGCTGCTGCGCAGCTGGGCGCTGTCGACCAACAACCTGCGCGCATTGCTTGAGTTGGATAATGCGCTTACCGACCTCAGTGAACGGTTGCCCTGCCAGGCGCCCGTACCGTTGACCACGCTGCAGGCCCTGCGACTGCAGGTCACGCACCTCATCCAGCGCTTGGAACGGAGCGACTTCGGCACCGAAACGGCATTGCTCCCCGTCCGGGTGGCGGAACCGGCATTGATGATGCCGATCGTGCTCGTGCCGCCGCCCGATGCGACAAGCGGCAAACGACGGTTATTGCCATGGCTGTGCACCGCGGCGTTGCTGCTTGCCATCGCCGCCGGCGTTGCCGGGTGGCGGCAAGGCACGCAGGCGGATGTCGTCTGGCCCGATCCGGTACAGCTCGACAGCCTGTCGCTGTTCGACGCCGGCAGCGCGAAGCTCAAGCCCAGCTCGACCTCTGTCCTCGTCAAGGCCCTGGTCGACATCAAGGCCCAGCCAGGCTGGTTGATCATCATTGCCGGGCATACCGATGCCACAGGTTCATCGGAGCAGAATCTCCGGCTCTCCCATGCCCGGGCGTCTGCGGTACGTGACTGGATGCAGAGCGTGGGCAGCATTCCCGCCGATTGTTTTGCCGTGCAGGGCTTTGCCGCCCATCAACCCATCGCAGGAAACGATACCGAGGCCGGGCGAATCGCCAATCGACGTGTCGACATCAGCCTGGTGCCGCAAGCAGGAGCTTGTGAGCTTCCAGCAAACCGCAGGCCAGAGAGGCGCCTTTGAAATTCCTCCTTAAGAACCGCAAGGATGTGCCGATACAGCGCGGTAGATCCGATTGTGCGGGCACTGCAGTAGTGTCCAAGAAAAGATATTCCAGGCGTTTGCGCGCCTGTGCCCTTTAGATTTTTTCCAGGTTTGACCCTAATCGGACCTCAGGGAATGAACCATGCCAGCCCACTCCAGGACCGAGTTGGAGGATGCCCTTGCCGCGTGCAAAAGCAGCTTTCTTTCCGTTGCCTTCTTCAGTTTTTTCGTCAACCTGCTGATGCTGGTTCCCTCGTTCTACATGCTGCAGGTCTATGACCGTGCGGTCGCCAGCGCCAGCCTGTCGACCTTGTTGATGTTGACGCTGATCATGTTGCTCCTGTTGACCACGATGGGCGGACTGGAGTGGGTTCGGTCGCGGATCATGGTGCGGATCAGCACGCGCCTGGATACGTTGCTGGGCCAGCGCCTGTTCGACGCGAGTTTCAAGCAGGCGCTGACAAGCTGCGGCATGAACGCCACGGCCCAGCCCCTGAGCGATTTGAACGCGTTGCGCCAGTTCCTGACCGGCAACGGCCTCTTTGCGTTTTTCGACACGCCCTGGATTCCGATCTACCTGGCCGTCATGTTCATGTTCCATCCCTGGTACGGCTGGATGGGGCTGTTGAGCGCGGTGCTGTTGGGTACGCTGGCCTACGTCAATGAAAAACTCACCCAGGCACCGCTGCATGCGGCCAACCGCGAGCAGATGGCGGCTACCGCTTTCACCAACAAGAGCTTGCGCAACGCCGAGGTGGTTGAATCCATGGGCATGCTTGCCAGCTTGCGTCAGCGCTGGAGCGAGCAGACCCACACCGTTCTTTCCCTGCAGAGCCTTGCCAGTGACCGCGCCACGACGGTCGCGACCGTCTCCAGGACGTTCCGCCAGGTCGTCCAGTCGCTGGTGCTGGGCTTGGGTGCGTACCTGACGATCAATCACGAGATTTCGTCTGGGCTGATGATCGCCGGCTCCATTCTGCTGGGGCGAGCCCTGGCGCCCATCGATCAATTGATTGGCGTCTGGAAAGGCTTCCTGGGCGCACGATCGCAATATGCAAGGCTGCACCAATTGCTGGCAACGATCGCCGCCGAACCTGAGCGCATGTCCTTGCCGGCACCCGAGGGCGCGATCCGGGTGGAAGGCCTTTCGGTTGGCGCGCCCAACCAGCGCAAACCGATTATCCGGAGCCTGACGTTCGAGGTGCCGGCAGGTTCCGTGGTGGGCATCATTGGTCCGAGCGGCGCGGGCAAGTCGACGCTGGCCAGGGCATTGCTCGGCATCTGGCCAAGCCTGGCGGGTACGGTGCGCCTGGACGGTGCGGACATCAGCCAATGGCGGCGGGACGAACTTGGCCCCTACATCGGTTACCTGCCGCAGGACATCGAGTTGTTCGAAGGCACCATCAGCCAGAACATTTCACGCTTCGGTCCGGTGGACGCACCAGCCGTGGTCGCTGCCGCGCGCATGGCCGGGGTGCATGAACTGGTTCTGCAATTGCCTGATGGCTACGACACCTTGATCGGCGCCAATGGCGGTGGCCTGTCCGGCGGCCAGCGCCAACGCATCGGCCTGGCCCGCGCGCTGTACGGCGAACCGCGCCTCGTATTGCTCGATGAACCGAACTCCAACCTGGACGATGCGGGCGAAAAGATGCTCGCCGAGGCGCTGCAAAAACTCAGGCAGAGCCGCGCCACGGTGTTTGTCATCACTCATCGGTCCGGCGTGCTGGCGCAGGTCGACAAACTGCTGGTCCTCAATCAGGGCGAACTGAGCCTGTTCGGACCGCGCGACAAGGTCCTGGCGCGACTGCAGGCTGCCACGCCCGCGGCGCACCCGGCCGCCGCCATTGAATCGTAGGAAGCGGATGAGCCATTCGATGCAACAAATCAAGCCATCATCCGCCCCTGTCACCGGGTTTTCCATTGACGACAAACCGATACGGCGCATTGGCTATCTCATGTTGCTGGTGACATTCGGCCTGTTTGGCGGCTGGGCCACCCTGGCGCCGCTTGACAGCGCGGCGCTGGCGCCGGGCGTGGTCACCGTCAAGAGCTACCGCAAGACCGTGCAGCACCTGGAAGGGGGCATCGTGCGCGAGCTGCGCGTGCATGACGGCGACCTGGTGAAGGTCGGTGATGTGCTGCTGGTGCTCGACAACACCCAGGCGCGCTCTGAAATGGAAGCGATGCGCAGCCAGTTGATCGCAGCGCTCGAACTTGAAGCCCGACTGGTGGCCGAGCGTGATGGCTTGTCCGAGCCGCTGCCCGTCCCCGCCCTGGACCTCGCTGATGCTCGCGTACGTGAGGCGCGCGACAGCGAAGCACGGATCTTCCAGACCCGGCGGACCTCCTTGCTCGGGGAAATCGCCCTGCAGGAGAAGTCCATCGGGCAAATCGAGGAACAGATTCGTGGCTATAGAGCCGTCGTCGCCAGCAAGCAAATGCTCGCGGCTTCCTATCAGGAAGAGATCGTCGATCTACGCGCGTTGTTGTCCGAAGGCTACGTGGACAAGCAGCGTTTGCGCGAGCAGGAGCGCAGCCTGGCCCGGCTGCAGGCCGAAATTGCGGAAAGCCAATCTGCCAGCGCGCGGGCCAGGGTCCAGGCCGACGAAGCGCAGTTGAAGATCTTGCAGCTGAAAAAGACCTTTGCCAGTGAAGTCGCGGGTTTGCTGGGCGATGCCCGGACCAAGGTCTACGAGCTCCGCGAACGGTTGGCCACCCTGCAGGATCGCGACCAGCGTACTGATATCGTCGCGCCCGAATCCGGAAAGGTCATGGGCTTGACCGTGCATACCCTGGGCGCGGTGGTCAGCCCGGGGACTGCGCTGCTCGACATTGTCCCGGCCAACGAGGAGCTGATCGTCGAGGCCCAGGTTTCACCGATGGACATTGACCGCATTGCGCCGGGCAAGCTGGCTGGCATCCGCTTCAGTGCGTTCAAAAGCAGTACCACGCCGGTCATTGAGGGCCAGCTGGTACAGGTATCTGCCGACCGCTTGGTCAACAAGGACACCGCAACCCCGTATTACCTGGCACGCGTGGTCTTGACCGATAAGGGGAGACAGGCATTGGGCGGTCTTACCCTGGTGCCCGGAATGCCCGTCGAGGTGTTGATCAATACGGGGTCGCGGACGTTGCTGGAATACCTGATGCAGCCGGCCAGCAATGCATTTGCCCGTTCGTTGATCGAGGATTGATATGAAATCTCTGGTCGCGCTGTGGTTGGTCGCCCTGTCGTTTGGCGCCCTTGCGGACAATGGGCAGGCGTCTACCTATGTCGATCTCTGGCAGTTGCATCAAGAGGCGCAGGGCGCCGATCCGCGTGTCCTGCGGGCGCAGGCCTTGACTCGCAGTGGCGAAGGCAACGAGCGTGCGGCCTTCGGTCAATTGTTGCCGCAGCTCAACGCCAGCGGCAGCGTCAACCGCAGCCGGCGCGACGATGAGCTGAGCCGTATCCAGTACAACGGCAAGCGCATGGCGGTGATGCTCAACCAGGTCATCTACGACCCGCAGGTCTGGCGCAGTTACCAGCGCTACGTGGAGCTGGCGCGCCAGAGCGAATTTGAGTCCGATGACACGCGAGTGCAGGCCAGCATTGACCTGTCCGAGCGGTATTTTGCCGTGCTTGCCGCCGAGGACGAATTGGCCCTGGTGCGTAGCGAGCTGGACGCGACCGAACGCAATCTCAAGCGCGTCAACGCCCTGTATGCGCGGCAGATGGCAATGGTGACCGACACGCTGGACCTCGAGGCGCGTGTGGATGCGCTCAAGGCTGACGAGATCGAAGCCGTCAACAAGGTCGAGGTCAGCCGCGAAGCCATCTCCGAATTGGTGGGGCGCGAGGTTCGGGAGCCGTTCAAGCGCATCGCCGAGAGTCCGGCGTTCAGTCTGCCGGCCCAAGCGCAGGATTACTGGGTGCAGACTGCGCTGGACAGCAACCCGGCGCTGCACGCTCGCGAACACAGCATTCGCGCCGCCGAAGCCGCCATCGGAGAAGCCAAGGCCGGCCATCTGCCCAAGCTGGGCCTGAACCTGATGGCGCAACGCAGCGACATCGGCTACGAAGGTGCGCTGGCGCCTCGCTCGGACAATCTCGTCGCGTCCCTGGACTTGCAGATGCCGCTCTACAGTGGCGGCACCACCCGCGCCCGGGTGTCGACTTCCGAGAGCGACAAGGAGGCCGCGCAACAAGAACTCGAGGCGTTACGGCGCCAAGTCATCAAGGAGACTCGCACGGCCTACCTGGGCATGACCGCCGAGCTAAGCCGTATCAAGGCGACGCATCGCGCGCTCGAATCGGCCGAGAAGTCGCGACTCGCCACGGAGAAGGCCTTTTCCTATGGCGTCAAGAATGCCGTGGACGTACTGGACAGCATCAAGGAGGAGTTTCGCGCGCGGCGTGATTTCTATCAGTCGCAGTACCGCTTCGTGACCAGCCTGCTTGTCCTGCATCGTTGGAGTGGCAGGTTGGGGGAGGGTGATATACGCAAGGCCAACGACTGGCTGGCTACCCCCGGTTCATCGGATGTGCGGTAGAAAAAATGATGGCCAAGTAATATTATTGGCGCCATTTTTCAGGCAATATTAACGACTTGTAGCGGCCGCATCCGGGAAGGGCCGCAGATCGCTCATAGGAAGCTTGTATGCCCAGTCCCCTTGGTTACTCCTCCGTTTCGTCTGCGAAATTGACCACTAACGTGCAGGTCAATAGCTTGTTGGTTGGCACTTACTGGACCGGAAGTGCGACGACGGGCACGTCGTTGACGTACAGCTTCATGACAGCAGAGTCCTACTTTGCGAGTAACTACAGCAGCGAAAACGAATACAAGCGGGGATACGCCGTAACAACGGCGCAGCAGGATGGCATTGTCAGCTCGATCGGAACTTGGGGAGCGGTTGCAAATATCCATTTCACTCAAGTCACCGAGTCCGCTACAGAGGTAGGTGACCTGCGGTTTGGCGGCTATCTCTGGATGGACGATGACACCGCAGCATGGGGCTATTTTCCCGGCCGGACACCCAGTGCGGGAGACGTGTGGCTGGGGCCGATCACCAACGACCCTACCCCCGACGAAGGCTCATACGACTATCTGGTGTTCATGCATGAGATTGGTCACGCGTTGGGTCTCAAGCATCCATTCTCCAAAAGCCTGTCGAACCCGACGGTGCTTTCTGCCCAGTTCGATGATGTGCGCTACACCATCATGAGCTACAACAGCGCGTACTCCTATGAGCCTACGACGCCCATGCTATTAGACATTGCAGCCATCCAGAGCTTGTATGGCGCAAACAACCAGTGGCAGACCGGTAACACCACGTATAGCTGGACGACTGGCCAATCGATTTTCGAGACGATCTGGGACGCAGGCGGCAATGACACCATTGATGCGAGCAATCAAGCTGGAGCGGTCCGCATCAATTTGAACGAAGGTCAGTTCAGCAAGATCGGGCAGACTTTCTTGAACTACAAGACGGGCGCTGCATTTAATGAAGGGTTGGCTATTGCCTACGGCGCCAAGATCGAAAATGCAGTCGGCTCGGCCAATGACGACACGCTGATTGGCAACGCACTCGGCAACCTTCTGGATGGCCGCGGTGGCAAGGATGTCATGACCGGTGGCGCCGGTAACGATACCTATGTGGTCGACGATCTCAAGGACATCATTAGCGAAACAAGCACCCTGGCCAGCGAAATAGACACGGTGCAATCCTCGTTGAATTGGAGTCTGGGCGCCAATCTGGAAAACCTCACTCTTACAGGTACCGCTAATCTCAGCGGCTTTGGCAACGCCCTGAATAACGTGCTGACCGGTAACGCCGGAAATAATGTCCTTGACGGCGGGGCTGGGCGGGACACGCTAGTTGGGGGTGCGGGGAACGACTCGTATGTGATCGACAACGTGAATGACGGTGTCGTCGAGCTTGTCGACGGCGGCCTGGACTTGGTCCGCACTGCGGTCACTTACACTTTGTCAGCCAACGTTGAAAATGGGCAATTGCTTGGTGTCGCGGCCCTCAATCTCGTCGGCAATACATCGGACAACGTGCTGATCGGCAATGCCGCCGCCAACGTGCTCAACGGCCTGGGCGGCGCAGATAGCCTGGACGGTGGCGCCGGCAACGACACTTACTACGTCGACAACCTCGGCGACACGGTGATCGAGCGCGGCGCGGCGCTGACTGAGATTGACAGCGTTGTTTCGTCCATCAGCTACGTGCTGGGTGCCAACCTCGAAAACCTGACTCTCAATGGCGCCGGCGCCATCAACGCTACCGGTAACGCGCTGAACAACCGCATCACCGGCAACGCTGGCGCCAACGTCCTCGACGGTGGCCTCGGCATCGACACGCTGGTCGGCGGCACCGGCAACGACACCTACGTGGTCGACAACCTCAAGGACGTGATCAGCGAAACCAGCACCCTGGCCAGCGAAATCGATACGGTGCGCGCCTCCTTGACCTGGAACCTGGGCGCCAACCTGGAAAACCTCACGCTCACCGGCACCGCCAACCTCAACGGCAGCGGTAACGCGTTGAACAACGTGCTAACCGGCAACGCTGGCAACAACCTACTGGACGGCCTCGCCGGGCGCGACACCTTGGTCGGTGGCGCCGGTAACGACACGTATACCCTCGACAACGCGGGTGACAGCGTTGTCGAACTCGCGGACGAAGGCATCGACCTGGTCCGGACAGCGGTCAGCCATACCTTGTCCGCCAACGTCGAGAATGCAGTGTTGCTCGGCGTCGCCGCGCTCAACCTCACCGGCAACGCATCAAATAACAGCCTGATCGGCAACGCCGCGGCGAACGTGCTCAATGGCATGGACGGTGCGGATACCCTCGACGGTGGCGCCGGTATCGACACTCTCATCGGTGGCACCGGCAACGACACCTACGTGGTCGACAACCTCAAGGACGTCATCAGCGAAACCAGCACCTCGGCCTCCGAAATCGACAGCGTTCGTTCCTCGGTGAGCTGGACCCTGGGCAGCAACCTGGAAAACCTCACGCTGACCGGTGTTGCCGCGATCAACGGCAGCGGCAACGCGCTGGACAACGTGCTGATCGGCAACGCCGCCGCCAACGTGCTCAACGGCCTGGGCGGCGCGGATAGCCTGGACGGTGGTGCCGGCAACGATACTTACTACGTCGACAACCTCGGCGACACGGTGATCGAGCGCGGCGCGGCGCTGACTGAGATTGACAGCGTTGTTTCGTCCATCAGCTATGCGCTGGGCGCCAACCTCGAAAACCTGACACTCAGCGGCGCCGGCAGCATCAACGCTACCGGTAACGCGCTGAACAACCGCATCACCGGCAACGCTGGCGCCAACATCCTCGACGGTGGCCTCGGCATCGACACGCTGGTCGGCGGCACCGGTAATGACACCTACGTGGTCGACAACCTCAAGGATGTGATCAGCGAAACCAGCACCCTCGCCAGCGAGATCGATACCGTGCGCGCCTCCTTGACCTGGAGCCTGGGCGCCAACCTGGAAAACCTCACGCTCACCGGCACCGCCAACCTCAACGGCAGCGGTAACGCGTTGAACAACGTGCTGACCGGCAACGCTGGCAACAACCTACTGGACGGCCTCGCCGGGCGCGACACCTTGGTCGGTGGCGCCGGTAACGACACGTATACCCTCGACAACGCGGGTGACAGCGTCGTAGAGCTTGCGGATGAAGGCATCGACCTGGTCCGGACAGCGGTCAGCCATACCTTGTCCGCCAACGTCGAGAATGCAGTGTTGCTCGGCGTCGCCGCGCTCAACCTCACCGGCAACGCATCAAATAACAGCCTGATCGGCAACGCCGCGGCGAACGTGCTCAATGGCATGGACGGCGCGGATACCCTCGACGGCGGCGCCGGCATCGACACCCTCATCGGTGGCACTGGCAACGACACCTACGTGGTCGACAACCTCAAGGACGTCATCAGCGAAACCAGCACCTCGGCCTCCGAAATCGACAGCGTTCGTTCCTCGGTGAGCTGGACCCTGGGCAGCAACCTGGAAAACCTCACGCTGACCGGTGTTGCCGCGATCAACGGCAGCGGCAACGCGCTGGACAATGTGCTGATCGGCAACGCCGCCGCCAACGTGCTCAACGGCCTGGGCGGCGCGGATACTCTGGACGGCGGCGCCGGCAACGACACTTATTATGTCGACAACCTCGGCGACACGGTGATCGAGCGCGGCGCGGCGCTGACTGAGATTGACAGTGTCGTTTCGTCCATCAGCTATGCGCTGGGCGCCAACCTCGAAAACCTGACACTCAGCGGCGCCGGCAGCATCAACGCTACCGGTAACGCGCTGAACAACCGCATCACCGGCAACGCTGGCGCCAACATCCTCGACGGTGGCCTCGGCATCGACACGCTGGTCGGCGGCACGGGCAACGACACCTACGTGGTCGACAACCTCAAGGACGTCGTCAGCGAAACCAGCACCCTGGCCGCTGAAGTCGACAGCGTACGGGCCTCGGTCAACTGGGTGCTGGGCGCCAACCTGGAAAACCTCACGCTGACCGGCAGCGCCAACCTCAACGGCAGCGGCAACGCGTTGAACAACGTGCTGACCGGCAACGACGGAAACAACCTGCTGGACGGCCTCGCCGGGCGCGATACCTTGGTCGGTGGCGCGGGTAACGACACGTATACCCTCGACAACGCGGGTGACAGCGTCGTAGAGCTTGCGGATGAAGGCATCGACCTGGTCCGGACAGCGGTCAGCCATACCTTGTCCGCCAACGTCGAGAATGCAGTGTTGCTCGGCGTCGCCGCGCTCAACCTCACCGGCAACGCATCAAATAACAGCCTGATCGGCAACGCCGCGGCGAACGTGCTCAATGGCATGGACGGCGCGGATACCCTCGACGGCGGCGCCGGCATCGACACCCTCATCGGTGGCACTGGCAACGACACCTACGTGGTCGACAACCTCAAGGACGTCATCAGCGAAACCAGCACCTCGGCCTCCGAAATCGACAGCGTTCGTTCCTCGGTGAGCTGGACCCTGGGCAGCAACCTGGAAAACCTCACGCTGACCGGTGTTGCCGCGATCAACGGCAGCGGCAACGCGCTGGACAACGTGCTGATCGGCAATGCCGCCGCCAACGTGCTCAACGGTGGCGCAGGCAACGATCGCCTCGATGGCGGTGCTGGCAACGACACCCTGATTGGCGGGGTGGGGACCGACACCCTGACGGGCGGCGTCGGAGCTGATCGTTTCGTTTTCAGTTCGTTGAGTGAGTTGGGCAAGGACGGGGCGGGCGACGTCATCCTCGATTTCAGCCGCCTGCAAGGCGACAAGATCGATCTGTCGAAACTGGATGCCAATGCGCTGACGCCACTGTTCAACAAGTTCAGCTTTGTCGATGTAGGTGATTTCACTGGCGCGGGGCAGTTGCGCTTCGTTGATCATGTGCTCTATGGCAACGTCAACGATGATCTGGGCGCGGACTTCGAAATCCAGTTGGTCGGTGTCAATACCTTCAACGCCAACGATCTGGTCGCCTGAAAACAAGTTCGGGGCTCGGTGAAAACACACCCGGGCCCCGAACATTCCCTTCGGGATTCGGATCAGAACAGTTGGGTGAACAACCAGTAAAGGCTGCCGGACAACAGGATGGCGGCTGGCAGCGTGAGCACCCAGGCCATCAGCAGGTTGCGGATCGTGCGCATCTGCAGGCCACCGCCGTTGGCGACCATCGTACCGGCCACACCCGAGGAAAGCACATGGGTGGTGGACACCGGCAGGCCGAACACGTCGGCAGCGCCAATGGTCAGCATCGCGACCGTTTCAGCCGAGGCGCCTTGGGCGTAGGTGAGGTGCGACTTGCCGATTTTCTCTCCCACCGTCACCACGATGCGTTTCCAGCCGACCATGGTGCCCAGGCCAAGGGCGATGGCCACGGCGATCTTCACCCATAGCGGAATGAACCGCGTCGAATTGTCGATCTGCTGCTTGAACAGTTGCAGTTTGTCCCGCGTGTCGGCATCAAAGTCGCCGACCTTATTCTTGTCCATCAGGCGAATGGTTTCGCTGGTCAGGTACATGTCGTTGCGCACGTTGCCCACGGCTTCGACGGGCACCTTCGCCAGCGAGCCGTAGCCTTTGACCTCGGCACCGATGCTGCCGGTCATCGCGGCAAGGGCCGGCACCAGTTGGGGCGTAGCCTGCTTGCTGCTGACGTAGGCGGACAGGATAGGGCGCGGATCGGCCGGCGCCGGCGAGGGCGAATGCTTGACCAGGGCTTGTTGCGTGACTTCAGCCACCGCGGCGAATTGAAGTGCCTGGTCGGCAGGCATCGTGCGGTTGAGCGCATACGCCATTGGCAGAGTACCCACCAGGATCAGCATGATCAGGCCCATGCCTTTCTGGCCATCGTTGGAACCGTGGGCGAACGAAACGCCGGTACACGTCAGGATCAGCAGGCCGCGAATCCACCAAGGTGGCGGTGTGTTGCCTTCAGGTGCCTTGTACAGCGCGCGATTCTTGACGAAAGCCCGCAGCGCCAGCAACAGCAACGCGGCGCAACCGAAGCCTACCAGCGGTGACAAAAGCAGCGCGTAGCCGATCTTGGTCGCCTGGGCCCAGTCCACCCCACTGGTGCCATCGCGACCGTGCATCAGCGCATTGGCGACGCCGACGCCGATGATCGAACCAATCAGCGTGTGGGAAGACGAGGCCGGCAGGCCCAGCCACCAAGTGCCGAGGTTCCAGAGGATCGCGGCGATCAGCAACGCGAAGATCATGGCGAAACCGGCGGAGGAACCGACCTGCAGGATCAGCTCCACCGGCAGCAAGGCGATGATGCCGAAAGCCACCGCGCCACTGGACAGCAACACCCCAAGGAAATTGAAGAAACCCGACCAGGCCACCGCGAAATTGGGGGCCATGGAGTTGGTATAGATAACCGTGGCCACGGCGTTGGCGGTGTCGTGGAAACCGTTGACGAACTCAAAGCCCAGCGCGATCAGCAGCGCGACACCCAGCAGCAGGAACGGTGTCCACGTGGTCACCACGGTGCCGAGCTCGTTCATGTCGTGCATCAAGCTGTAGGCAGTGAACAAAAGGCCGATGCCCAGCACCGCGAAAAAAATCGCCAGGGTCATCATGCTCGGTTTGCGATCCAGCTGCGGTCTCGAAGGGGAAGCGACCGAGCCCGACAGGTTGGAAGCCAGGGTAGGCGTTGTCATGGTGGGAAACTCGCGAAATAGGAGGCATTCCCGATCCTAGTCGCACTTTGTTACAAAGCGGTGATGGTGGTAATTCCGGGATTGTTTCATCGGTGAAACGTTTTTTTGCTGATGATCGCAGCAAGTTCAGTAACGGTTCCGGTGAAGCCTGTCGGACAGACTACGGTTCTGGCGAACAAAGCATGGCGTGATCAATTAGATGTCGATCAAAATCAAAACTGTTGACGTTTATGATTATGCTCATCATCATAGATTTGCCCGACACGCTTCGATGCCGGCCCCGACCCTGCTGCCCGAGGAAAACTTCATGACAATCAACAAACCCGTAGCTTTGGTAACAGGCGCTTCGTCCGGTATCGGAGAGGCCATCGCCGTCAAGCTCGTTGCGGCGGGCTACAAGGTCTATGGCACCAGCCGCAGAGGCGTCCAGTCGGATCAACGGCCGTTTGCCATGCTGGCGCTGGACGTGACCGAGGATGCCTCTGTCGAGCACGCTGTGCAGGAGTTGTTGCAGTTGGAGGGCCGTATCGATCTGCTGGTCAACAATGCCGGTTTCGGGCTCGCGCCTGCGGCGGCGGAAGAGAGCTCCATCGAGCAGGCCAAGGCGGTTTTTGATACCAATTTCATGGGCGTTGTCCGGATGACTCGCGCTGTTGTGCCCCACATGCGGCGCCAGGGCAGCGGTCGCATCATCAACATCGGTTCGATCCTCGGCGTCGTGGCCGTGCCTTATGTGGCGCTCTACGTCGCGAGCAAACATGCGGTAGATGGCTATTCTCAAGCCCTGGACCACGAACTGCGCACCCATGGCATCCGGGTCACTGTGATCGAACCCGGCTATACCCGGACCTCGTTCGAAAGCAACAGCCTGGAGGCTGACGCCAAGCTGGACCTGTACGAAGATATTCGCGTAAAGGTCACCAAAGTCGTCAACCAGGCGATGGCGACCGCCGAAAGCGCAGATGTGGTGGCTCACGTGGTGCTCAAGGCGGCGCGGGCCGAGCGTCCCAAGCTGCGCTATACCGCTGGCAAGGCGGCGGCGCAGTTGCAATGGATGCGTCGCTTCGCCCCGGCTGGCGTTCTGGATACGGGTATCCGCAAAGCCATGCAGCTTGCGTGAGTCTGCCCCGTCCAGCCGCTTGCCCGTAGTCCCAATCCTTCAATCGAACAGGAAACATGACAATGACTTTCAAGGCGCTGCTCACCACTAAAGCCGACGATGTGATTTCCACCCGCCTGGTCGATTTCAAGGATGAGGACCTGATGGCCGGCGACGTTACCGTGGCGATCGAGTACTCGACGGTGAATTACAAGGACGCCATGGCCCTCAGCGGGCGTTCGCCGGTCATCCGCCAGTTCCCGTTGATTCCGGGCATCGACTTCGCCGGCATCGTCGAAACGTCGAGCCACGCCGGTTTCCAAACTGGTGATCGGGTGCTGGTCAATGGCTGGGGGCTGAGCCAGACCCACCACGGTGGCTTTGCCCAGAAGGCGCGGGTGAGTGGCGACTGGCTGGTGAAAATCCCGGAGGCGTTTTCAACCCAACAAGCCATGGCCATCGGCACCGCCGGCTACACGGCGATGCTCAGCGTCCTGGCGCTGGAACACGGCGGCCTGACACCCGAGCGTGGCGATATCCTGGTGACCGGTGCCAATGGCGGCGCCGGCTCGGTGGCGATCGCGTTGTTGTCCGGCCTGGGTTATCGGGTGATCGCCTCGACCGGACGGCAGGAAGAGGCCGATTACCTGCGCGACTTAGGTGCGGCCGAAATCATCGATCGCCGCACCTTGTCAGAGCCCGGCGCGCCGATTGCGAAGGAGCGTTGGGCGGGTGTCATCGACTCGGTCGGCAGCCATACCTTGGCCAATGCCTTGGCCCAGACCCAGTACCGCGGGGTTGTCGCTGCCTTCGGCCTGGCCCAGGGCGCGGACCTGCCCGGCTCGGTGCTGCCGTTTATCCTGCGCAACGTGACCCTGGCGGGTATCGACTCGGTAAACGCTCCGCAAGCTGCGCGCTTGCAGGCCTGGTCGCGACTGGCCCGGGATCTTGATGTCAACAAGCTTGCCCGCACCACCCAGGTGATTGGCTTGGCCGAGGTTCCGGCAGTGGCTGCCCGGGTGTTGCAAGGGCAGGTTCGCGGGCGCACGGTCGTCGACGTGAACGCATGAACACTCGATAAGGAGGCATTCCATGACGGTGCCAAGGCCCCTGGTCGTCACAGCATGCGGCGTAAGACGTCGCTGCGAGGGTCACGGTCGAAGAACCGGTGCTTGAGGGCGCCGGCGATGTGCACCAGGACCAGGCCGAGCAGGGTATAGGCGAGTACCTTGTGCAGCCACTGGAAGACCACGAACCAATCGTCATTCTTGCCAAGAAGCTCCGGAAGGTTCACGCCAAAAAAGAACACCCCATCGCTCATCGTGTAGGTGCTCGACATCGAATAGCCCATCAACGGCACGATCACCAGCAGGGCATACAGGGTGCGGTGCGCCAGCCTTGATGAAACTCTCTCATACCGCGCCAATGTCTCCGGCGGTTGCGGCAGCCTGGGCGTGCTTATGCGCAGGGCGATCTGGATCAGGACCACCAGGAACACCAACACCCCAAAGGATTTGTGCCACGGGTAGTACAGCTCATATTTGCTCGCCACTTCGTCATTCAGCCCGGTCATGTGCCAGCCGGCCCAGAGGAGGCCTGCGACGAGCAAGGCGCGCACCCAGTGCAAAATACGCAGGGACGTCGGATACCGATCAATTATTGTTTGATTTGCCGGACTCATCGCAGTCTCTCCAAGGATCATCAACGCATCGAAATGCACCTCGAACGGCCCCTGCCAGCTCGCATTGCAGGGCCGTTCGGTCAGTGCGGGTTTTGTTCTCAGCCGGGCAGCAACACGGTGATGACCTTCTCTTCGGTGTAGGCCTGTGCGCCGCTGAACCCACCTTCACGCCCGATGCCGCTGGACTTGACGCCGCCCCAAGGCAGGTTGGCGTCCAGTGGGCTCCAGCAATTGACGCCGACGGCACCGGCCTTCACCGCGGCGGCCACGCGATGGGCTCGCACCAGGTCGGCCGTCCAGACCGTGGCCGCCAGGCCGTAAGTGGAGTCGTTGGCCAGCGCGATGGCCTCTTCTTCGCTGTCGAACGTGATCACCGTGCCTACGGGGCCGAAGATCTCGTCCCGGGCGATCGCCATGTCATTGCGGGCATTGGCGAAAATCGTCGGCTGGACGAACCAGCCCTGGCCAGCATTCGATACGCCGCCCGCCAATAGCGAGGCGCCTTGTTCGATGCCCAGTTGGATGTAGCGGTTGACGCGGTCGAATTGCGCCTTCTTGGCCACCGGGCCCATCTGGACGCCAGGCTGGCGTGGGTCGCCGACCTTGACTGCGCGCGCCGCGTCGGCGAGCGCGGCGGCGAAGCGTTCGGCGATGCCGCGCTGGACCAGGATGCGCGAGCCGGCCGCGCAGATTTGTCCCTGATTGGCGAACAGGCCGAGGGAGCAACCGAAGAGCGCGTCGTCGAAGGAAGCATCGTCGAAGACAATCTGCGGACTCTTGCCGCCCAGCTCCAATGCCACGCGCTTGAACAACACACCGGCGGTGCGCTGGATCTCGCGCCCGGCCTCGGGGCTGCCGGTGAAGCTGATCTTGGCCACGTGCGGGTGCTCGCACAGGGCGCGGCCGACCTCGTCGCCGTAGCCGGTGACGACGTTGATGACACCGTCGGGGAAGCCCGCTTGCTGAGCCAGCGCCGCCAGGTGCAGGGCTGATTGTGGCGTTTCTTCCGACGGCTTGACGACCACCGTGCAGCCCGCCGCCAACAACGCGGCGAGCTTCCAGACGGTGATCATCAGTGGTGAGTTCCAGGGAACGATGGCACCGACCACACCCACCGGTTCCCGCACCGTGTAGGACAGGGTCTTGGTGCCGAAATAGCCACCAGTGGGAATGGTGCGCCCTTCGAGCTGATTCGCCCAGCCGGCGGCGGCACGCAGGTTGGCGATCGCGTTGGGGATGTCCAGCCGGCGTGGTTCGACCGGTGAACGGCCGATGGCGTTGGCGTCCAGGTCGGCCAGCAATTCGGTGTCGCGCTCGACCAGGTCCGCCAGTTTCGACAGCAGCCGACCGCGCTGGGCTCCGTCGAGTTGGCGCCAGGCGCCATGCTCAAGTTGCTGGCGTGCCGCGCTCACGGCGCGGTCCACATCCTCGGCGGTGCCGCGGGCGGTGCTGCCGTAAGTCTGTTCTGTCACCGGATCGACGAGCGCGATGCGACGACCGTCCGAAGCTTCGAAGGTCGTGCCTTCGATGAAGTGATTGAAATGCTGGGTCATTTTTGCGATCCGTAATGAGGTGAGATGGACACTCAAGCCTTCAAGGAGGCCAGGGCATCGCCAAAAATGTCCAAGGCCTTGAAGAACAGCGAACGAGGGATCGTCAGCGAGGGCATGACCCGCATCACGTTGCTGTAGCGACCGCAGGGAATCATCAGCACGCCGTGGTTCAGCAAGTAGCCCATGATCTGGCCGATCTTCGCCGGCGCCAGTGGCGCCTTGGTGATTGGGTCCTCCACCAGCTCGATTCCGATCATCAGGCCGCGACCGCGCACTTCGCCGATGAGGGGGCTGTCGAAGCCACGGATGCGCTCCTGGGCTTCGAGCCCGAGGGTGTGAGCACGGTTGAGCAGATCGAGTTCTGGATCCTGGAGAATGCTGATGTTGGTCAGGGCCACGGCGGCGGACAGCGAGTTGGCGGCAAAGGTGTTGGGCACCGATCCATCGGGAATCGCGGCCGCCAGGTCCGAGCGCATGATCAGGCCGGCCATGGGCAGGTCGCTGCCGATGCCTTTGCCAAAGGTGAGCATGTCGGGCTTCACGCCTGAGTGCTCGACCGCCCACATCTTGCCGGTGCGCCCGGCGCCGGACTGCACTTCGTCGACGATCAGCAACGCACCGCTGCGGTCGCAGGCCTGGCGCAACAACTGCAGGAACTCCGGTGAGGGAGGCACGTAGCCGCCTTCGCCCTGTACCGGTTCCACAATCACGGCGGCTACGTCATCGGCGGCGGTGTAGGGCGTGTTGAGCAGGTAGTCCACGTATTCGCCGGCAATCTGCTCGGCGCTTTTGTGCGTGGTGTCGAACGGGAAACGATAGGCATAAGGGTAGGGCGCATGAATGACGCCACCCATCTGGGCACCGTAGCCCTTGCGGTAGGCCGTGCCCGTGGTCAGCGCGCCCGATGCGTTCCAGACGCCGTGGTAGCCGCCATGGAAAGCGATGATCTGATGGCGTCCGGTGATGCGCTTGGCGAACTTGATCGCGGCTTCCAGGGCATCGCTGCCGCTTTGCGTGAAGAAGGTGATGCAGTCGCCGCGCAGTCCGTCGGGCGCGATCTCGGCGATCTTGGCGGCCAGTTCGGTGCGCCGGGTGCTGTTGACTTCCAGGGCGTGCATCAACACTTCGGACTGTTCACGGATGGCCTGCACGACCTTCGGGTGGCAGCGGCCTACGCTGCTGACGCCCACGCCAGCGGACAGATCGATGTAGGTGTTGCCATCCGGGTCCTTGAAGGTTGCGCCAAAGGCACGGTCCATGGCGACGGGCATGCGTGCGCCGCCGCGCGCCATCGACTCGGTACGCGCCGACAATGCCAGGGCCTCGGTGGTCTTGGGGCCGGGGATGGTGGAAATGATCCGCGGGGCGTCCGCGAAATGGAGGGATTCAAGTTTGGCTTCACTCATGACGGTCTCTCAGGATGTCGATTTTCAGTGTCTCGATCATCCCCGCCGCCTGATCGCGGCCGTTAGCCCGAATCGGCACATTGCCAGTGTCGTTGGAGCACTAAAGTGAGCGGTGTACTTTTCAAGCCGCGTCGCCATTGACGCCTGATCCCTGTGGCGAGGGAGCTGCTCCCGCTCGGTGGCGCAGCCGCCGCAAAAGCGAGCGATGCCGTGTGTTGACGGCGTCGTTTGGGACTGCTCCGCAGCCCAGCGGGAGCAAGCTTCCTCGCCACAGGGATTGGTTGCGACAGGAACCTGTTGGTAGCAGTCTTCGTGCATTTCACAGAGAAGGCTGTAGCGATCAAACAAAATTTGCGGAATTCTCTTATTGTGAGAATATCGACCAGGAAGGCGCTCAAACAACAAGAACATTGGCCGAGGCGTTCGTCATCATGAAGCATCTCAACATCAGCCGGTTCCATGACATTCATGTCCATGCCGCGACCGTCCAGGAATGGAGCCAGGACTACAACCAGTTGACCGCCGGCTCGGCCGAGAGCTCGCTCATCCAGTTGACGACGGCGCGTTGCCATGTTTTTCGCGAGCAGATCAACCAGCGCGTCGTGCAGCACGGCGTGGCCCCACGGGGCAAGATGTGTTTTGCCGTGCCCATCACCGTCCCGGGTTCGGTCCGGATGCAGGGAAGGGAAGTGGACGACAGCAGCCTGTTCTTTCTCCACGGTGGCGAGGAGTTCATGTTCCACATGCCGATGGGCATGGAGCTGCTGGCCATTACGTTCGAGCGCGAGCTGTTCGAACAAGCGTTGGCGCAAACCGAATCGGCCAAGGACATCAGCCAGTTGCTGCGGCAACCGGTGATCAGGGTGTCGACCCAGCGCTATGCAGGGGCTCGCCGTCGAATGCTGGCGGCCTTTTCCCAGGCGCTGCTGAGCGAAGAAGATGAGGTTGCCCAGGACCGGGAATTGCAGCTGGAACAGACCATGCTCGGCGAGTTGCTGCAACTGATGACCGACCCCGCTTGCGACAAACAGCAGCGCACGCCAAGTTCCACACGCAGTTACATCGTCGAAAAGTGCCATCGCCTGGCGACCGCGCAGCTGAACAACGTGCCCAGCGTCGATGAGTTGTGCCAGCGTCTCCAGGTAAGCCGGCGCACCGTGCAGAACAGCTTTCGCGCGGTCGCCGAGACGACGCCGATCAATTACCTGCGTTCCGTCAGGCTCAATGGCGTACGCCGGACGCTGATGTCGACCCGGGCGTCCCATCTGTCGATCGGCGATGTCGCTGCCCAGTGGGGCTTCTTTCACCTGAGTCATTTTGCGGCCGAGTACCAGGCCCTGTTCGCAGAGTTGCCATCCCATACCGCCCGCGCCGCCATTGCCGATTACGCGCGTGCCGATTTGGGTTAGTGAGGCATCGAGGGAGAGGCATAGGATCGAATCCGACGTGCGGCACCCACGATAAGGCGATCCCGCCGTGGGCCGCGCCGATCCTGCAGCGAATACCTCATCCCATAAGGTCAACAAGATATGAGCGTACCTCTCCCGGTCAACAGCTCCAGCGAGCTCAAGCGTGGCGCCCTGGGTGTCGGCTTCATCATCTTTTTCGTGGTCTCGGCGGCGAGCCCGTTGAGCGTCATTGCCGGCGGCTTTCCCATCGGCATCATGCTCGGCAACGGCGCAGGTACTCCGGCATTGCTGATCCTGGCCTTGCTGGTGTTACTGGCGTTTTCGGTGGGCTACACCACCCTGGCCCGGCATCTCACCCACACGGGCGGTTTCTATGCCTTTACCTCCGTGGGCCTGGGCGGAATGGCCGGTGGCGCAGCAGGGGTGCTGGCGATGTTTGCCTACAACATCCTCCAGGTCGGGTTGTATGGCATGTTCGGCGGTGTCGTCAGCGGCACGATGCAAAATGCGTTTGGCCTGCTGTTGCCCTGGTGGGCGTACTCGCTGATGGCCATGGCCAGCGTCGCGATCCTCGGGTACCGCAAGATCGATCTGTCTGCCCGGGTGCTGTCAGTCATCGTCATTGCTGAGTACCTGGCGATCCTGGTCCTGGATTTCGCCATCCTGAAGTCCGGGGGCGACAGCGGCATCAACCTGGATGCATTCGATCGCAGCCATGTGTTCAGTGGCACACCGTCCATTGGCTTGTTGTTCTGCTTCGCGGCGTTCATTGGTTTCGAAGCCACCACCATCTACGGCGAGGAGGCGAAGAATCCCCAGCGAACCATTCCGATTGCCACTTACTGCTCGGTGTTGCTGATCGGCGGCTTCTACGCGCTGTCGGTCTGGTCGATGGTGGTGGGCGTAGGCGCGGACAAGATTGTCGCCACGCTCCAGGCCTTGCAGGACCCGACGACATTTATCTATGGCATGTCCGACCACTTCGTCGGCCCCGGGTTGACCCAGGTCATTCGTGTGCTGTTCATGGTCAGTATCTATGCCGGATTGCTCGCCTTTCATAACGCCGCAGCCCGTTACTTCTTCGCCATTGGCCGCGATGGGTTGCTGCCGAGCCGGTTGGGCACCACCCACCGTATCCACCAGAGCCCCCACATGGGCTCGGCGTTGCAAAGCTTGATCTCCGCCGTGGTCGTGCTGGTTTTCGCCGCGATGGACGCAGATCCGATCCTGCAACTGTTCGCCTGGCTGTCCAACCTGGCGACGCTGTGCGTGATCCTGCTGATGGGGCTCACCTCCGCCGCGGTCGTGGTTTTCTCCCAGCGTCATCCGGAGCTCAAGTTGGGGCTCTGGCGAGGAGGCCTCTTTCCCGGTTTTTCATGCCTGGTGTTGTTGGCGGTGCTGGTGATCGCCGTGGTGCACTTCGATGTGCTGACGGGTGCCAGCAAGGCGCTGTCCTACAGTCTTTGCGCCATCATCCCGGCTGCCTTACTGGTGGGCGTGTTCCTGGCGGCTCGCCTGCGGGAGGCGGAGCCGCAGCGGTACCTGGCATTGGGTTGCCACAAGCTGTAACGGCTCCGATGATCCGCAAGCAAAATTAATGAACATTTTCAGCACCGGGATATCGACTCTGTAACTGAACATTTCCGTCCAGACATTCGGCCCTCACGTTTCGTTGGGCCGCTGTCACGGCGGTCAGTCGGCCAATGGGGGCGAGTTTCCATGAGCGTCAACAACCAGTGCTGCGTCGAGTACAACGGTCGGACCTTGAGGGGTAAAGCAGACCAGCCGCTGATCGATTTCCTGGCCGAGCAGGGCATCGACCTGCCTCACGTCTGCTATCACCGCGCCCTCGGGCCGATCCAGACCTGCGGTGTCTGTTGGATCGAACACGATGGTGAGATGGTTCGTGGCTGCACGTGGGGGTTCTGGGTGTTTCGCGGTAAGGTCAAGGCTGAGTCACCGCGGGAGTAGTCAGTTGATTTTGGCTTGAGGTCCAGCATGTTGAGAGCGTTCAGCAGCCCCCGGATGGTGGCTGCCGTTGATGAAGAGCTCTTTTTCAGGGCTTGGTCTTGCCGAGTTGCTTGCCCGTCTCAGTGACGATAGCTTGGAGACCCAGCTCGTTAATCTTCTTCCAGTCGCTGTCTGTGGCCAATTGCATGCTGTCACGAGTGTTGGTTGTCACTTCCAGCGGCACGGTGCCCGGCGCTTCGATTTTCAGATGGGCTTTGTTGTTCACGGCCACGGTGAACGCGCCAGGAGAGAACCACGACCAGTATTCGATGATGTGCACATTGACCGGTGTAGCGCTCGGCGTTGGCGTGGTCACGATTTGATAGCCAGCCTGCTGATAAGCTGTGGCCACAGCATTCCCTACCAGTTGTGACACGGTCCGCCCGGAAGGAAGCACCACATCACCAAGCCCTTTACCAAAACCGTTGCGTTTGCGACCGATGGCTCGCTCGGTGACGCTGGTGTCGTTTACTTCATCGTTTTTCAGCGAAGGAATATCAGCGCTGCGTGGCTTGATTTCGAATACCCGTTCATCCAATGCATTGATGTAAATCTGCTGGCCTTGGCCTGAAGCGGCCACTTGCGGTACCGGGCCGGTTACATCCACCTCGGAACGGTTGGTCACGCATCCTGCGAGTGAAGCGAGAGCGATAACGGCGGCGGTGGTTTTGAAATACGACATGAATGCTCCTTTGCGGTGGGGTCTTCCTTGGGCTCTGGCCGTTTTCGGGCGCCAGGGCATAAGAGTCTTGCGGTTTGCGAGATGGTTGAGCGCGCGGCGCTACAGGCTATCAGGGTCGCCAAAAAACATTTTGACAGGGCTCTAGCGCGATTGTTTTAGTCTGAAATAAACGAATTGTGCCCCCAGTTTTGCCCCCATCCACATCGGGTGTGCGAGCGATCGCGAATGGCGATCTCCGACGGACTCCAGTGTGGCACTGGCTGGTATTCAGTGCACTCCAGTATGCTGGATGAGCAACCAATATCTGGCAGGTCCTTGGCCGTTCGGAAGAGGATATGAGTAATGAGTCGATATTCTTAAGCGGAGTTGCCGGCTGTTCTTGGCCAGTTAAGCCGATGATCCAGGTCGCTGATCAGTCATTAGGCAAGTGCAACTGCACTTCCATGGCGTCATGAAGAAGTCGGACGACCTCGATCACATCGTCGCTTGCCACACGATAAAACACGATATGGCGTGGGCTTTTGACCGTCCCGTGGGGGTGTTTGGCCTGCTGACGTGAATAGATGAGGTGATAGCTGCGAAGACCCGGAGCGAGCTCATCGCGGTCGTGGCTGCCAATGCGATAAGGCGTGTCGGCAAGAGCTTGCAGCGCCGCGAGGATTAGCGCCTGGTAGCGCTGGCGTGCTTGATCGCCAAACTGCGTCTGGGAGAGCCTGAGGATGTCGACAATGTCTGCGCGTGCTGCATTGGAAATCCGATACTGCGGCATGCTCAGTGCTTCTCCCTCGCCGGGACACTGGCCTCCTGGCTCAACCCCTCAAGGTATTGCTCCAGATCCCCTTCATTTAATTGAATGAAGTGTCCGCGATCAAGATCCATGATGCCGATTGAGGTCGCCTGACGCAGGGCCTCGATTTTGGCGGCATCTTCGGCGACACGCTGTTCCAATAGCCGCAAGCCTTCTCGCATCACTTCACTGGCATTCTGATAACGGCCGGACTGAACCAGATCATGGATAACCTGCTCCTGGTGAGGGGTGAGCACAACGTTTCGCGTCGCCATGATTAGCTCCAGATCTGGACAAACATAATTGGCATATTATGCCATTTCGCCTGCGAGCACACGGTTTGGGATTTGCGTCTGACGAGCTGCGTTCCGCGGGTACTCCGCCTTCCAAGCGCAACGTACTCGTTTATGGTCAGGAAATCGCGAAACGATATTTCAAAGTAGTTCACCCAAAGCTGAATGTCGGTCACTGCTTCGGCAAGTTGACGTGTGTATGATCGTGCACATATAGTCTTCCGCATGACAAACCCAACCTCTACACGTACCTGTGCAATTGATGCTGCTATCGACTCTCTCGATGGCGCTTTCTTCAAAGCTCTGTGCGAGCCGTCGCGGGTAGCTGTGCTCAAGCGAGTCATGCAACTGGGGCGAGCGGATATCGCCGAGATTGCCGAAGGGCTGCCTCAAGAGCGTTCAGTGGTATCCCGACATCTGCAAGTGCTGTTAGAGGCGGGCATCGTCCGTGCTACCAAGGTCAGTCGGCAGATGTTCTATGAGGTGGATGGACCGGCGGTGGTGACACGGCTCGAAGCCATTCTCCAGCACATGAAGAGTCTGGCCCCGTTTTGCTGCCCTGGTGCACCAAAGTAGTTTTTATTTATCTGTATATATGCATGGATGTGCACATATGAACGTAGTTAACGAGTCCACGGATGTCATCGTTGTTGGTGCGGGCCAAGCTGGGCTCGCGTGCGGTTGGCATCTGCAGCAGCAAAACCTCAGGTTTCTTATCCTAGATGCCGAGAGCCAGCCAGGTGGAAATTGGCGCAATTATTACGACAACCTGAGACTTTTTTCCCCTGCTGCTTATTCATCGTTACCTGGATTGCCTTTTCCGGCGCAAGCCAAGCATTACCCGCTACGCGATGAAGTCGTACGTTATCTGGAGCAGTACGCGGACGTTTTCCAGCTACCCATTCGGCAGAACACACGCGTCCAGAAAGTGCGTAGGGAGGATGGACTATTTTTGCTTCACACATCTGATGGCCGGTGTTTCCGCTCAAAAGCATTGATCGTTTGCACGGGCGGATTCAATCAGCCTTTCATCCCTGACATTCCAGGGCTGGGAAGTTTTCGCGGGCAACGTTTACACAGTGCGGATTACCGAAATGTCGACGGCTTCGGTGATCAACGCGTCGTGGTCATCGGTGCGGCCAACTCAGCTGTACAAATTGCCCATGAATTGGCTCAAGTCAGCCGAGTCGTATTGGCAACGAGGGAATCGATTCGGTTTTTTCCGCAAAAGGTCCTCGGTGTGGATTTCCATGCTTGGCTCAAGTGGACAGGACTGGAGAAGACTCGTTGGTTGAATGATCAAAGTACCCCTGTGCTGGATGACGGCACCTATCGTCGAGCCATGAAGCGGGGAGTTTTTGAGCGCAAACCAATGTTCACGCAGGTAACGCCAACGGGCGTTATCTGGGCTGATGGGCAGCATGCTGAGGTGGACAGTCTGATTTTTGCGACAGGGTTTCGTCCGAATCTTGGTTTTTTGGCAGGTCTGCACGTGGCGGGAAACGAAAGTCTGACTCAACGCAACGGAGAGGCGGAGCATGTGCCGGGTTTGTATTTCGTGGGATTACCGAAGCAGCGCAATTTTGCCTCGGCCACCCTCAGAGGCGTTGGGCCAGATGCTTCTCACATCATCCCCAGATTGATGTGCTACATCGACAATGCATCGCACCCCGTGTTCGCTTGATGCCAGGAATCAGTTTTCCCGCTCAGCACTGCGTCTACATGTCTTTTTGTGTAGTTGGCAGGCGCCAAGTGGCGATGAAGCACAGCAACAGAAGCCCGCACATCACACTTAGCAGAACTGATGCTCCGAAGCTGTCCAGAACGTAAGCGGCGGCGATGGGGCCGCAGGCTTGGGCGACCAGGACGGGTCTTGCGAGCAGTCCCATTCGTACGCCATATCCTTGAGGCCCGAACAGCGCCAAGGGGAGGGTACCGCGAGCGATGGTGAGGATGCCGTTACCGGCGCCGTAAAATGCTATCGCCACAAAGGCCAGCCAGGGCAGGCCTGCAATCAGCAGCCCAAGCCCAATCAAACACAGCAACACACCGGCCCGTGCGGACCAGGTTGGATGGAGGTGCCTGCCTACGGAAAACTCCGCCACCCGTGCCAAAACTTGCGCAGGACCAATCACCATGCCGATGGCTAAGGCCACGGCAGTCGCGACGCCCAATTGCTTGAGGACATTGAGCAGGTGTACTGAGATACCTGATACGACCAGCGCCAGAACCGTCAGCATGGCGGCAATCAGCAAAAACAATTGGTGGGTGGCCCTAGGGCGAAGCTCGGATGCATTGGGTGATTCTACTGCTACGGGGTGGGGCGGTTGCTTTGTGCTTCCAGGAATCAACAACGCATGGATGGGCAATCCGATCAGCAGATGAGCTGCGGCGAGGGTAAGGCAGGCGTATCGCCAGCCGATCCAACTCTCCAGTCCCGCAATCACCGGCCAACCTATGGTGCTGGCGAAGCCACCCAACAAGGTCAGCCCGGTGATTGACGTTCGAGCCGACTCGCCGAAAAGTCGGCCCAAGGTTGAGAAGGCGGCGTCGTATAGGCCTGCCGCCATGGCAATGCCGATCAGAGTCCAGGCGACATAGTAGGTGGCAATGTTGTCCGCGAGTCCCATCAATAGCATGCCGAGAGCCAGCAGCAGCGAACTGGCGGCCAGGACAGAACGCCCACCACGGCGGTCAATCTGACGACCAACGGCCGGCGAGGACGCCCCCGCTACCAGTAGCCCCCAGGACAGGCCGCCCACCACACTGGTCATGGACCATCCCGTCTCTTTGGCTATCGGAGACGCAAGCACCGCCGGCAAGTAGTAGGTCGAACCCCAGGCGAGAATCTGGGTGAACCCCATGGCCCATACGAGCCTGGAGCGATTGATCGGAGGATGAATCTGCTCTGGAAGTGTCACAACCGGTACGTCCATGCTTTTGTTGTCAGTAACAACAAGCTAGCGCCTTCCATTGACTAACGTCAACCGAGAGTCAGTGTTGACGATCTCGACAGATCAGGCTTATTGTTGCACCTAACAACTAATTTGTGACGATTATGACGAAGCGTAAAAACGATCAACTGGCCCAGGATGCCGAGGACCTGTATGAGGCGTTGAACCAGTTGGTACGCGTCTATCAGTTTCGGGATCGGGATCGGATCTGCTGCTATGACGTATCAGTAACCCAATGTTATGCCGTCGAGACGCTGGTCAAGAAGGGCGCTCTGCGTCTTCAGGTCTTGGCAGAAGAAATGTTCCTGGACAAAAGCACGGCAAGCCGCGTGGTCGATACCTTGGAACGCAAAGGGTATGTTTCCCGTGTTGAGGATGATGAAGATCGGCGTGCAGTACGAATCCAGGCAACGGATGCTGGACGTGAGTTATACGAGAAAATCAGGACTGATCTGATTGCCGAGGAGCGAGGGATGATCGAGAACCTCTCGGCTGAAGCCAGGCAAGGAGCGCTGAGTTTGCTCAGGCAGATTACACGGGCCACGGAGATTCGCTGCGGGCTCGCGAGTGACTGCTGCCCAGCCGTGAAGAAGGATTGAAAGGGGAGCGCTTCCCTTTTTTTGCCAATAATGTTGTTACTACCAACTCAATGGGGCTCCCAAATGCGAGTTCGTCCAGCTGAACCCAAAGACGCTAATTTAATTGCGGCCATCTACAACCAGGGGATCGAAGAGCGCAGCTCTACGTTCGAAACGACCCCTCGAAGTCCGGCAGACATGCTTGAACGCGTCAACTCTATGAAACGTTATCCGGTGCTGGTCATGGTCGACGATGCAGATCAGGTTGTTGGGTGGGCTGGGCTCAGTAGTTACCGCGCTCGCGCCTGTTACGACGGCATTGCGGACTTTTCCATCTACCTGGATAGCAGTATTCGCGGTCAGGGACTCGGCAAGCAGTTACTTCAGTCATTGTTGAAAGAAGCCGAAACGCACGGATTCTGGAAAGTCCTTTCACGGATTTTTACCTTCAATCACGCCAGCCTCGCTTTGTGCGAAGCCTGCGGTTTCCGCCAGGTGGGGGTGTATGAAAAACACGCCTGCCTCGAAGGTCGCTGGCTCGACTGCGCGATTGTCGAGCGCCTGTTTCCGATCAATCAGCCAGCCTGAAGAAGGACTCGAACATGGAAAACAATCAACTTCCGGTCGCCATCATTGGAGCGGGGCCAGTGGGCCTTGCCGCCGCCGCTCACCTGCTGGCCAGAGGTCTCACACCGCTGATTCTGGAAGCTGGCCCGAAAGCCGGGTCCAGTATTGAAGAATGGGCGCACGTGAAGATGTTTTCTCCATGGCAGTTCAACGTGGACAAGGAGGCGGCCAAGCTGTTGCTCGCCAATGGTTGGATTCCACCACCGGAAAACGAGTATCCAACGGGCCGTGACCTGCTGGACCGATATGTTCGACCGCTCGCGGACCTGGACCAGATCAAGCGTCACTTGCAGCTCAATACCCGTGTTCTGGCCGTCACGCGCGTCGGTCAGGATGTAATGAAGACTCAGGGCAGATCGGCAGCGCCTTTTTTGCTGCGTGTCGCAGGGCCAACCGGTGAACGGGATGTGCTGGCCGGTGCTGTCATTGATGCCTCGGGCACCTACCTGACACCAAACTGGATGGGCGCCCATGGCATCCCTGCATTGGGCGAGATCGAGCATGCAACGCACATTGCATACGGTATTCCGGACGTGCTGGGCCGTGCCCGGAATCGTTATGCCAACAAAAGAGTGCTGGTGGTGGGTGGTGGTCACTCCGCGTTTAACGCCCTCCAGGATCTGGTGCGCCTGATTCAGGAGGCGCCGCAAACCAAAGTGCTCTGGGCGATCCGCGGTAACTCTCTTGAGCGCATTCTGGGTGGGGGGGCACATGACCAATTGGAAGAGCGCGGAAAGCTCGGCCTGAAGATTCGCCAGTTATTGGATGACGGCGTGATCGAGCTGTTCAGGAGCGTCGCTATCGATCAGATCGCTGGCAATGGCCAGGGAGTGGTCGTGAAGGCGGGAGGGCAGGTGCTTCCACCCGCGGACGAGCTGATTGTGGCGACTGGATTCCGCCCTGACATGAGCCTGCTCAGCGAGCTACGTATCGAACTCGATCCTGCGACCCAAAGCCCAGTGGTGCTCGCACCAATGATTGATCCCAACGAGCACAGCTGCGGTACGGTCAGGCCCCATGGCGCGGTAGAGCTGTCGCATCCCGAGGAAGGCTTGTTCATTGTGGGAATGAAAAGCTATGGCCGAGCACCAACGTTTTTGTTGATGACGGGCTATGAGCAGATACGGTCTGTTGTCGCGGCATTGGCCGGCGATTGGGATGCAGCCAAAAGGGTTGAGCTGGTCCTTCCGGAGACTGGCATTTGCAACTCAAACTTCGATGAGGCTGATGATCGATCGGAGGTTTCGCCAGTTCAGCGTTCTTGTTGTGGGGCTGGAGGCGACGCTGTTGAAGTCGCTTCTCGGGCCTCGCCTGGTTGTTGCAAAGGCTAGCATCCATCTACCGGATCCGCCCCTTGTTTCAGGGTGGATCCGGGTAGCTGTCTTATTTCTTGACCCTACTCAAATAGTCTTTGAGCGCTTTCTCGTCACCGGACTTAACGGTCATCCCCTCTGGGCCTGCCCCGACTGCCGTGTACTGCTTGGCCGGCTCGCCGTGCGCCTTGAATTCTCTCAATTGTTCTGAGCCTGAATAAAAGACCCAGAGGCGGCCATCTTCCACTTTGGTAAAGAATCCGGGCTTGTCGTACTGGCTCGCGAAGCTGATGCCCGTAAACAGGCCGGCCAGCAAGGCGATGGTGATTGTCAGTTTTTTCATCTCTCAGGCTCCAGGTTGGTTGGTTCGGAACCGAGGCTACCCCCAAGCGCATGACAAGCTTATTACAAAAAACATATATTCGATTAACCAGATGCGCATGCTGCAGCCTGCTCAGAAATTTTCTGCTATGCCAGTAAATGCGGGGATTAAATAGTGGGGTGAACGGTGGGTCTGATTTTTCCAGAGTTTATTTGGCGTACCGCTTTACTGCTCATGCATAGAAACGTATATTCGAAAAGCCGTATGTTAGCTGAGGTCTCCACGATGACCAGCAAAACCCGTGTTCTGTTCGTTTGTACCGCTAATGCTGCCCGCTCGCAGTTGGCGCAAGCGCTGCTGCGCCATACCGATTCGGAGCATTTCGAGGCGTTCAGTGCAGGCACCGTTCCCACTCAGGTCGATCCACGTACCTTTGACGCGCTCTCCCACCTTGGGGTGAGTACCGAAGGGCTGCGTAGTAAGTCAATCGACGAGTTTCGAGGTAAGCGTTTCGATTTCGTCATCACGTTGTGCGATAAAGCAGCAGCGGAGTGCCAATCCTTACCGGGGGCAGGCGAAGTATTGGCTTGGAGTTTCGAGGATCCGGTCGCCAGCACCAAGCCCGACGCATTTCGCCACACGCTTCATGAAATCTATGAGCGCATCAAGATGTTTGTCTTGGTGAAAACCAAACGCTGAGAATCGATATGGCTGACCATCTGACACCCACCACTGTTTTTAAATGTCTGGCTGATGAAACCCGTGTCCGCACCATGCTGCTCATCACGCGGGAAGGGGAGCTTTGTGTCTGCGAACTGACCTACGCGTTGAACGAGAGTCAGCCAAAAATCTCCAGGCATCTGGCGCAGTTGCGCACGTGCGGTCTGCTTTCGGACCGTCGGCAAGGCCAATGGGTTTATTACCGGCTGCACCCAAATCTCCCCGATTGGATTCATCAAGTGCTGACGATTACGTTCGAAAGCAACAAGCATTGGTTAAGCCCTGATGCCAAGCGCCTTGATGAAATGGGTGACCGTCCTGAACGTGCAGCCGTGTGCTGTGAAAACAAGGTCGCTTGATTCCGCCCTCGACTATGAGACCGCTCGATGAAAATCCTTTTTCTCTGCACTGCCAATAGCTGCCGCAGCATCCTTTGTGAGGCGGTCTTCAATCACTTGGCACCTGACGACATGAAAGCCTACAGCGCAGGCAGTCAACCCAAAGGCGAAGTGCATCCGCTGAGTCTCAAAACGTTGGAAAAGGCCGGTATCTCGACGCTCGGGCTGTTCAGTAAATCCAGTGATGCCCATATGGGCTTGGCACCTGATTTCGTCATCACGGTCTGCGACAAGGCCGCCGGAGAGGCATGTCCTGTCTTTTTCGGGCCCGCCACCAAGGCCCACTGGGGGCTGGCTGACCCATCGGAATACCACGGAACTCAAGAAGAGATAGAGGCGGCGTTTGAAGACACCCTGGAGCAGATCAAAACCCGTATCCAAGCCTTCCTGGCTTTACCGCTTTCTCAACTGAATGCCGAGCAGCTCAAGGCAGAGCTGGCTCTCATTGGCACGCTGTAATCACAGGAGCAATGATCATGAGTAAAAGCCGCCTTTCATTTCTGGACCGTTACCTGACGCTGTGGATTTTTCTCGCCATGGCTTTGGGCATCGGTCTGGGGAGTCTGTTCGAAGGCTGGCCGCAGTGGCTCAACAGTCTTTCTGTGGGCACAACCAATATCCCCATCGCTATCGGCTTGATCGTGATGATGTATCCGCCTCTGGCCAAGGTTCGTTATGAGGAACTGCCAGAGGTCTTCAAGGACAAGCGCATCCTCGTTTTGTCTCTGGTCCAGAACTGGGTCATCGGCCCGGTGTTGATGTTTGCACTGGCGATCATCTTCCTGCGGGACCAGCCGGAGTACATGACCGGTCTGATCCTCATCGGTTTGGCTCGCTGCATCGCGATGGTCTTGGTCTGGAACCAGATCGCGGGTGGCAACAATCAGTACGTCGCCGGACTGGTGGCGTTCAACAGCATTTTTCAGATCCTGTTTTTCAGTCTGTATGCCTGGGTCTTCTTGGGGCTGTTGCCACCGCTGTTCGGACTGGAAGGCAGTGTGATTGAGACCAGCTTTGTCAGCATTGCCGAGTCGGTGCTGATCTACCTGGGTTTGCCATTCTTGGCGGGATTTCTGACCCGCAAGATCCTCATCGCTCGTAAAGGCGAAGCATGGTTTCAGGAGCGCTTCATTCCAAAGATCAGCCCGCTGACGCTGGTGGCGCTGCTCTTGACTATCATCGCCATGTTCAGCCTCAAGGGCGATGTGGTACTGCAATTGCCATTGGATGTGTTACGCATCGCCATTCCGCTGACGATCTACTTCGTCGTGATGTTTTTCATCAGCTTCTGGATGGGCAAATTGCTCGAAGCTGACTACCCACGCACCACCGCGCTGGCTTTTACGGCCGCCAGCAACAACTTCGAGCTGGCAATTGCCGTGGCCATTGCCACCTTCGGCTTGGCTTCCCCGATCGCTTTCGCCACGGTGATTGGACCGTTGGTAGAGGTGCCGGTATTGATTTCTCTGGTCGGTGTGGCCCTCTGGCTGAAACGCCGCTGGTTCGATGAATCCAAGAGCGCCGTTGCGCAGGACAAAGACTATGTTTGATGACGCTATTCCTCAGCTCGATAGCGAACTGGCTGATCTTCCCTCGGCAGACAAGCTCGGTATCGAAAAGACCTCCATCCACAAGCCGCGCATTTTGCTGCTGTACGGGTCCACTCGTGAGCGCTCCTTCAGTCGTCTGTTGGTGGAGGAGGCCGCTCGACTGCTGGAGCACTTTGGCGCCGAGACGCGGATTTTCAATCCGTCCGGTTTGCCACTGCCAGATGACGCCCCCGACGACCATCCACGCGTGAAGGAACTGCGTGACTTGGTGTTGTGGTCCGAGGGACAAGTCTGGTGCTCTCCAGAGCGTCATGGAAACATGAGCGCAGTGTTTAAGGCGCAGATCGATTGGGTGCCACTGGCCATGGGCGCGGTACGGCCGACCCAGGGTAAAACCCTGGCGGTCATGCAGGTGTGCGGTGGCTCGCAATCGTTCAACGTGGTCAATCAGCTGCGAGTGCTGGGACGTTGGATGCGCATGTTCACCATCCCCAACCAATCGTCCGTGCCCAAGGCCTATATGGAATTCGACGATAACGGTCGGATGAAACCTTCTGCGTTCTACGACCGTGTCGTGGATGTGATGGAAGAGTTGGTGAAATTCACGCTGCTGCTTCGCGACCGTCAGGACTATCTGGTGGATCGTTATTCCGAGCGCAAGGAGTCCGCAGAGGAACTGATGAAGCGTGTTAACCAGCGGTCGATTTGAAAGGCGGCGGGTATCACCGTTTTCGGCTAGAACGAGCTTTTCGCCGCATTTTTCAAGGCATGCCAAAGAGCTTTTGCCTCTGCAAACGCGTGGGCATGCGCAGGACTACGTTGGCACCAAGTGTCGAGAGCATTGGCATCAGTTGTGGTCGCGCGCCCTGAAGTGAGGCGCACGATCCAGTCTTGGGCTTCGCTCTTCAATTGCTCAGCGCATGGAACCGGAGACACTTCGTTCTTGGGAGTTTCATGATCTGGAGAGTTATTCAGGCGACGATTCCGAAGCATCCGGCAGCAAAGGCGAACGCCTGGTGCCGGCAAACCGTTCACAACTGGCTCCTTCATTTCAGCCTCCTGCTTGAGTGACCGTCAGAGTGAGATTAGCGCCTGCGTAATGACAGAGATATTACAAAATATGCATATATGTATTTTCGAATGAGTAGGATGCGTTTGCCGGATGGCATACTCATCACTTTTTGGATTGGAAGCCATCGTGCCGACGGTTTCACATCAACGCTCTGAAATATCTCCTGACCGTCGCTCCGTCAGGATGATGAGGAGCCCTGACGTCAAATGTTCTTATATTTGTTTTATCGTATATATTGAAGCCGAATGAATGGCTGCTTCCATCCTTGGTTTCTCGGCATCTACGTTGTGGTCAGTTGGGCTGCGCAGCTCACGGTACCGTTCAGTTCGGTGCACTTTTTTGAGGATTCTTCATCGTGCAACAGCATCCATACTCCGTCTTGCCCTTGGTGCAGTTCAAAGGCCAACTGATCTTCACTCCTTGCCCTGGCACAAAGGGCACCCGGCCTTTCGAGGCGCTGCAAACGCTTAAAGACGCTGGTGCCTCGGCATTACTGACGCTGATGCCGACCGAGGAGTTGCTTCAGAACGAGATCGACCTGCTGCCGGAAGTGTGCCGGATGCTCGACATCGAGTGGTTTCACCTACCGATAGAAGACGATCAAGCACCTGGTGAGGCTTTCAAAGCCGCATGGGAGCAGCACGTCCCGCGACTCAAGCAACTGCTGACGGAAGGGAAAACCATCGCCATTCATTGCAAGGGCGGTTCGGGCCGTACCGGTTTGGTCGCCGCTCAACTGTTGATCGAAACCGGCGTGCCCTTCAGCGATGCCATTCGTGATGTTCAGTCGTTGCGTCCGCGTGCCATTCAGCATCCAGCTCACATTGAATACATCGGCCAGTTCGACACCCAGTCGAACGCTCACTGACAACAGAGACAGAGCACGACAACATGACTATTAAAATTGGCATCAATGGTTTTGGCCGGATCGGTCGCCTTGCTCTACGAGCAGCCTGGAACTGGCCTGAGTTCGAGTTCGTGCAGATCAACGATCCAGCGGGAGATGCAGTAACCCATGCCCACCTGATCAACTTCGACTCGGTGCATGGCCGTTGGAGCAATGAGGCCACCGCCGACGGCGACAACGTCGTCATCGACGGAAAACGGATCAAAGTAACGGCCAACAAATCGATTGCCGAGACAGATTGGTCGGGCTGCGACCTGGTGATCGAGGCCAGCGGCAAGATGAAAACCGTGGCCGTGTTGCAGGCCTACCTGGATCAGGGCGTCAAGCGTGTAGTGGTCTGCGCTCCAGTGAAAGAGCAGGGCGCTTTGAACGTCGTCATGGGCGTCAACCAGCACCTGTTCGATCCTGCGCTGCACCGCATCGTCACGGCGGCTTCGTGCACCACTAACTGTTTGGCGCCCGTGGTGAAAGTCATTCACGAAAAGCTGGGCATTCGTCATGGCTCGATCACCACCATCCATGACCTGACCAACACCCAAAGCATCCTCGATCAGCCGCACAAGGATCTGCGTCGTGCGCGTGCTTCGGGCATGAGCCTGATTCCAACCAGCACCGGCTCGGCCACCGCCATCGCCGAGATATTTCCGGAGCTGCGTGGACGCCTGAATGGTCACGCCGTGCGCGTGCCGCTGGCCAACGCTTCGCTGACCGACTGTGTCTTTGAAGTCGAGCGGGCTACTACTGTCGAAGAAGTGAATCAGTTCCTCAAGGACGCTTCCGAGAACGAACTGAAAGACATTCTTGGTTTTGAAGAGCGTCCGTTGGTGTCCATCGACTACCGTACCGATCCGCGCTCATCGATCATCGATGCGCTGTCGACCATGGTCATCAACGGCACTCAGGTCAAGCTCTATGCCTGGTACGACAACGAATGGGGTTATGCCAACCGCACGGTCGAACTGGCCAAAATGGTCGGTCTGGCAGTCTAAGGAGCGGTTATGAAAGCGTTGTCAGCCCTCGCACCGGAAGTGCGGCAATACTTGCTCGTGACGGGCAACTACTGGGCCTTCACTCTCACTGATGGCGCTTTGCGCATGTTGGTGGTGCTGCACTTTCACGCGTTGGGCTACAGCCCGCTGCAAATCGCCGCGTTGTTTCTGTTCTACGAAATCTTTGGTGTGATCACCAACCTCGTAGGTGGTTACCTCGGCGCTCGACTGGGTCTTAACCGGACCATGAACATCGGGCTGGGCATCCAGGTCGCAGCATTGCTGATGCTTACGGTTCCGGTTGCCTGGCTGACCATCCCCTGGGTGATGGGTGCCCAGGCGCTGTCTGGGATTGCCAAAGACCTGAACAAGATGAGCGCCAAAAGCTCGATCAAGCTGCTGGTCCCCGATGGGCAACAGGGCAAGCTTTACCAATGGGTGGCGATCCTCACCGGCTCGAAGAACGCACTCAAGGGTGTTGGCTTCTTTCTTGGCGGCGCTTTGCTGGCATTGGTCGGTTTCAAAGGCGCGTTGCTGGCCATGGCGGGTGGCCTGCTGCTGATTTGGATCAGTAGCTTGATCCTGTTGAAGAAGGACCTGGGCAAGGCCAAAGCCAAGCCCAGGTTTCGTGACATCCTGTCCAAGAGCCGGGCGATTAATATCCTCTCAGCGGCGCGGATGTTTCTTTTCGGCGCTCGCGATGTCTGGTTTGTGGTGGCCTTGCCGGTGTATCTGAGCAGCGTCTTCGGCTGGGACTTCTGGAAGGTTGGCGGATTCCTGGCCGCTTGGGTGATTGGCTACGGCATCGTCCAATCGTTCGCGCCGCGAATTACCGGCAAGAAAAAGGGGCATGTACCGGATGGTCGTGCAGCTTTTGTGTGGGCACTAGCCCTGGCGGGGCTGCCAGCATTGATCGCGCTTGGGCTTTACACCGGGTTGTCACCACAGACGGTACTGCTGGGTGGCCTCATGATCTTTGGCGCGCTGTTCGCGGTGAACTCGTCCTTGCACAGTTACCTGATTGTGTCCTATGCCAAGGAGGATGGTGTGTCGCTGGACGTGGGGTTCTACTACATGTCCAACGCCTTGGGCCGGCTGATTGGCACTGTGCTCTCCGGTTGGATTTATCAGATGTATGGTCTGGAGGCGTGTTTGTGGATATCGAGCGCGTTCGTATTGCTCGCCGCCCTAATTTCTATCGCCTTACCCAGGCATGCTGAGGCGATATGAAACCGTCAGACAGGGCGGAGTGAACCACTTCGCGCTACGTGCGTGTGAAAGTAGGGATCAAGCGGGAGTAGCTGATCCCCCGATTGCTTCGCCACCTGAGCAAGAGAAATTCGGCAGACTGAGTAGGGGCTATTCTCCTAGAGATTGTCAGGGCTGCCAAAAAACATCTGAATCCGCGAACGCAACCAGCGCTCGCCCGGATCGTTGTCCTGTGACCCGCGCCAGGCCATGTGCAGTTCGAAGCTGCGCACCGGGATCGGCGGGTCTTCGGCACGTACGCCGCCGGCGGCGGTCAGTGCGTCGGCGGTGTAGTCGGGCACGATGGCGATGATGTCGGTGCCTGATAACAGTGTGCTCAATCCGTTGAACTGCGGCACGGCCAATACCACATGGCGCTTGCGGTCGAGTTTTTCCAGCTCTTCATCGATGAACCCGCTCAAGTCACCTGCGAAGGACACCAGGGCGTGGGGGCGGGCGCAGAATTCATCCAGGGTCAGCCGTCCCGGCGCGGTATCGGCCCGCAGCACTTTGGGCATGCTGCGCCGCAGGACCTTGCGCTTGGCGTTGGCCGGCAGGTCTTCGGTGTAGCTGACGCCAATGGAGATCTCGCCGGACGCCAGCAAGCCCGGCATCAGGATGTAATTGACCCGGCGCACCACCAGCACGATGCCTGGCGCTTCGGCCCGCAGCCGCTTGAGCAGCATCGGCAGCAGGGCGAACTCGGCATCGTCCGACAGACCGATGCGAAACACCGAGGTGCTGGTGGCCGGGTCGAATTCCGCCGCCCGGCTGACCGCCGTTGAAATCGAATCCAGGGCCGGAGAGAGCAGGGCGAAGATCTCGACCGCCCGAGCCGTGGGTTCCATGCTGCGCCCGGTGCGCACGAACAGAGGATCATCGAACAGGCTGCGCAGGCGCGACAGCGCGGCACTGATGGCCGGCTGGCCGAGGAACAGTTTCTCGGCGGCGCGGGTCACGCTGCGTTCATGCATCAATGTTTCGAACACGATCAACAGGTTCAGGTCGACACGACGCAGGTCATTACGATTCATCTGGGGTCCTGGCAGATTCGGCAAGCTTGACGTGGACGGCCATATGGGAACAATGGCCGGCATGAATCTTACGGGGAAAGGCTGGTACTCTGCATCGGGTAAATGCATTTTCTTCAGGATAAGGCTTACAGGACTGGTTCGGTTTTCTTGCTGCGGAATCAATGACAGGCATGTCGACTATTAATAGCCACTGATGGTCTTGGGTACAAAGCCCGGATAGAGTTCATGGCATTAGAGGTTACTTTGACGAGGTTTGCGATGTCCCGCACGATCCGTTTTCACAAGTTTGGTGGTGCCGAGGTGCTCAAATGCGAAGAGCATGCGGCGGCTCTTCCTGCGCCAGGAGAAGTGCAGGTCCGTGTTGAAGCGATCGGCATCAGCTGGTATGACACCCTTTGGCGCCAGAACCTGGCGTCTTCCCAGGCCCGCCTGCCATCAGGGCTGGGACATGAAATGGCCGGCGTGGTAACTGCCGTCGGCGAGGGTGTCGACGATCTGGCCGTGGGCGACAAAGTCGCCAGCTTCCCCGCCGAGAGCCCGAACGATTACCCGGTGTATGGCGAAGTCATCGTATTGCCGCGCACCGCCCTGACCCGTTATCCCGACGTGCTCAGCCCGATCGAAGCCGCCGTGCATTACACGCCGCTGCTGATCGCCTATTTCGCCTACATGGACCTGGCCAGGGTCAAGCCTGGGCAATTTGCCCTGGTGACCGACGCCAGCCATTGCGCCGGCCCATCCTTCGTACAGTTGGGCAAAGCCTTGGGTGTGCGGGTGATCGCAGCCACCAAGACGGCCGACGAGCGTGAATACCTGCTGTCGCTGGGCGCTGAAAAGGTCATTGTCACCGAAGAGCAGGACTTGCTGATGCAGATCAACAAGCTCACTGACAGCCGTGGCGTCGATGTTGTGTTCGACGGCCTTGGCGGGCCGCAGATGTCGCTGCTCGGCGATGTGTTGGCGCCCCGTGGCAGTCTGGTGCTGTATGGCCTGCAAGGCGGCAACCAGACGCCATTCCCGGCCTGTGCGGCGTTCCAGAAGAACATCCAGTTCTTCGTGCACTGCATCGGCAACTTCACTGGCAAGCCGGAACTGGGCATTGTCCAGGACCAGGTGGCGTTGCAACGCGCGTTGCGCGACATCAATCAACTGACCGCCGACCGCGTGCTGTTGCCGCTCAAGACTCGGGTGTTCCCGTTCTCCGAGTTCGTCGAGGCTCATCGCTACATGGGTGAATGCCCTTGCCGTGAGCGCGTTGCCCTTCAGGTCGTCGATCCCGCCTGATCTGTCCCCTTGCGCAAGAGTCATTGTCTACGGCTCTTGCGCGGTCTCCGGCCGAATCGGCCCTGTATTCTCTCTGTCATCGCGTCCGCTTGACGCCGAGCGTAGCTACGCCTGGACGCGCGATGTCGAGGCTGCTGCCCAATCGCCCAGGATCAACGACCCGCAAACCCAACTGAACTGGTTTTTGCCGTCAATCTGTATCTTCTAATCATTATTTAAGTCTTGATAATTGAGCGCTTGTTTCTATCAAGGAAGAAATCATGGTGCGATATAAATATCTAAAGTTCATTCCTGTTAGTGCATGGTCTGGCCGCATTTGCATGCTTTAAACCTATCTATCAACATTTGGAGGGCATGACCCGGCGCATGCGGAGTTGCGGCTAGGTTTGTTCTTTATTTTATGTATCCATTGTCTGTGGGACGCTGTAAGAAATTTCCTAGGACGCATTATGGAATGCGGCGATGCTCAATGAAATAAGGGGGAGCAAGGAGAGGTGTGTCAAGCAGGTAGGACGACTTTTACATGTGTGACAAATAATTACCAGAGGCAAGGTGTGAGCGGACTGCTAATACTGTTTGCAATAACAAAGTCTTTCATCCAGGCCAGCCCGCCCTGCAATCAAGTCGGTGCGGGTGTGGCGCCGATAATCGAATTTCCAGGTAGATGGCTATGAGTGCAATTCATGAGCAGGCAATGACCTACGTATACCAACAGATGTTGCAACGCTTGCTGGATTTCTATTCCCGCGCGGAACGCACCGCAATACAGCTTTTGGTTCAGCGTCTGATCGTGGCAGCTGGCGGCGCTGAGCGAGTTGGCGATTATCGAGTGCTGATGGTCCAGAATGGCAGTCGGGAAAGCTTTTACGTCCTGACGGCCTTGCGGGCGGCGCAGTTGACCATCGCGGGCCGGTATCCGGCGACGTTCGGCCTGCGCGTCGTGACTCCCCGTATGGGCGATATCTCACAAGCCACCCTGGAAAACATTCATCACTGCTACAGCGCGCTGTTCGTCTACGACGACCCTCGCGTGGAGCTGTTGATGGCCGACAACCGTGAAGTGACGTCCTTCAATCATCGGAAGCCGTTATCGACGGCAGCGCGAGATGCCAACCGTACGGACTTGTTGATGTTCGGCCATCTTCGCTCGCCTGATAGCCTCTTGGGCCTGGGGGATGAGGGCTACCTGGCGATGGCGGAGTTCTACAGGAACATGGCGCGCTGGGGAACGGGAGTGGATTCGTGGGTCAGCAGCGACACGCCACGGCAGCAGAAGCAGTTCATGGCCGGGCTTCAGCGTGCGTCCAGGAGGTTCGGCCTGGTCATTGAACCGGGCGGTGGTTTCGATGGCCTCTTTGCACAACTCGATGCCATGGGGGGCGAGCTTTTCCGACAGTTCTACGGCCAGGAAAACATCGAGCCATGGCGTCCCGAAGGGCGTTTCGAGGCGTGTCGACGGTTGGGGCGCGTCAGCATCGATGATCTGATCGTCGATCGGCTGGAAGAGAGCAGTTGGGCGTTGTTCGGCGAGTTCCTGGGAGTGCGACCCGATGGGCTCATCGCACCGACGCTGGATCATGAATACCTCAGCCCGTACCTGTCGGCTCATTTGTATGGCCTGCAAGCCTGTTACCTGCAAGGACGCAGCTATGAACATGGGTATGGTGACTACGTCCAGCGCACGATCATGCTCATGCATCGCAAGCAATTGCCCATGCATGTCTGCCAGCAGGTCCAGGAACTGTTCGGTTCGCCTTCGGTCATGCCTGAGCGCCGCGCCCAGGCCGCCGCCGAAGCACAGGAAACCCTGGGGCTTAGCGAAACGCAATTGGTGTGCATGTTGTATGCGCCCTTTATTGAAAACGGCGCGGGCCTGGAAAATTACCTGCGTTGTTGCCATCCCGACATGCTGTTCGCCCTGCCGGAGCTGCGCAACGCCATAGAGGGTGGGCCCGCCACTGAGGAGGCGAAGCAATGGTTGTACGAGATCAGCGGCCTGTCCGTCGCCTTGCTCAACAAGGTATACCAGTCCCCCATTGCTGTGTCGGAGCAGCCAATCGTGACTGTGTCCGCCCGCCGGTCTGTGCCTGAGGCGCCCGACTCGAGCGAGGACGAGCAAGGCGCCCATGAACTGTACGAACGCTGGGCGCGCTGAGGAAGGAGGCTTGAGGGATTTCGTTTTCAGCACCGAGGCAGGACCGGCAGTGGCACGTTTCATTGGGCTTGCCTCATGAAGGGAAGTCGTGAACCCGATTTTGCCTACCAGGCGGTCTACAGGTACCTGACAAACCTGATCAATGAACTGGGCGCTGATCCTCGGGTGCGCTTGCCGTCGTTGCGCCAATTGGCCGAGCGATTGAGCGTGTCCATATCCACCATCCAGTACGCCTATTCCTTGCTGGAAAAGGAAGGGCGAGTGTATTCGATCGCCAAATCCGGCTATTACGCACTGCCAGCGCCTTCTGCGACCGCCCTGGGCGACGGTGGCGACTTGCTCGAAACCTTTTACGTCAATGCCCGTCGGCCAGGCATGCTGATGCTGGGTGCTGATGAGCCGGCGTCATTGCAGTCGCTGGACAGTCCGCTCCTGTTGCTTGAGCGCGAGTTGTTGCGCCAGTACCCGCGTGCATCCCAGATGCCCTCGCAACCCTGGGGCGAGCAGGAGCTGCGCATGGCGCTGGCGGCTCGCTACACCTCTTCGCCCGCCCGATGCTGGAGCGCCGATGACGTCTATATAGGCGCTGACCTGCGCGGGGTGTTGGAAATCCTGATTGCCGTGCTGACGTTGAAAGGTGCGACTGTCCTGGTTGAGTCGCCCTGTGACTGGACTGTCTTGCGTTTGCTCCAGGCGGCCGACATCCAGGTTGTCGAGCTGCCCTTGATGGCGGACAGGGACGTTGATGTCGAACAACTGGAACAGTTGCTGGCGAGCGAAACGGTACGGCTGGTGGTGCTGTCTTCGGTCCTGAGCATGCCCATGGGCACGGTGAAAAGTGAAGCCAACCGTCGAGAGGTGGCGCGTCTGCTGGAGCAGTGCGGTACCTGGGTGCTGGAGAACGACAGTTACACCGATCTGGTATTCGAGCCAGGGAGCCCTCCGTTCCGGGATTTGGTCGATCCGGACAGGCTGATTGTCTACTCCACGTTTGAAAAGACCATTGGTCCCGAGGCGCCCTATGGTTATGTGCTGTCGCGGCAACTGACACTGGTGTTGCAACGGCAATTCCTTTTGCGTGCGTTTCGTCTGTCGCCGATCCGCCAGAAAGCGATCGCGCGCTTGTATGGCAACGGTCGGATCGACCAGCACCTGCTGGTGCTGCGGCGCCTGCTGCGGGAAAACGCTGCTTCGACAATACAATTGATGCGTGATCGGCTGGGCGACTGCCTGCAATGGGTCGAGCCCGAAGGTGGCGCAACGGTGTGGGCTCGATCATCGCGACAGGCAGATATGCGTGGGGTATTCCAGCGATTGCTTGGCAGGCGCATTGTCATCGCCCCGGGGGAGTTGTTCAGCATTCAGGGCCTCTACAGCCAGCATTTGCGCCTGACTCACGCATTCCAGGGAGCGGATGATCCGGACGCCGCGTTCTATGCGTTGGCCGAAGCATTGAGGCATGAGCAATCATGATCGCAGGGTTATGGATCGAACCCGTCGCGTCATGGTCGAACTGTCAGTAAACTGCACCCATTCGAGCCACTCCATTCCGAGGTTTTGCATGACAGTCAGTCCATTTGCGGGCAAGCCGGCACCGGCAGAGTTGTTGATCGATATCCCGCGACTGGTGACGGCCTATTACACCGGCCGGCCCGATGCCTCGGTTGCGACCCAGCGCGTGGCTTTCGGTACTTCAGGGCATCGAGGCAGTTCCTTCGAGTTGGGCTTCAACGAGTGGCACGTGCTCGCCATCAGCCAGGCAATCTGCCTGTACCGTGAAGCCCATGGCATCAACGGGCCATTGTTCGTGGGTATCGACACCCATGCACTCTCCACGCCTGCCGGCGCCAGCGCATTGGAAGTGCTGGCCGCCAATGGCGTGACCGTGATGATCGCCGAAGGTGACGAGTACACCCCCACGCCAGCGGTTTCCCATGCCATCCTGTGCTACAACCGCGGCCGCACCACTGGCCTGGCCGACGGCATCGTCATCACGCCGTCCCATAATCCACCGCAGAGCGGCGGCTACAAGTACAACCCCACCAATGGTGGCCCGGCAGATACCCATATCACCAAGTGGATCGAAGCCAAGGCCAACGAGTTGCTGGCCAACCAATTGGCGGGTGTCAAGCGCATCAGCTACGAGCAGGCGCTCAAGGCCGAGACCACCCACCGCCACGACTTCCTCAATACCTACGTCGCCGACCTGGTCAATGTCATTGATTTCGATGCCATCCGCGAAGCCGGCTTGCGCCTGGGCGTAGATCCATTGGGCGGAGCAGGGGTGCGCTATTGGCCTGCGATCGCCGAGCACTATCGCCTGGATCTGGAAGTGGTCAATACACAAGTGGATTCGACGTTCCGCTTCATGACCGTCGACTGGGACGGGCAGATCCGCATGGACCCGTCGTCCAGCCACGCCATGCAAGGGTTGATCGGCCTGAAAGAACGTTTCGACGTGGCCTTTGCCTGCGACCCGGATCACGACCGTCACGGCATCGTGACGCCAAGCGGCGGCCTGTTGGCGCCGAACAATTACCTAGCGGTGTCCATCGATTACTTGTTCCAGAATCGTCCCCAGTGGCGGGCTGACGCCGCAGTCGGCAAGACGGTGGTCAGTAGCGGCCTGATCGATCGGGTTGCCAAGCGCCTTGGCCGACGCCTGTATGAGGTGCCGGTGGGCTTCAAATGGTTCGCTGATGGGCTGTTCGATGGCTCCCTTGGCTTCGGCGGCGAAGAAAGTGCCGGGGCTTCGTTCCTGCGCAAGGACGGCGGGGTGTGGAGTACCGACAAGGACGGCCTGATCCCGGCATTGTTGGCTGCTGAGATGACGGCTCGCACCGGTCGTGATCCAAGCCAGGCCTACCGCGCCCTGACGGATGAATTGGGTGAACCGTTCTCGGTGCGTGTCGATGCCAAGGCGAGTCCTCAACAGAAGGCGCTGCTGAGCAAGCTATCGCCGGATCAGGTCCAGTCCACCGAATTGGCGGGCGAGACAATCCAGAGCATCCTCAGCCATGCGCCAGGCAATGAGCAGGCTATCGGCGGATTGAAAGTCATGACCGAGAATGGCTGGTTTGCGGCGCGTCCGTCCGGTACCGAGGATATTTACAAAATCTACGCCGAAAGCTTCATTAGCGACGATCACCTGAAACAATTGGTGGTTGAAGCCCAGGCATTGGTGGACGGTGCCATTTCCGGGCAGTAACTGAGCGTCGTATCGCGAGCAAAGCCCGCTCCCACGCAGCAATGCATATCCTTGTGGGAGCGGGCTTGCTCGCGAACGCATCTCCACGAAGCGCCGCGATACCAACCTGCCATACTACTTTCACTTCATCGCCTAAATCCCTGAGATAAAAGCTTTTGGCTGGAAACCGGTAGCAAATCCAGACACCATAGTCGCCATGGTTCTGAACACCGGAGTCCCCAGCGTGTCGCTACACAATCCCGATCTTCCCCCTGATCTCCTGCCCTTGGCCCAGATGTCCTGGTTCAAACGCCTGGCTGCGCGTTTTTTCGGTCATGGCCTGACGCGCCTGCGCGCCCAACACCGCGCATCGTGGCTGCACGGGCAGGCCGACGGATTTCGCAGCGGTCATACCGCCGGTTTTGACTATGGCTACAAGGAAGGCAGGGCCGAGGGGCTCGAAGCGGGGCGTCAGGTCCTGTTGATCCGCGACTCCCGTGGTACCGAGCACCCGGCCCCGCAAGTCGATGACCTGCTGTTTGACGATTGGCGATTGCCGCTGACCACCGAGCTGAAGAAACGCATCAAGGCGGATGTGGCGCGACTGCTACCGGCCCATGCGCAGCCCAGCAGCGGCCAATGGAAGATGATTTTCAGCGACACGCCGGCCACTTCGGTGGTGGCGGGCGCAGGTGCGGGCAAGTCAACGACCCTGGTGCTGCGTATTGTGTTGCTGTCGCAATACCTGGGGTTCGAACTGGATTCAATGACCGTGGTGACGTTCACCCGGGAATCGCGAAAGGACTTTGTCCAGAAACTCATCGAAACGTTTGCCCTGTGGGGGCGCGCGGTCAGCCAGAAGGAAGCCCGGGATCTGGTGCGCACCTTCCACTCGCGTATCTTGCCCATGGTCCGCAGCCTGCCGGGATTCGAGCGGCTCCAGGCCTTCGAGACCTTGAGCCACCGCGCCGGAGCGGATGAGGATGACGCCCAGGGCAACCCGTTCGACTTGCGCATCAACGATGCCCAGCGCCAGCAGCTCAATGCCTGTTATTACAACCTCTATCAGCGTGACGAGCGTTTCCGCGAGTTGATCCAGCCGCTTTCCCGTCATGCCCTGCAGCTCAAGGAGCTGGAGCGCGACCACCCGGATGTGCAGAAGCGTGTGGCCGTGACGGAATTGGCCGCCCAGCGCGATGAAGCACTCTGCGACGCAATCGAAGACCTGTGGTTCCGGGCGGGGGCTTGGCCGATTAAAGGTATTGAACCGAAACGCCAGGTATTTGAAATCAACGGGGCGAGATTTCATTGCCATGGCTACATCAAATCCCTTGATACCTGGGTGATGCTGGGATTCGATCCACGGGAGAACCCGCAGCTCAGCCGTCCCGGTGCCAAGCTGAGTGTGCGTGCGGAATGGGCCGTAAAGCGCACCTTGTTTCAAGCTTTCTGTCGTAAGCCACTGATTTGGATTGATAAGTATGAAGACTCAAAACGCCTGTTGTCCGCCGTGGCTGGGGATGTCAGTGCGGGTCCCGGGTTCGACTACAAGGTCAAGGGCGAGCTGACGTCGGCCCCTTTGCTGGACTGTTTTGTCGCAGCGGCGGGGTTTATCGAAAATCTTGGCCTGGATGTACCTGAAGCCGTGGGCAGGATGTGTTTCTCAAGCAATGACCCGGATCGTTATTTCTTCGAGGCGTTGAGTCGTTTCTGGCGTGCGTTCGAAGATCATCTGCTGGATCAATCGCCTCCGGTCATGACCTATAACCGGATGTTTGCGTTGTTCAGCGAACACTCCCCGGAAAACTTCAAGCTGCTTGATGACGCCCTGTTGAGGCCGTTGTCGCATTTGATGATCGACGAATTCCAGGACGTTTCGCCCCAGATCGTGTCTTGGCTGAGGGCGAGCCTGCGTGAAGTGCGCAGGCGTGGCGCTGCCCTGCATACCGGGCGCGGCGCCCAGCGTTCTTCCTTGTTGTGCGTGGGTGATGACTGGCAGTCGATCTATGGCTGGCGCGGCAGCTCGCCGAGTTTTTTCATGGATTTCAACAAGCAGTTCCCGTCACCGGCCCACACTCGGGTGATGCTCACCGACAACTACCGCAGTCACCAGCACATCATTGACGCGGCTGAGCACATCGTACGCGGAGCGGCAGCCGTCCCCGGCAAGAAAGGCAAGGCCAGCGGCACGCCTCGTTCGCCAAGCCCGGTGACGGTGTTGGACAGGGACGATGAAGGTTTGGCGCGGCGGCTCGATGAACACTACCGCAACGGCGATTCAATCTTGATGCTGTATCGAAAAAGTAGCGATAAGCTACTGATAGATAAGCATATTGATTCGATAGTTAATGTGGATTCTAGCTTGCCTTATCCGCAACGCCGCCTCAGGCAAATGACTTATCACAGCGCCAAGGGGCTTCAGGCAGATGCGGTATTCCTGCTGGGGGATTGCCAGCACCTGACCAGCTCACCCTACAAGAATCAGGTCTACCGGATGGCCGGGTTGGGACAGGACGGTGACGCCGAACCCTATGATGCTGCGCAAAAGGATGAAATCCTGCGCCTGGCGTATGTAGGCATCACCCGGGCGGTTCAGCATTGCTATTGGTACGTCGACGGCCAGGATAGCCAGGCCGCCAATGCACCCAAGGCGTCGGACCGGATCGGGGTAGGCAAGCCGTTTTTCAACGATCGTCGCCGTGCTCGCGGCTGACGCGCTGGCGACCGTTCGGTGATCCACAAAAAAGCCCACATGAAAATGTGGGCTTTTTTTGTCAGGAGGCAAATCGTCGCAAGCCAACCGGCGGCACAAAGGCTTCAAGCTCGGCTTCCACCGCTTCGATGATTCGCTCCACGTCGGGGGCATTCATCACTGTCGCGCAGGGGATGCCGGCGATTGCGATCATGGTTTCGCCGCTGGCACGGTCAAACAGCCGGGCGACCATACTGCCTGGCGCGTCCATGCTGGCCTCGAAACCCATGGGATGGAAATGCCAGCGCATCAACTGGCAGGCGTTGGGGAACGTAACCTTGCTGAAAGATCCTTTATTCATCTGTAGCCCGCCTTCTTCATCAAGCGCTTCCGTTTGCTCATGTCAGGAAGGAAGAGCCCTCATGGCTCTACCAGTGAGAACTAAAAATAGCACCTGAAAATGAACGCCACGTGGATTTTTTCAGTCCGTTTGGCGATTGGTTCATTTTATTTGATCTGCATCATGACCTAAGTACAAATGCTCAGAGTGCCATCATGGTCGTCCCACAGTGTCCTGAAAAGCCGCCAATGGCTCTGGCTCGCGGTATTTGAAGGCGATGAAGCCTGCCAGCACCACCAGGGAAAGGGCGACGATGAAGGTGACGTGCAGCCCGTCGGCAACAGCCTCGGGAGTGGCGGAGGGAGTACCGTTGGTCGGCAACATGGCCGCGAAGACCGCGCCCAGCATCGCTGCGCCACTGAAGAAGCCGAGGTTGCGCGACAAATTGAGCAATCCGGCAATCACGCCGCGTTGGTTGGCGGGGATCTCGGCCATGACCGCCGCATTGTTTGCTGTCTGGAACATCGCGTAGCCCAAGGTCGTTACCATGATCGCCGTGACGTAACCGGCGATGCCAAGCGTCGGCGGAACCAGCGACAGCAGCAGGCAACCGCTCGCCATGGTCGCCAGCCCCAGGAGCCGCATGGGACGCACCCCGAACCGATCGGCGAGGCGCCCGGCAGGCATGCCGGTGAGGGCGGCGACGCATGGCCCGACGGCCAGTACCAAGCCGACAATGGCCGACGGGAGCCCCAGCGCGATCGACAAGTAGAATGGCCCCACGAGCAAGGTCGCCATCATGACCGTTGCCACCAGCGCGCTCGTCGCCAGGCCCGATACCAGCAAGCGATCGCTGAACATCGTCAGCGGGATCAGCGGCGATGGGCGCCGATGCTGCGTCCGGACGAACAATCCACCGCTCAGAATGGCCGCCGCCAGCAAGCTGACATTCAGCCCACCGAAATGCCCGCCACCCAAGGTCATGGCCAAGGCGTAGGCGCCAAGGGCCGTCGCGAGCAAAAGCGTGCCCGTGACGTCGAAACGCACCTTCTCGACATTGGCGGCTTGCCCGGCGGGCAGGGACCGCCAGGCCAGCAGCAAGGTCAGCAGTCCGAGCGGTACGTTGACCAGGAACAACGCCTGCCAGCCAAACCCGGTCATCAATACGCCGCCCAGGGAAGGGCCCAGTGCGGTGCCTACCGCGGACAGCGTGGCGAGCAATCCCATGGCACTGCCCGCCCTGGTCTTATCGATCGTTTCGCCGACCAGGGCCAACGTCAGCGTCATCATGATGGCAGCCCCCAGCCCCTGCAGTACCCGGGCGGCGATCAACAGCCCCAGCGACGACGCGAGGCCGCACAAGGCTGACGCGAGCGTAAACAGTGCGATGCCCGCCAGTAACAGCTTGCGTCGGCCAATCAAGTCGCCCAGGCGTCCGAGACTGACGATCAGCGTGGTGATCGCCAGGAGATAGGCCAGCACTACCCACTGAACGTGCTGGAACGAGGCGTCAAACGCTTGGGCCAACACAGGCAGTCCAACGGCGGTGACGCTGGCCCCCAGCGACGCCAATAACGTTGACAGCGCCAGGCTGGCCAAGGCCCGGCGCGCGGGAGCAAGCGGTTGAGGGCCGCTCGCGGGTGACAGGCTTGGTTTCATATTGGCTGGTTTCATCATGTTTCCTCGCAATCCGGTTCGCCTATAAAGCGCTGCGAGAACGGTACGCGGTGGCATAACATGGCGGAAGACGCACGAGTTGCATGTTATAGCTGCATGAAACGCTATCCATCCTATCCAAGGGCCCGATGATGTCCGCTACCGATCTCAACTTGCTTGTCACGCTGGACGCGCTCTTGTCTGAAGGCAGTGTGGCCGGTGCCGCCCGGCGGCTGCAGCTCAGTCCTTCGGCCATGAGTCGGGCCTTGGCGCGGTTGCGCCAGGCCATCGATGATCCGTTGCTGGTGCGGGCGGGGCGCGGATTGGTTCCGACCCCGCGAGCGATCGAGTTGCGCGAGCAAGTCAGCCAATTGGTGCAGGGCGCTCAGGCCGCGCTACGTCCGGTGCAGGCCACGGACCTGCGGAGGGTGAATCGAACCTTCACGTTGCGCACCCGGCAAGGCTTCGTGGAAAACTTCGCGATCGAGCTGATCGAGCGGATTGCCCGGCAGGCCCCGGGAATAAGGCTGCGGTTTGTCGAAAAGACCGACAGGGACAGCACGGCGCTGCGCGAGGGCAACGTGGATCTGGAGACCGCCGTTGTAGACGAAGACACCAGTCCGGAGCTGCTGACGCAAGGGTTGTTCGGTGACCGTATCGTTGGCGTCGTGCGAGCAGGACATCCGCTGAGCAGGATCGATGTAAGTGACGCTGATTATGCGGCGGGCGAGCACATTGGCATTTCCCTGCGTGGCTTGGAGCACGGCTCCATCGACCAGGCCCTTGGCGCCTTGGGTTTGTCCCGAAACCTCATCACCACCGTGCCGGGCTTTTCCACCGCGCTGGGGCTGGCGCGGTCCAGTGACATGATCGCCAGCGTGCCGGAACGCTACAGCACCCGTTTGCGCCTTGGCATGCACACGTTCGCATTGCCGTTCGTGCTCCCCGGGTTTACGGTAGCCATGCTCTGGCATCCGCGCATGGACGCCGACCCTGTACACCGCTGGATAAGGAGCTGCCTGCGAGAAGTGTGCGCGGGCACGATCGAACCGTTGTGAAAGGAGATGTGCAGGTGACTAAAAAAAACACGATCGCAGCACTGATAGGCTTGCTGGCTTGCGCCAGCGCGATGGCGGAACTACCGGATCAGTCCATTCTCAGCCGCTACGGCATTGCCTCGGATCAATTGCCGGCCGGACAGGTTGATAAATCCGTTGAGACGCCTTCCGGAAAGTCATATTTCAAGGTGCCCCCAGTAGGATCATGGGGCGCAGTGATCCCGAGCGATGCAATGAAGCCGCCCATGACCGGAAATATAAGCATCGACCAATCAGCCCAGCAGGACCATGAGCGCTGCCGGCGCACGCAGAACCAGGCACTGCGTCGAAACGGCGGCTGGGGAGGATGGGCAGGATGCCCGAGCATGAGTATCGAGCCGGAGATCAGTACCGGTTTTACCCGGTGAACCCCAGGCCAGCCCTCTCGTCGAGAGGGTGCGGATTCCATCAGTCTCCCTTGCGTATGGTGGCCACTTCGTCGGCGCGGACCCGGACTTTCTTGCCCGAAATGTCTTCGAACTCGTAGAAGCCATCGGCGGTGCGGGTATTGGGCGTGTCCTCGGTCAAATACTGGGTACCGTTCTGCAGCGTCACCACGGTGGGTGTCGCACAGCCGGCCAAAGCCAGGAACGCCATGGCAGCCAGGGGCAGGCCCAGAAACCTGATGTTCATAATCCGTAACCTCTTGATCAGAAGGATGCGGCCCGTCTGATTCGACCGGGCCATCACTGAGTTAACCGCCATTTGTCCCGCTTGCCGTAGGAAAGTTCATCGCCGCTTGAGGGATTTCACCTTTAATAGTAGGAGACCGCTCATCTTTTGCAGTTGCCTGTGCCCTCGGTAGCTGATATCTGTACGCATAACCAGTATCCAGCTTTTGTGGCCCCGCTCCCGTGACAGCCAACCCCCTCGACGATCCCTTCTATTACCTGAACAACTTCCAACGCGTACTCGCCTGGCTGAGCCAGCGTTACGGGGATGTGCTCAGCGTTGAAGAACAGCAATTCATCGATGCTTTCGCGGCCCTGCCGCGTTCGTCCCAAGGCCTGTTGGTGCGGTTGGTGATGCGTAAGGGCCTGCATTTTCGCCACAGCAAGCTTCACTACGCGGAGATCGGCGAGATCAGCGCCGCCGTAGCGCCGTTGTTGGCGCTGGGTTGGGTCGAGGAGCACGCCAATCTGAGCCTGGTCGAGCTGTTCGATGTGCTGCTCAAGCCGGAAATCCTCCTGTGCCTGGGGCACTTGATCGAGCAGCCCAAGGCAAGAAAGACCGAGTGGTTGCTGGCCCTGGCCGATTGCTTCAGCGAACCCCAGCCATTTCGCGACTGGTGCCCACAGCTTGAAGAACGGCTGTTCAGTATCACGGTCATGGACCTGTGCGATCGCCTGCGACTGATGTTTTTTGGCAACCTCTACCAGGACTGGTCGGAGTTCGTGCTGGCGGACCTGGGCATCTTTACCTATGAAACCGTCGAGTTCAGCGCTGAATCCCGGGGGTTGCGCAGCCGCGAGGACATCGATGCCTGCCTGTTCCTGCATGAATGCCAGCAACGCTTCGAAACCGGCGAACCGCTGGAAACGATCGCCGATCACGTCAGCGCGTTGGTCTTGGACAATCCTTGGCTGGAGCGACGCCGAGGCAAATTGCTGTTCCAGATGGGCCAGCATGGCGAGCGCATCGGCGATTTTGCCTTGGCGTTGTGTATTTATCGCGACTGCACTTATCCCGGCGCGCGGCTGCGGATGATTCGTGTGCTGGAGCGCATTGGCGAATACACGCTGGCCCTCGAATTGGCCGAGACGGCGGTGCAATCGCCGCAAAGCGCGGCGGAGTGCCAGGCCTTGCTGCGGATCGTGCCCCGGCTGCGGCGCAAGCTGGGTGGCCCGCCGGTACCGCGAGCCGTCGCCCGGGAAGTGGAACGGCTGGATCTGCATTTGCCTCGCGTCGATCCCATGTTGTCGGTGGAGTATTGCGTCCAGGCCCACCTGCATGAAGAAGCCGCTCCGGTGCATTACGTCGAGAATAGCCTGGTCAACTCGCTGTTCGGCCTGCTGTGCTGGCCGGCGATTTTCGCGCCGCTGCCGGGGGCTTTTTTCCATCCGTTCCAGCGCGGGCCGGTGGACCTGCTCAACGAAGATTTCCATGAGCGCCGCGCCGAGCTGTTCGCGGTGTGCTTCGCCGAGTTGGATGACGGTCGCTACCGGGACACCATCCGCCGTCGTTACGTGCAAAAGTGGGGCGTACAGTCACCGTTCGTATTCTGGGGCTCGCTGTCCGAGGCGCTGCTGGATCAGGCCCTCGACTGCCTGCCGGCGGAACACCTCAAGCACTGGTTCAACCGCCTGTTGCTGGACATCAAGGCCAACCGCGCCGGCATGCCCGATCTGATCCAGTTCTGGCCGCAGCACAAGACCTATCGCATGATCGAAGTCAAAGGGCCCGGCGATCGCCTGCAGGACAACCAACTGCGCTGGCTGGAGTTTTGCCATGAGCACCGGATGCCCGTCGCCGTCTGTTACGTGCAATGGGCGGAGCAGGGTGCATGACCGAGGTGCCGAGCTACAGCATTGCCGTGCGGGCGTTGTGTGAATTCACCGCCAAGGTCGGCGACCTGGATTTGCGCTTCACGCCGTCTCCCACCGCGCTGGAGGGGATTGTCGGCCACCGCACCGTGGCCTCGCGGCGCAGCGAGGGTTATCAGGCCGAGGTGAGCCTCGAAGGCATCTACCACACCTTGCGGGTCAAGGGCCGGGCAGACGGCTACGATCCTGGGCGTAATTGCCTCGAAGAGGTCAAGACCTACCGGGGCGACCTGGGCAAGCAACCGGACAACCATCGCCAGTTGCATTGGGCCCAGGCGAAGATCTACGGCTGGCTGATGTGCCAGAAATTGCAGTTGTCACAGATTGACGTCGCATTGGTGTATTTCGACATCGTCAGTGAAAAGGAAACCTGCCTGACCCACAGCTTCGAAGCATCGCAGCTCCAGGTATTCTTCGAGCAGCAGTGCGCCCTGTTCCTGGCCTGGGCCGAACAGGAATTGCACCATCGCCAGGCGCGCAACCGCGGCGCCCAGGCTCTGGCCTTTCCCCATGCCGGCTTCAGGCCCGGGCAACGGCACTTGGCCGAGTCGGTGTTCAAGGCCGTCAGTACCGGTCGTTGCCTGATGGCCCAGGCGCCGACCGGGATCGGCAAGACCGTTGGCACGCTGTTCCCGATGCTCAAGGCTTTGGCGCCCCAGCGACTGGACAAGGTGTTCTTTCTCACGGCGAAAACCCCAGGACGCAAATTGGCCCTGGACGCGGCCCGGCTGATTACGGACAGCGCCCCGGCCATGCCGTTGCGGGTATTGGAAATGATCGCCCGGGACAAGGCCTGCGAGCATCCGGACAAAGCCTGCCATGGCGAATCGTGCCCGTTGGCCCGTGGTTTTTATGATCGCCTGCCACAGGCCCGTGCGGCGGCGAGCCAGGTAACGCTGCTTGATCAGGCGGCCTTGCGCGACATTGCGTTGGATCACGACATCTGCCCGTACTACCTGAGCCAGGAAATGGCCCGTTGGGCCGACGTGGTGGTGGCTGACTACAACTATTACTTCGACTTCAGTGCCTTGTTATTCGGCCTCGCCCAGGCCAATGGCTGGACCGTCGCCACCTTGGTGGACGAAGCCCACAACCTGGTGGAGCGCGGACGGCAGATGTACAGCGCGACCCTCGACCAGGCGGCGTTGACGGCATTGTTGAAGACCGCTCCCGAGCCGCTGAAGAAAGCCCTGCAAAAGGTCAATCGCCAGTGGAACGCCCTTCATGCGCCACAGGTTGCCGCTTACCAGGCCTATGAAAAACCGCCGGACAAATTGCTCCAGGCATTGGGAGCCTGCACGATCGCTATCGGTGATTACCTCAACGACCATCCGCAGGGCTTGGATAGCGGCCTGCAAGCCTTCTATTTCGACGCCTTGCAGTTCGGCCGGGTCGCCGAGTCGTTCGATGAGCACTTCCTGTTCGACATCCACAAGCGCGAATCCGCGCGCCAACGCAGCTTCTCCGCGCTGTGCCTGCGCAACGTGGTGCCGGCTGGTTTCCTGCGGCCCCGGTTCACCGCGTCGCGCAGCAGTGTGCTGTTTTCCGCGACCCTGAGCCCCCGACGCTACTACGCCGACATGTTGGGTACGCCAGCGGACACGGTGTGGATCGATGTCGAATCGCCGTTCCAGGCCGAACAGCTGGATGTCCAGGTGATCAGCCGGATTTCCACCCGGTTTGCCCATCGCCAGGCCTCCCTCGAACCGATCGTCACGTTGATGGCCCGCCAGTTTGACGAGCGTCCCGGTAATTACCTGGCGTTCTTCAGCAGCTTCGATTACCTGCAGCAGGTGGCGGGATTGTTTGCCGAGCGATTCCCGCACATTGCCACCTGGAGCCAATCGCGTGGCATGGGGGAAGCGCCCCGGCAAGCGTTTGTCGACCGGTTCATGGAGCACAGCCAGGGCATCGGCTTTGCGGTGCTGGGCGGTGCGTTCGGCGAAGGGATCGACCTGCCGGGCTCGCGCCTCATCGGCGCATTCATCGCGACCCTGGGGCTGGCGCAGTTCAACCCGGTCAACGAACAGATCAAGCAGCGCATGGCGGCCATTTTTGGCGATGGCTACGATTACACCTACTTGTATCCCGGCCTGCAGAAAGTCGTGCAGGCGGCTGGCCGCGTCATTCGCACCCAGCAGGATCGCGGGGTGGTGATGCTGATCGATGACCGGTTCGCAGAGACCAAGGTGCAGCGTTTGCTGCCGCTGTGGTGGTCAGTCAGGCCAGAACAACGCCCCCCAACCTGCGAGCTTGCTCGCGAAAGCGGTGGGTCAGCTGCAGTGATGTTGGATGTGCGGACGCCTTCGCGAGCAAGCTCGCTCCCACAGGTTTTGCGGTACACATGAATTTTGTGCCTGCTGAAGATCCATTGTGGGAGCGAGCTTGCTCGCGAAAGCAGAGGGTCAGTTTGCAGTGATGTTGAATGTGCTGACGCCTTCGCGAGCAGGCTCGCTCCCACAAGGATCGTATAGCCACACATAAATCAGGTTTTTCCTGACGCGACACTTGTTCCATACTCCACGCAAATTCCCTCGGATGCCTCGGCCGACATGCTTGAGAACGACCCCAAGACCCCTCGCATCAACGAAGAACAGCGCTTTCGCCTGTTGATCGACGCGGTGGTCGACTATGCCATCTACATGACCGATCCGTCGGGCATCATCACCAGTTGGAACTCCGGCGCCCGGCGCTTCAAGGGCTACGAAGAGTCGGAAATCCTGGGGCAGCATTTTTCGCGCTTCTACACCGAGCAGGACCGTGCCGACGGCCTTCCGCAACGCGCCCTGGACACGGCCGTGCGCGAAGGGCGCTTCGAAGGCGAAGGCTGGCGCGTGCGCAAGGACGGCACATTGTTCTGGTCCCATGTGGTGATCGATCCGATCATCGACAGCCAGAGCGGCACATTGCTCGGCTTCGCCAAGATCACCCGCGACCTGACCGATCGCAAGATGGCCGAGGAAACCCTCAAGCAAAGCGAACAACAGTTTCGTCTGCTGGTGCAGAGCGTCACCGACTATGCCATCTACATGCTTGACCCTGACGGCCGCGTGACCAACTGGAACCAAGGCGCGCAGCGCATCAAGGGATATCTGCCGGCCCAGGCCATCGGCCAGCATTTCTCGATGTTCTATACCCCCGAGGACCGCGAAGCGGGTGAGCCGCAGCGCGCCCTGAGTGTCGCCGCCACCGTGGGGCGTTTCGAAAAGAGGGGGTGGCGGGTGCGTAAGGATGGCACGCGGTTCATGGCCCATGTGGTCATCGATGCGATCCGCAGCGACACCGGCACCTTGCTCGGATTTGCCAAGATCACCCGCGATATCACCGACGCCACGAAGGCCCAAGAGGCACTGGAGCAAGCCCGCGAGGCCCTGTTCCAATCGCAGAAACTACAGGCCATCGGACAACTCACCGGGGGCATTGCCCATGACTTCAATAACCTGTTGACGGTGATCCTCGGCAACCTGGAAATCGTCCGCAAGCGCATGCCCAACGAGCCGAAGCTCGCCCAGTTGCTGGACAACGCCACCCAGGGCGCGCTGCGGGGTGTTTCGCTGACCCAGCGCATGCTGGCCTTTGCCCGCCGGCAGAAACTGACCTCCGAGCCGGTGGAATTGGTCGCGCTGGTGCAGGGCATCAGTGGCTTGCTGCAAAGCTCACTGGGGCCGTCGATCCATATCCAGGCCCAATTTGCCGAGGCCTTGTCGCCGGTGCTGGCCGACGTCAACCAGTTGGAACTGGCGATCCTCAACCTGGCGACAAACGCCCGGGACGCCATGCCGCAAGGCGGTCGAATACTGATCCAGGCGCAGGAACGGTTGGGAGAGGAGGTCGGAGCACCGGACAGGCCGCTGGCGCCTGGACGCTATGTCTGCCTGGCGATCACCGACGAAGGCGAGGGGATGGATGAGGCGACACTGGCCTTGGCCGTCGATCCGTTTTTCACCACCAAGGGCGTCGGCAAGGGCACCGGCCTGGGGCTGTCCATGGTCCACGGCCTGGCCGAGCAGTTGGGCGGTCGGCTGCTGCTCAAGAGCGAAAAAGGCGTCGGTACCACCGCTGAGCTGTGGCTGCCGGTGGCTGGCGACGCGGTAGCGGACAAACCACCGATCATCGAAACCGCGGCCCCGCCGGTCAATGGGCTGAAGGTGTTGGTCGTGGATGATGACAGCCTGGTCCTGACCAGTACCCGGTTGCTCATTGAAGACCTCGGCCACCAAGTTCTCTGCGCGTCATCGGGCGCCCAGGCGTTGGAGCTGTACGAGCGCAACCAGGATTTCGACCTGGTGATTACGGACATGGCCATGCCACAGATGGACGGGGCGCAACTGGCGAAGTTGCTGCGCGACCGTCAGCCGACCCTGCCGATCATCCTGGCTACCGGGTACGCCGAACGACTGGAGGGCTTCGCCACGCAACTGCCACGGTTGATCAAGCCGTTCAAGCAAATTGATCTGGTGCAGGTCATTGGGCAGACGATGAAATAAGTGTCCATCAGCGGCTACTGGGTGTTTTTCCTGAACCCGCGCAAGTTCATCGCGCACAGGCAGAACTGCAGGACGATCAATGCGTAGGCGTTTGTGTGCAGGCCCCAGATGACCCAGAGGATGTTGCTGACGATAAAACAACTGAACCCCGCCACTCGTCGACGGGGCTGGCGCGAGCCGATCAGCCAGGCGGCCAGCACCGTGACGGCCATCGCTGGCCATTGAACCCATCCCAGATAATCCACGCTTTTTTCCTCTTGCCTTTGATGCTCTACAGACCTTGGCGATGGCGTGAAATGCGTTTTTTTTGCGCTTTCAGAACGGTCCCAGTTTGAGCGGGTATTGAATGACGATGTACACCCTGTCGATGTCATCGCCGGCCTGGGCGCTGTTGGCGCGGTGGGTGACGTGGGAGAGCTGCAGCGACAGGTCCTTGGCCGGGCCTGACGGCACGATGTAGCGCAGATCGAGGTCGCGTTCCCAATGGCGACCGCCGTCGCCCTGTTGCGGGCTGAAGGTTGCGGAGTCGCTGTCGAACGGATTGTAGGCGCCGCCTTGGGGGGAATGGCTGCCATCGATACCGCTTCCCCTCACGTAGCGGGCCATGAAATTCAGGCCGGGGATGCCTAAGGCGCCCAGATCGAAGTCGTAGCGCGCTTGCCAGGAACGCTCGCCCGGGCCGTTGAAATCGGCATACTTGATCGAGTTGGCGAGGTAGATGGAGTCGCCACCGACGAAATCGAAAGGCGTGTCGCCGTGGACTTTCTGATAGGCCAGGGTGAACGCCTGGGCGTCGAGCCGGTATTTGCCGGAGAGGCTGAAAGCGGTGTTGTCGATGCTGCCTGCACTGGCCTGACCATGGTCGCGGGTGTAATACAGGTTGCCGTCCAGGAACAGGTCGCCAACCGTCGAATGCAGGTTGCCGTAGTACTGGCGCCAGGTGTCGCTCAGTTCCGAGGCATAGAGCGCGCCGCCCACCGTGCGGCCGCTGAACAGATCGGCGCCGATGAAGTCGATGCTGGCGTGGCGGGTGGTTGCCCCGTAGCCGGAAAAATCGCCCCTGGCGGTGGACGCGTCCTGATTCTTGAACGCATTGAAATGGCCGGCCTGCAAATCGACCTCATCGAATTCCCGACTGGTGAGCAGCGCGCCGCTGGCGTATTCCGGTTGCAGGCGTTTGTCCGCTGTATCGAATACCGGTGTCGCCACGGTCATTTCACCGAGTGCCAGGGTGGTGCGCGATACCTTGAGTTTCAGCGCGCCGCCCGCACTGGAATATTCATCCTCGCTGCGACCGTCATCGTCCAGCGGCAACAACCCGGTGCCGGCATGGCCCTTGCCACCGTCCAGCTTCAAACCCAGGAAACCATGGGCGTCGACGCCTACGCCGACGGTGCCCGGCGTGAAGCCCGACTCGAATGTGGCGATGAATCCCTGGGCCCATTCCTGCTTGTAGTTCTTGCCCGACGGGCTCGGGGAGCGGTAGTCGTTATTGAGGTAGAAGTTACGGCTGAGGACCTCCAGCGATGCCCCGTCCAGGAATCCCGACGCGGTTTGTGCGGCCATCGCCGGGGCATGCCCGGCGAGCAAGGCGAGGAGCAGGAGCGGCTTCGAAGCGGTTGTCGTTTGCCTGGCTGCGCAGGTGTTTTTTGAGGCGGGCGGCATGCGTGCTTTCCGTGTGAAAGAATTGAAGAGTCGGACTAGGCGGGCTGCGCGCGTAGCACCCGCGACCGCCAGGCAAACGGACTGATGCCTTCGCTGTCGGTGAAGATGTGGCAGAAATGCGCCTGGTCGCAAAAGCCGCATTCCTGACTGATTTGCGTCAGGGTCAGGTCGGTGGTTTGCATCAGGTGCTTGGCCCGGATGATGCGCTGGGCACGGATCCAGGCTTGTGGGGACTGGCCGGTGGTGCGCTTGAACGCTCGGGAAAAATGGCTGCGGGACAGGGCGCAGGCCTCGGCCAGCCGGGCGATTTCCAAGGTGTCGCTCAGGCCGTCCAGGATCATCGCCTTGACCCGCTTTTCTCGCCAGGGCGAGAGACCGCCCTTGGTGGTCCGGCGTGCGGGACTGATGGGGGCGCTGTCGGCGACGAGCGATGCATGGGCCATGAGATGAATTCCGTGTCCACGGGAGACGTGCAGGCGTACCGCACGATCGGGTATGCGCCTCCCGCTTCAAAAAAGTCTGAACGAAGAGGCATTCTTGGTGAGGTCGCGTAGGCGTGCGAGTTAAACGTTGTTAATTGCGTTTCACCTCGGCGTCGTCGGGCCGCAAGTCAGCACATGGCTGCAATTTCCCAGGGGCAGGCGCGTGCATGATCGGCACCGTCTGGCTGCCGGAAGGGTGGCCGTTTGCTGACTTGCTCAAGGTGAAATGATGAAACGATCTCTGGTGCGCACATTACGCGGGGCAGGCCTGGCATTGGCATTGGCATCCGCCGTCGCCATGGCCCAGGCGCCACTCCAGGGCACCCAGGTGCCCGGCTACTACCGGTTGGCGGTGGGCGATTACGAAGTGACGGCGCTGTTCGACGGCTATAACGATCTGTCGCCCAAGCTGCTCCAGGGGATGACCCAGGATCAGGTCCGTGCGTTGCTGGCCCGCCGCTCGATTGAAACGCCCGGCGTACAGACCGCGTTCAATGCGTTCCTGGTCAATACCGGCAAGCAACTGATCCTGGTGGACACTGGCGCCGGCCAATGCATCGGCGCCACCGCGGGCATGCTCTCGGCCAACATGCGTGCCGCTGGCTATCGCCCGGAGCAGGTCGACGCCATCCTGCTGACCCATTTGCACCTGGACCACGTCTGTGGCCTGGTGGATGACAAGCAACAACCGATATTCGCCAACGCTACGGTCTACACGGCTAAGGCCGAAGCCGACTACTGGCTCGATCCACAAGCGCTGGCCAAGGCGCCCGCCGGTGCCCGCGAGTTCTTCAAGATCGCCCAGGATTCCACCGCGCCCTACGTCGCGGCCGGTCGCTTCAAGACGTTTGCCAATGGTCAGGCACCGGTGCCTGGCGTCGATGTCCAGCTCGAGGCCGGGCATACCCCGGGCAGTACCACTTATCGCTTCACGTCCAATGGCCAGAGCATCCTGTTCATGGGGGACCTGGTGCATAACCTGGCGGTGCAGTTCGAACACCCCGAGGTGTCGATTCGTTTCGACGTCGACAATCAGCAGGCGATCAAGAGCCGCGCCAAGGTGTTCAAGGACGCGGCGACCAGCAAGACCTGGGTCGCGGCGGCGCACCTGCCGTTTCCGGGCGTGGGCCACATCACCGCGGTGGACAAGCATTTCCAATGGGTGCCCGTCGAATACGGGCCTTACCAGCGGGCAGCGAAGGTGCCGATGATCGAATAAGCATTTGATTTGCGACAGCGGTCACACGATCAACGGGCCTGACGGCACTCCAGAAAGCGGGGCCCGTGCCGACTCAAAGGGTATTGCCTATAGTTTCTGCTTCACAGGGACGCCCGCTGCCGCGACGGAACATGATCATGACCCCACCTTCATCCTCTCCAACCTTCCGGTCCCTTGGTTGCGCTGAATGCCGCGACCATGAGGCGCTGGGGTTCGATTTCACCATGGCATTCCAGCCCATCTTCAATGTCCGCACGCGGTCCGCGTTTGCCTATGAGGCGTTGGTCCGGGGCGTGAACGGCGAATCGGCAGCCCATATCCTCGGGCTTGTGAACGACAGCAACCGTTACCGATTCGACCAGGCTTGCCGTGTGAAAGCGATCGAAGAGGCCGCGCGGCTGGGGATCCTGGACATTCCCGATTGCCTGCTCAGCATCAATTTCCTGCCCAACGCCGTGTATCGGGCCGAGACCTGCATACGGGCGACGTTGGAGGCAGCGCGTCAAAGCAATTTCCCGTCGAACCGGCTCATGTTCGAAGTCACGGAAGGCGAACGGGTCGATGATCCCGACCATCTCAAATCGATTTTCCAGGAGTACGAACGCCAGGGTTTTACCACCGCCATCGACGATTTCGGTTCCGGCTACTCCGGGCTGAACCTGCTGGCACTGTTCCAACCCCAAGTGCTGAAGATCGACATGGCGTTGACCCGAGGCATCGACCAGGACCCGGTCAAACAGGCCATCGTCGATGGGATCCTCCTGGTCGCCAATCGGTTGGGGATTACCGTCATCGCCGAGGGCGTCGAGACGCCGGAAGAAAGCGCCGCGCTGCTGGCGCTGGGCATCGAGCTGATGCAGGGGTTTCTGTATGCGCGGCCAGAGATCGGTCGGCTGGCGGTGGGGCGGTTCGAATAAGCGTGCGTTCGTCCCCGTAGGAGCTGCCGAGCGAAGCGAGGCTGCGATCTTTGGATCAAAAGATCGTCCGAACGCGGCCCGAGGCTTCGCCAGCTCCTACAGGGTATGTTTCAAGGTCGGGATTGTGCTGACGGTGCTGGCGACAACGGCGGCGTCCGCGGCGGAGTCATCCGTTTCGATCCCAGCGACTCGAAGGCCGAAGCCAGTTGCAACAGTTTCGAGTCGTCATAGGCCCGGCCGGCGAACGTCAAGCCGACGGGCATGCCGATGTCCGCCATGACGCCCATCGGCACGGTGACGGTGGGCACGCCCAGGTGGCGGATGGCGAGGTTGCCATTGGCGACCCAGACCCCGTTGCTCCAGGCGATGTCGGCGGACGCTGGGTTGACGTCCGCATCCGCTGGCCCGACATCCGCCACGGTGGGGAAGATCACCGCATCCAGGCCCAGCCGTGCCATCCAATCCTCCAGATCAATCCGGCGGGTTTCTTCGAGGCCGCGCAAGCCCTCGGGCAGGGTGGGGATCTGGTCCCACGGCGTGATGCCGCGCTGGGCCATCTTCACGTACTCGTCCATGCCGGCGGCCAGGTCGTCCTCGCGGTTGGGCAGGGTACCGGGGTCGTGGGGGAAGATCAGCGGTCCGTCGACGTCCGCCAGGCGATTGAGTTTCGGATCGCCGTTGGCCCGCAGGAAGTCATCGAACGCCCAGGCCGACAGGTCCCACAACTCATGGTGCAGGAATTCCTTGGACACCAAGCCACGGGTGAATACGGTCGGCGCGCCGGGACGGTCGCCCTCGCAGTTGGACACCAGCGGGAAATCCACCTCGATCACTTCGCCGCCTCGGGCCTCCAGGGCCTTGCGTGCGGCTTCCCACAGGGCAATCACCGAGGGGCGCGTGATGATGCGCTGCCCCGTCGGGCCACCGATGCCAGGTTTCTCAGCGGTGCCCGCCTCGGGATCGGCGTTGATGTACATGCGCGGAACGCCCAGGCGCACGCCCGCCAGCGTTTCCGGTTTGGCGGCAAGGCTTGGATAGGAGGCGGGACGAACCGAATCGACGGGAGGAATCGGCACCCAGGGTTGCAGGCGCCACAGGTCGCCTCGGGTCTCAGGGTCGTTTGCCACCACCACGTCCAGCACTTCGAGCAGGTCGGCCATGGTCCTGGCGTAGGGCACGACGACGTCCATGGTCGGTGTCAGTGGCCAGTTGCCACGCACCGAGATCACCCCGCGCGACGGCGTATAGGCACACAAGCCATTGTTCGAGGCCGGGCCGCGTCCGCTGGACCAGGTTTCTTCAGCCAGGCCGAAGGCGGCGAAGCTGGCGGCGGTGGCGGTGCCCGCACCGTTCGAAGAGCCCGAGGCGAAAGGCGCCGTGAGGTAGGCGGCGTTGTACGGGCTTTCGGCGCGGCCATACACGCCGCGCTGCATGCCGCCGTTCGCCATCGGTGGCATGTTGGTCTTGCCCAGGCAGATGGCCCCGGCGGCGCGCAGCCGCTCGATGGTGAAGGCGTCGCGATAGGCGATCAGGTCCTTGAAGGCCGGGCTGCCGGAGGCGGCGGTCAGGCCCTTCACCAGATAACTGTCCTTGGCCGTGTAGGGAATGCCGTCGAGTGGACCCAAGGTCTGGCCCGCGGCGCGACGGGCATCGGAGGCCTTGGCTTCTTCCAGTGCAGCGGGGTTGCGAACCACCACGGCGTTGAGCGCGGTGGGCGTTTCGGGGCCGTCGTAGGCATCGATCCTGGCCAGGTAGGCGTGGACCAATTCGACCGCCGTGGTCTGGCCGGATTCGAGCGCTGCCCGGAGCTGGGCGATGGAGACTTCGGTGATTTCAATCATGCTGTGACCGCTGCGGCTGGTGAATGACGTGAGGCGAGGCTCGGTTCGAACGGAGTTCTGTTGGCGTCACGTCTTTCGAAATGGGTTCTGACATCGGGTGGAGACTGTACTACGAGCGTGACTTGAGGGCACAGCCATTCACAAGATTAACGGTTATCCGTGGCGAGGGGATTTATCCCCGTTGGGCTGCACAGCAGCCCTTCAAGCAGTTTTTCTGAGGCATCAGGCTGTCACCATCAGGGCCGCTTCGCAGCCCAGCGGGGATAAATCCCCTCGCCACGAGGTTATGCGCCGGTAAAGATGCTCGACAAAAAGAGGGTCTTTCGCTCGTATGCGGAAAACCCTATATTCGCGCCACCCTCTATGAGCCCCTACCATGACTATCAAAATCGGCATCAACGGTTTCGGCCGCATCGGGCGCCTTGCCCTGCGTGCGGCCTGGGGCTGGCCTGAGTTCGAATTCGTGCAGATCAATGATCCGGCGGGCGACGCGGCGACCCACGCCCATCTGCTCAACTTCGATTCGGTGCACGGTCGCTGGCACCGTCAGGCCGACGCCGAGGGCGACAAGCTGGTCATCGACGGCCAGCGGATCAACGTCACCGCCAACAAGGCGATCACCGACACCGACTGGTCGGGTTGCGACGTGGTGATCGAGGCCAGCGGCAAGATGAAAACCGTCGCGGTGCTCCAGGCTTATCTGGACCAAGGCGTGAAGCGCGTGGTGGTCAGCGCCCCGGTGAAAGAGCCGGGCGCGTTGAACATCGTCATGGGCGTCAACCACCAACTGTTCAAGCCAGAACAGCATCGCATCGTCACTGCCGCTTCGTGCACCACCAATTGCCTGGCGCCCGTGGTGAAGGTGATCCACGAAAAACTCGGTATTCGTCACGGCTCGATCACCACCATTCATGACCTGACCAATACCCAGAGCATTCTTGACCAGCCGCACAAGGACCTGCGCCGCGCCCGGGCCTCGGGCATGAGCCTGATTCCCACCAGCACCGGCTCGGCCACCGCCATCGCCGAGATCTTCCCGGAGCTGCGCGGACGCCTCAACGGCCATGCCGTGCGCGTGCCGTTGGCCAATGCGTCGCTGACCGATTGCGTCTTCGAGGTCGAGCGCGCCACCACGGTCGAGGAAGTGAACCGCTTGCTCAAGGACGCCGCCGAAGGCGAGCTCAAGGGCATTCTCGGTTTCGAAGAGCGACCACTGGTGTCCATCGACTACCGCACCGATCCGCGTTCCTCGATCATCGATGCGCTGTCGACCCTGGTCATCAACGGCACCCAGGTCAAACTCTATGCCTGGTACGACAACGAATGGGGCTACGCCAACCGTACCGTCGAACTGGCCCGGATGGTCGGCCTGGCGGGCTGAGGAGCCGCGATGAAAATCTTGTCGACCCTTGCGCCCGAAGTGCGGCAGTACTTGCTCGTCACGGGCAATTACTGGGCGTTCACCTTGACCGATGGCGCCCTGCGCATGCTGGTCGTGCTGCACTTCCACGCGTTGGGCTACAGCCCTTTGCAGATTGCCGCGCTGTTCCTGTTCTACGAGTTCTTTGGCGTGATCACCAACCTGCTGGGCGGCTACCTGGGCGCACGACTGGGCCTGAACCGGACGATGAACATCGGTTTGGGCCTGCAGGTTGCAGCGCTGCTGATGCTGACGGTGCCTTCCGCGCTCCTGACCATCGCCTGGGTGATGAGCGCCCAGGCATTGTCCGGCATCGCCAAGGACCTGAACAAGATGAGCGCCAAGAGCTCGATCAAGCTGTTGGTGCCGGATGGGCAGCAGGGCACGCTTTATCGATGGATCGCGATCCTCACCGGCTCGAAGAACGCGCTCAAGGGCGTTGGTTTCTTCCTCGGCGGAGCGCTGCTCGCCGTGCTCGGTTTCCAAGGGGCGTTGCTGGCGATGGCGGCGGTGCTGGCGCTGATCTGGGCCGGTAGCCTGATCCTGCTGAAAAAAGACCTGGGCAGGGCGAAAGCCAAGCCAAAGTTTCGCGACATCCTTTCCAAAAGTCGGGCGATCAACGTGCTGTCAGCGGCGCGGATGTTCCTGTTCGGCGCCCGGGACGTGTGGTTCGTGGTGGCCTTGCCGGTTTACCTGAGCAGTGTCTTTGGCTGGGATTTCTGGACAGTCGGCGGTTTTCTCGCCACCTGGGTCATCGGCTACGGCATCGTGCAGTCCCTGGCGCCGAACCTCACTGGAAAGAAGCGCGGGCAAGTGCCGGATGGACGCGCCGCTTGCCTCTGGGCGCTTGCGCTGGCGGGTCTCCCGGCTGTGATCGCGCTGGGGCTGTCTCATCAATCGGTGCTGTTGGGCGGCCTCATGGTCTTTGGTGCGCTGTTCGCGGTGAATTCGTCGCTGCACAGCTATTTGATCGTGGCGTATGCCAAGGAAGACGGTGTGTCGCTGGACGTGGGTTTCTACTACATGTCCAACGCCCTCGGTCGGTTGGCCGGGACGGTGCTGTCCGGCTGGGTGTACCAGGCGCACGGATTGGGAGCGTGCCTGTGGCTGTCGAGTGCATTCGTGGTGGTGGCCGCCCTGGTTTCCCTCGCATTGCCTCGGCATGGGCAGCCCACGACGGTCAATCCTTGATGCCCTTCAGACTCCGTTAAGAAACGGGCTCGATACTCCTCCCCATCAGCCTTGGGGAGAACGTCGGCTCATGCCCGATTTCGATTGGAACATCCACTTGCCACTGGCCTTCGGCGACGCCGGCCAAGGGCTCCGCCATTTGCACAGGGGCCTGCCGGCACACCCTCGGCGCGGCGAATTCGAAACTTTTATCCAGCAGCGTTTCCGCCAGGTCCATGGCGCCGACATTCGGCACTTCATGCCGGAGCTGTTCGGGCTCGATGACCCCAGTGGAGCGCTCTGTGCGGTGGCGGGCGTACGCCGCGCCGCGCAAGGGGCGCTGTTCCTGGAGCGCTATCTGGACGAGCCCATCGAACCCTTGATCAGCGCCGCGGCCGACCGCCCGGTGGACCGTGCCGGCATCATCGAGGTGGGCAACCTGGCCGCCAGCGATACCGGCAGCGCTCGGTTGAGCATCATCGCGATCACTTATCTGCTGGCCATGGGCGGCCTGGAGTGGGTCGCGTTCACCGGCAATATCGGCCTGGTCAACAGCTTCCATCGCCTCGGCCTCAAGCCCGTGACCTTGTGTTCGGCCGATCCGCAGCGCCTCGGCGAGGAGCGTCACCTCTGGGGCCGCTACTACGACAGCCAACCGTGGGTCCATGTTGGCAACATTCGCGCCGGCTTCATCCATCTGCGCAACACCGGCCTGTTCAATCGCCTGGGACTGCCAACCCATCTTGGGGAAACCTGCCATGTCGCCTGAAATGGAGCGCTTCAAAAACACGTTGCGCGGCCATGCGCAGCGGCGGGGGCATGCGATCGCGTTGTGGGGCGATGGTTCGCAGCTCGACTACGCGACGCTTTACGCTGAAGTGGTCTACCGTCAGCAACGTCTGCGCGAGGAAAACGCCCAGGTCGTCGCCCTGGCCCTGGACAATGGCATCGAAGCGATCCTCTGGGACCTTGCGGCGCTGTTCGAAGGGCTGACCTGCGTGATCCTGCCCGGGTTTTTCAGCCAGGCGCAGCGGCGTCACTGCCTGGAGCAGAGCCAGGCTGAACGGGTGCTCGCCGAGCCCGGGTTCGATGTCGAGTTGCGCGCTGCCGGCTACCGGCACAGCGGCGAATTCTGGCGCCGGACGTTCGACGGCCCAGGTCGCATGCCGGCGGGCACCGCCAAGTTGACGTTCACCTCCGGCACCACCGGCACGCCGAAAGGAGTGTGCCTGAGCGCCGAAAATTTGTTGCGCGTGGCCCGGGAACTGGAGCAGGCCAGCCAACCGGTCGAGGCCAGGCATCACTTGGCGTTGCTGCCCCTGGCCATCCTGCTGGAAAACCTCGGCTGTTACGCGGCGTTGTATGCCGGTGCAATGGTGAGCCTGCCAAGCCAGAAGACACTCGGCATCCAGGGTGCCAGCGGGGTCGAGCCGGCGCGGCTGTTGAGTTGTCTGGCGGAACGGCGTGCGCAGAGCCTGATCCTGGTCCCGCAATTGTTATTGCTGCTGGTCACGGCTGCCGAGCAGAAGATGTTCAACCCTCATGTGCTGCGGTTTGCCGCCGTGGGCGGTGCGCGGGTGTCCCACGATCTGCTGCAAAGGGCCCAGCGTCTCGGCTTGCCGGTCTATGAAGGTTATGGATTGTCGGAATGCGCCTCGGTGGTGTGCCTGAATCGACCACAGGCCCATCGCGCCGGCAGCGTCGGCCAGCCGTTGCCCCATGTGCAGGTGCGCCTGGCCGAGGACGGCGAAGTCCTGATCAAGGGTTCGACCCTGCTCGGTTACTTGGGTGAGCCGCCGCGCACCAGCCAGTGGTGGCCCAGCGGCGACCTGGGCGAATTCGACGAGGACGGGTTTCTTTACCTGCGCGGCCGCAAGAAGCATCAGTTCGTCACCAGTTTCGGGCGCAACGTCAATCCCGAATGGGTTGAAGCCGAACTCACCCAGGGCGGCGACATCGCCCAGGCCTTCGTTTATGGCGAAGCCATGCCCCACAACCATGCGCTGCTCTGGCCCAACCGTGCCGACTGCTCCGACCAGGCGCTTGCGCTGGCTGTGGCCAAGGCCAATGACACGCTGCCCGATTACGCCCGGGTCCATCGCTGGACGCGCCTGGACCAACCTTTCAGCGCCGCCAATGGCCTGCTCACCGCCAACGGCCGTCCGCGCCGCGAGGCCATTGTCGAGCAGTACCGAGCGCTGCTCACCGACCCCGTTCAGTCCGAGGAATCCTGATCATGAGTTTTTTCGACACCCTGCAAGAAGCCACCCGCCAGGAACGCCAGACACTGTTCAATCTGCCGATCATCCGTGACGCCCTGGCGGGCCAGGTCAGCCTGGGGAGCTACCGCAGCTTCCTGATCCAGGCTTATTACCACGTCCGTCACACCGTGCCGTTGATGATGGCGTGCGGAGCGCGCCTGCCCACGCACCTGGAATGGCTGCGCAAGGCTGTCTGCGAGTACATCGAGGAAGAATACGGCCACGAGCAATGGGTGCTGGATGACATCGCCGCGTGCGGTGGCGACAAGGACGCGGTGCGCAACGGTCAGCCGTCGCTGCCCATCGAATTGATGGTCAGCTACCTGTATGACCTGATCGCCCGAGGCAACCCGGTTGGCCTGTTCGGCATGGTCAACGTGCTCGAAGGCACCAGCATTGCCCTGGCGACCCATGCCGCCGACAGCATCCGCCAGCGCCTGGAACTGCCCGCGACGGCGTTCAGCTACCTCAGCTCCCACGGTTCGCTGGACATCGAGCACATGCAGACCTACCGCGGCTTGATGAACAGGCTGGACGATCCGGCGGACCAGGCGGCGGTGATCCACGCCTCCAAAGTGGTGTACCGCTTGTACACCGACATGTTCCGGGGCCTGCCTCACCATGGGGAGTCTGAACATGCGCCTGTGTGATGCCCGTGTGGTGCTGACCGGGGCCAGTGGCGGGATCGGCCTGGCGATCGCCACTGCCCTGTGCGCCAGCGGTGCGCGGGTGTTGGCCGTGGCCAGGCACAACGAAGCCTTGCTGCCCCTGATCGAACGCTATCCCCGGCACTTGTGCTGGATCGGCGCCGACCTGACTTTCCTGGCCGATCGACGCAAGGTGCTGGCCGCCGCCGAAGCCATCGGCGGCATCAACCTGTTGATCAACGCCGCCGGCGTGAATCACTTCGCCATGCTCGAACAACTCGACGACAGTGAGATCACTGCCATGCTGGCGGTGAACATCAGCGCGCCGATCTGCCTGACCAAGCTGCTGCTCCCGCTGCTCAAACAAGCGGACAGCGCCATGGTCGTCAACGTCGGCTCGACCTACGGCTCCATCGGTTATCCCGGCTATGCCAGTTATTGCGCCAGCAAGTTTGCCTTGCGCGGGTTTTCCGAAGCCTTGCGCCGGGAGTTGGCCGATACCCGTGTCGGCGTGCTCTACGTGGCGCCACGGGCCACCCGCACCTCGATGAACAGCCCGGCGGCCGACGCGCTCAACCGTGCGCTCAAGGCCAACGTCGACGACCCGCAGACCGTCGCGTCAGCGGTGATCCACGCGATTATCGGCGACCGTCGCGAGCTCTATCTGGGCTGGCCCGAACGCTTCTTCGTCGGCCTCAACAGCCTGCTGCCCAACCTGGTGGACCGTGGCCTGCGCAAGCAACTGCCGCTGGTTCGTCGCCTCAGTCACAAACCCGAGAACGAGCACCTCAAGCCATGAAAAAAATCCTCGCTTGCCTGTTGATCGGCGCCTTGAGCCAAAGCGTCTGGGCGCTGGAAGCGGCTGACCAGCAACGCCTCAGTGACATCCAGCAGCGCTGGGCGCACATCCAATACGAGTTGCCCGAAGGTCAGCGCGCCGAAGCGTTCGAACAACTCGCCACCCAGGCGTCGGCATTCACACAGCAACGCCAATCCGTGGCCGAGGCGTGGATCTGGTCTGGCATCGTCAACAGCAGTTGGGCCGGCGCCAAGGGTGGCATCGGTGCCCTTGGCAAGGTCAAGGACGCCAAGGGCGACCTGGAAAAAGCCTTGGCCCTCGATCCCAAGGCACTGCAAGGTTCGGCTTATACCAGCCTCGGCGCACTTTACGACCGGGTACCGGGCTGGCCCCTGGGCTTCGGTGATTCGGACAAGGCCGAGCAAATGCTCAAGCAGGCTTTGCAACTCAACCCCAACGGCATCGACAGCCTGTACTTCTGGGGCGATCACCTCTACCGTCAGAAGCGCTACAGCGAAGCCAAGGTGGCGCTTGAAAAAACCTTGCAGGCCGCGCCGAGGCCAGGCCGGGAAACAGCCGATGCCGGGCGCCGCAAGGAAATCGACGCTTTACTGGTGGATGTGAACAAACGGCTGAACTGACGGGGAGCGTGCGTTGCGTTTATTACTGATCGAAGACGACGTGGCGTTGGGCGAAGGCATCCGCCAGGCGCTGGTACGTGAGGGCTATACCGTCGATTGGGTGCAGGACGGCGGCAGCGCATTGCATTCACTGCTCAGCGAAGCCTTTGACCTGGCGGTACTTGATCTCGGCCTGCCGCGGATGGACGGGCTGCAAGTGCTGCGGCGCTTGCGCGACAGCGGCTCCAACCTGCCGGTGCTGATCCTCACGGCGCGCGACGCCACCGAAGACCGCATCGCCGGGCTGGATGCCGGCGCCGACGATTACCTGGTCAAGCCTTTCGACCTGGCGGAACTCAAGGCCCGGCTCAGGGCCTTGTTGCGCCGCAGTGCCGGACGCGCCCAGGCGTTGATCGAGCATGCCGGCATCAGCCTCAACCCGGTGACCCAGCAAGTCAGTTACCAAGGCAAGCCGGTGGCGCTGACGCCCAAGGAATATCAACTGCTCCATGAGCTGCTCTCGCCGCCGGGCCGGGTCATGACCCGTGACCATCTGATGCAACTGCTCTACGGCTGGAGCGAGGAAGCCGAAAGCAACACCCTGGAAGTGCACATCCATCACCTGCGCAAGAAATTCTCCACCGACTTGATCCGCACCCTCCGGGGTGTCGGTTATCTGGTGGAGGAGCGCCGATGAGCTCGATCCGGCGGCGTACCCTCACGCTGATTCTCGGCCTGTTGTTCCTTGGGCTATTGATCATCACTGTCTTCAACCTGCATGACAGCAATCATGAAATCGCCGAGGTCTACGATGCCCAGTTGGCGCAGAACGCCCGGCTGCTGCAAGGCGTCATGCGCATGCCGATGGCGAGCCAGGAACACGCGCAGTTGTACCAGGCGTTCAATTCAGCCCTGGGACAGGCGGCGCCCAGGGTCGATGGGCATCCCTACGAAAGCAAGATCGCTTTCCAGGTCTGGAATGCCCAGGGTTCGGTGCTGGTCCATACGTCCAGCGCACCGTCGTTCACCTCACCTCCGGGTGCCCCCGGTTTCAGTGAGGTCGTGGACCAGAAGAACCGCCGGTGGCGGGCATTCGTCCTTGACGACGCGCAATACGGCTTGAAGATCTGGGTCGGTGAACGCGACGACGTGCGTGCCGACCTGGTCGATCGGATCGTGCGTCACACCGTTGTGCCCAACCTGATCGGCAGCGTGATCCTGGCCGCGGTGATCTGGCTGGCGATCGGCTGGGGCCTCAAGCCGTTGGTGGACATGGCGGCCAAGCTGCGCGCCCGGCATCCGGGCTCCCTGGAACCTTTGCAGTTGATGCCACTGCCGACGGAGCTCGAACCCATGCAAGCGGCGCTCAACCGGGTGTTGGCGCAGATCCAGGAAGTGATGGGCCGTGAGCGACGTTTCATCGCCGATGCTGCCCATGAGATGCGCACGCCCTTGGCCGTGCTCCGCGTGCATGCGCAGAACCTGATGGAGGCAGGGAGCGAGCAAAGCCGCCGCGAGTCCTTGGAACATCTGGTCGCCGGTGTCGATCGCACCACGCGCCTGGTCAACCAACTGCTCACCATGGCGCGGCTTGAACCGCAGGCGACTGCCGATGCGGCGGTTCCCATCGATCTGCCGGCCACGGTGCGTGAAAGCCTGGTGCAGATGACGCCGTGGTTATTGAGCAAGGGGCTCGAGCCGGTGCTGGACGTCAGCGATAACGTCGGGCCTGTTCGTATCGATCCGGTGGCCATCGATATCGCCTTGAACAACCTGGTGACCAATGCCGCGAATTTTTCGCCCGCGAACGGCACGATTACCGTGCGATTGGTCAAGAAGGGCGACCATTACGAGCTGTCCGTTGAAGATCAAGGGCCGGGCATCGACGAGGCCGAACGTGAACGGCTCTTCGAGCGGTTCTACAGCCGTGGCAATGACCAGGGCGCGGGGTTGGGCCTGACCATCGTGCGCACGATCGCCGATCGCCTGGGCGGTCAGGTCCGTTTGGAAAATCGCCCTGAAGGCGGGTTGTCCGCGACGTTGGAGATAGGTCGCTGTTGAGCGCGAGGCAGCCTATCTGCGATTCAGGTCCGTTGGCCCTGGCGATTTTCCAGCGCGTTGAACACCAGCATCCCGGCCAGCATCGCCCCCATGAACACCAGGATTTGCCAATGCCCGGTCAGCAGAATGGCGACAGCAGGGCCAGGACAGATACCGGCGATGCCCCAGCCGATGCCGAACACCAGGCTCCCGCCAATCAGCCGCCGGTCCAATTCACGCTTGGCCGGTAGTTGCATCGGGTTGCCCAGCACGGAATGAGTGCGTTGGCGCGCCCATGCCAGCGGGGCAATGGCGGTGCCAATCGCGCCGATCATCACCAGCGCCAGGGATGGATCCCAGGTCCCGGCAAGGTCCAGGAAACCCAACACTTTTTTCGGGTTGGCCATGCCCGCCAGGAGCAGGCCGAGGCCGAAGAGCAGGCCGGCGATGAATGCCGTCAGTTTGCGCATGTTCAAAATCCCATCAGGTGACGCAGGACAAACACAGTCGCAAAACCGCTGAGCATGAAACACGCCGTGGCAACCATCGAGCGCGGTGAAAGGCGTGACAGGCCGCAGACGCCGTGGCCGCTGGTACAGCCCGAACCGTAACGGGTACCGACACCCACCAACAGGCCCGCGACAGCGAGGCCGAACCCTCCACTTTGGAATTCGATCGGCGGCAACGTCGCAAACATCCCCCACAACAGCGGCGCGACGAGCAAGCCCAACAGAAACAAGGCCTTTTCCCCAAGCCCCTCGCCGCCACGCTGCAGGAGGCTGCCAAGCAGGCCGCTGATGCCGGCGATCCGGCCGTTGGCGACCACGAACAGGCTGGCAGCCAGGCCGATCAACATACCGCCGACCAGGGATGACCATGGCGTGAAGTTGAGCCAATCAAGATCCATCACCGTCCTCCGGCAACCACTAATCGTTTGCAAGCTGCCTGATGGCCGGCCCGTAAAGCAAGCGGCAAATGCTCAGCGAGGGGAAAAGCACGGCGGTCAGGGCGAGGGCGGCGAATCGGGACGCGTTCATGGCTCATTGTCCTTGCTGGGGCAGGAAATGGTGGCTATCGGGCCTGCGGCTTATCGGCGGCGTTCCCAGGCGGTCGGAACCGTTGCTCCGCCGACCTTCGTGGCGCTCTCAATCAGTCTGCTGCGGCGCAATCAACCACAGGCTGCACGGCATCTTGTACAGCAGGCTTTCCACGGTGCTGCCGATCAGTTTGTCCAGGCCGCTATGGCGCACGCGTCCCATGACGATGACGTCGATGTCATGGGCTCCGGCGTAACTGGCGAGCACCCTTGCCGGATCGCCCATGATCATGCGTCGTTGTTCCGGGGCGATGCCGTTGCGTTCAGCCAAGGCGTCGAATGCCTCGCCCTGGGACTCGTAGAGCTGTCGGGCCAGCGTGGATGAGAAGAAGGTCGAGCCGCTGCCAAAGCCGTATTCGGAGGCAGTGATGGAGGAAAGATCGTAGGCGTAGATGACTTCCAGTTCCGCATCGCAGCTCGCCGCCAGTTTGTTGGCTTCACCCAGGATCCGGTCATTGAGGCCTTGGTAGCGGCCGTCGCGATGGAACGGGTCGATGGCCGCGAGGATCTTGCGCGGGCGCGCATGGGCCACTTTGTTGACGAAGTGCAATGGCACGTTGCACTCGCGCAACAAGTGCACGTCCAGCGGCGTGAACATCAGGCGCGAGAACCAGGATTCGGGATCCACCGTCTTGATCAGCGCCTCCATCGGCGTTTCCTTTAGGTGCACCAGGATTTCCTGCAGGGGACGCTCGACCCACGTCACTTCAGTCGTGACCTGAATGCCGAGCTTGCGCAGGGGCCTGGCTTTCTCTTCCAGCCAGTCGCGATGGCGTTCGATGTAGCCCAGGCGCATCTGTTCCAGCGCCTGCTCATTCACCAGCCCGGCCGTGGCCAGGCCTTCCAGATAATCAAAAGCAACGATGTGCAACGCGGCGCCTTCGGCCTGGGCAAGTGCGGCGGCCCGGTCAAACGCGGGGTTGTGTTCCATCAGTGGCGAAACCACCAGCATCAAGCGAGATTGCATGGACATGACATACCTCCTGGGCAAGGACCTGCCGGCGCGGTACGACGTCCGCGCGGGCATTGACTTGGTATCGATCATGGGCGCGCTGAGCCTTGGTAACTTGACTTGCGTCAAACACTCTTGAAAGCGCCGGATCGACCTCGATGTCGAATGCGCCACAGCGAAACATTGATCATGGTCAATCCGCCCGGTTCAATCGGGTGCAGGCTGGTGCTTGTTCCTCAAATCCAAGCTCACCCGTGATGAGAGGTTGGTCATGATTATTCGGCTCGAAGAGCAGCAGCCAGGAACGCGCTGCCTGGTGCATTTGGATGACTGGTGCGTGGGCTTCAAGAACGTTGATGACGCGCTGTTGTTTACCAGGACGTTGCAGGCTCGAATCGACGCCCCCCATGTCTGGCCACAAGGCATGGTCACGCGCATGAATGGCGCACATATAGTGCAAGCGGCGCCCCTGCGAACGCCTGCTCACGTGTCGCCGTAGCACCACGGCCATGACCGAAGCCCTGGGCTTTGTCAACGCCGGCGCGGCGCTGGGAATCGGCCTGTTGGTGGGCCTTGAGCGGGAGCGGCGCAAGGGGGAAGGGGACAGGCGCGATTCTGCCGGCCTGCGCACGTTTGCGATTACCTCGCTATTGGGGTACGCCACGATCCGGGCCGGTGGCCCTTTATTATTGGGGTTCGTCGCGCTGGCGTTGGGCGCACTGGTCACCCTGGCGTATTGGAAAAACCTCGACAAGGATCCTGGCATCACCAGCGAGGTGGCGTTGTTTGCGGTGTTGGTGTTGGGCGCCCTGTGCGTCAGCGCTCCGGCCTTGGCCACCGCGATAGGCGTAGTGATGTCGGGGCTGCTGGCCAGCCGCCAAGTGCTGCATCACTTTGCTCGCAGCCAATTGACCGCTGTTGAGTTGCGCGATGGCCTGATGCTGTTGATCGCCGCTTTGGTCATATTGCCGCTTGCCCCGGATCGTTACCTGGGGCCTTACAACGCCATCAACCTTCGCACCCTGTGCTCCCTGACGGTCATGTTGATGGCGGTGGGCGGCCTGGGGCACGTTGCGGTTCGCACCCTTGGCACTCGCTATGGCTACGCTCTAGGCGCCATTGCGTCGGGGTTTGCCTCCGCGACGATGACCGTCGCGGCCATGGGGCACCTCGCCGCGAAGGAACCGGCCAATGTGAAAATGCTGAGCGCGGCCGCCCTGTTGGCCAACGTGGCGACCCTCGCGCAAATCGCGTTAATCGTTGGAGCGGTGGAACCTGGCTTGCTGCGTTGGATAGGTTGGCCGCTGCTGTGCGGGTTGCTGACGGTGTCGGTCTATGCCGGCGCGCTGTTGTTTGCTCGACCCAGGGTGCGGGTCGAGGAGGCGATCCAGCACGGCGGGGCCTTCAGCCTGAAACTGGCGTTGACGGTGGTCGTGGCGATGACCTCACTCACCGTTCTGTCGTCGGCAATGCTCGACGAATTCGGGCGGGTTGGCATGATCGTGACTGCCACTTTCAGCGGGTTGGCCGACGCCCATGCGTCTACGGCTTCCATGGCTTCCCTGGCCAAGTCCGGGCTATTGCCCTTCGATGACGCCGCCATGCCGCTCTTGATGGCAATGAGCAGCAACTCGGTGAGCAAATGCCTGGTTGCCTGGCTCAGCGGTGGAAGGCGGTTTGCCGGGTATGTGATTCCTGGCCAGGTATTGATGACGCTGGCGATCTGGGCGGGGCTACTACTGCCGAACCTGCCACGCTGAATGATGACCGAATGGCCGCTGGCGTTGATCATCGAGGATGCGTAGCCGAAGCCGGCGATGAAACGGGTCTTCTGCACTCCGCAGCGGGCGTCTTACAGCGGCTGGGCGATCAAGCCGCAGGCGTGGCGGTAAACCCTTGCGCGGGACCGCGATGCGGCACCCGCGCAATGTCGCGGCTAAATATAAAGACGATGGATGACCTGTCGAGTGTCGTCGGGGTCGCTGCGGGTTTCGAACCCCAGGCTGTGGGCCAGGTCCCGCATGGGGGCGTTGCTGGCGGCATCGATGGAATACATCTGGCGATAGCCATTTTTTCGAGCTGCGGCGATCAGATGCTCCATCAACAATGTCCCCAATCCTAAATGCTGCCAGTGATCGGCAACGGTCACGGCGCACTCGCATTCATGTTCAGAGGTGGCGCAGTAGCGACTGACGCCGATTTCGATCAATTGGCCATTGTCATGGACTAAGGCAACGTAGGCCAGTCGCGTCTTGCAGTCGACATCCATCAAATGATCGAGCAGGGCTGCTCCGGGCTCGTTGATTTGTGATAGGAAACGCATGTGCCGCGACTCGGGCGAGAGGCGCTTGATGAAGTCATATTCGCGCTGGCGATCCTCTTCCCGCAGCAGCCTGATCAGTACGTGCCGGCCGTCTTTCAGCGCCTGGATCCAGTGCTTGCCACTGATGCTGGCATACAGCGCGGCGGCGCGTTTGTTGTGGTCCTTGACTGTGAGCATGGAGGCCTCCATCGGGTATGAGCGTACGGTTCGGCAAACCTACGCATTCATCTCTGTTCTACGCCTTTGGCGGCAATCGATTCTGATCTGGATCAGTCCCTGCGTAGCCGCCCGTTGATTGCGCTGTAGTTGATTCAGATCAAACTGCAGGGGGCATCGCCGGGCGCACGCTGCAAAGGGAGTCGCAGATGAATTGAACAAACCGGTGGAGGTGTGCGATGGGCCAGTACCAGCGTCTGCTATTGATCGTCGAGCCCGATTTGCATCCCTCCGCAGCCATGCGCAGGGCCTGCGCCCTGGCCCGTGCCAGCGGGGCGGTGTTGCGCCTGTGCGTGTTTGTCCAACCGCCGCCTCGCACACATCTGTGGGGCGCAAAAAACGACGAGGTGACCATCCAGGGATATTTGCATCGTTATCGGCGCTGGATGGTGGAGGAAGCGACAATGCTCAGGGAGGAGGGGTTGCAAGTGGATACCGAGGTGGTCTGGACCACGCACCCGCTGCTCGACATTCTTCGCCATGTCGAGCAGTTCAAACCTGACCTGTTGATCAAGGACGTGACCTTTGAACCATTGCTCAAGCGTGTCTTCATCACACCGCTCGATTGTCATCTGCTGCGCGAATGCACGGTACCGGTGCTGCTGGTCAACCAGGCGGAGCATGGCTTGCCACGTCGGGTGGTGGCCGCGGTTGATCCCTCGGATCCTCATGCCAGTGCCTTGAACGAACGAATCGTGCAAACCGCCACCATGCTGGCCGGACAATGTGACGCCGCGTTGCATCTGTTATATGCCTGCGACCTGTCGCCTGCAGTCAATGGCGATACCGCGTTGTTGGCTGGCGCCTGGGATGACGAGTTTGCCGATGATTTGCGTGAGTCATTGCACATGGCGTTTATCAACCTGGCCGAGCGCTGTGGCGTGCCGGCCGAGCGTCGACATTTCATCCTTGGCCTGCCTGTGCCAGTTATCCATGAGTTCGTCGACGAGATCGAGGCTGACGTGATGGTGATGGGAACCGCGCACCGCGTCGGCCTGGAGCGGTTGATTGGCAGCACCACGGAGCGGGCGCTCTATGCATTGCCGGGCAGTCTTTTGGCGGTCAGGGGATAAACCCCAGGCCATGGCGGTCGTTCCCAAATCCCGGCATCGAGCGCCAATAGGTGGCGTTCGAGTCCGGACCTGGAGATTTCATCATGAGCCAGTACCAACGCTTGTTGTTGATCCTCAACCCGGCGCAACGACACTCCGCCGCGCTTCATCACGCCGCCGCCCTGGCGGCAGCCAGCGAGGCACACCTGCACATCACTGCATTGATTCCTTCGCTGGATATCTTGTCTTTGCTTGAGGAGGGGCATCGTGAAACTGCGCGGCAGCAATATTTCCAGGACCAAAGTGATTGGCTGGAGGGAGAGGCCGACAAAATGCGCCGTCGAGGCCTGGGCGTCACCACGGAGATGGCATGGGTGGACGACATGCGCGAGCAGGTTCTGGAACATGTCGTACGTTTCCAGCCGGACTTGCTGATCAAGCAGGTCCAGCATGAATCCCTGCTCAAGCGCGCGTTCTTCACGCCGCTGGATTGGCATCTGCTACGCGAGTGCCCCATTGCGTTGTACATGGTCGGCGCAGCCGGTCACGCCTTGCCGCGCAAGGTGGTCGCGGCGGTAGACCCTTCCAGTGCGTTTGCACAGAACAGCGGGCTCAACGACCGGGTCATTCGCCAGGCTCTGGGCTTGGCGCTGCAATGTGACGCCGAGTTGCATCTGGTTTACGCCGCTGAGGTGTCCTCGGTCTACCTGAGCGATGTGGGCGGCGGCGGCCTGGCGCTGTCGCAGCTCAGCAAGGAATTGCGGCGAAGACTGGAGAAAACCTTACTCGAACTGGCCAACCTGTTCGGCGTGCCTGCCGAACGCCGGCACTTTCTACTGGGGCACCCGGTGTCGGCGCTCAGCGAGTTTGCCTTGGAGCATGACGTTGATGTGATTGTCATGGGCAGATCCCAGCACAAAGATTCGTTTGGGCTGTTGGGCAGCACGACAGAACACATCCTGTACCAGGCGCAGTGCAGTGTCCTGGCGGTCTGAGGAAACGGCCCTGGTGCAAACGATACGAGGTACCGCGACACCGTGGAGATCTGAGCGAGCGCCTTGCCGCGCTGGCCGCATGCCTTGGGGTGGGCTGAAGGTGAGGTAAATCGCAGGTCACGCGAGGCGTTCGACCTCACCGCCGGTCAGGCCAATAGGCAGGCACAGTTCAAGCACGCTGCAGTTCGAGCAAGCGGCCTTGAGGGCCTGCACCTGTAGAAGTCGCGGTTCGATCTCGGCCATGGCGAAGCTCCTTTGGTTGGGGCAAGCATAGAAGAGCAACGCAGCCGTGCTTGTTTTTCTCAATTCAGGCGACACCCATTGTCGACAGCCACAGCGCAGCTATCCAGGATGGGGCACCTGGGGTGGCTATTCTCCAGCCACCCTTGGCCGCGACATTGGCGCAAGCGTCGCAACAGCGCCGTTTATCACCTCAGCCACCCCCACATTCTTGACAATCGTCGAAGCGAGGCAAATACTCGCCGCCAATATTCATATAGATGACTATATAAAAAGGCCAAAATCTTATGAACCCACTGCCCAGCGATACCCGCCTGCCGCTCTACCAACGTTTGCGCGACCAGTTGGCCGAGCAGATCGCCAACAATCGCTGGCGTCCGGGGGAGGCGATTCCTACCGAGGCGGCGCTTTCAGCCGAATACGCGCTGTCCACCGGGACGGTGCGCAAGGCGATCGATGCGTTGGTCGCCGAGGGCATCCTGGAGCGCCAGCAAGGGCGCGGTACCTTCATTCGCCGGCCGCAGTTCCAGTCGTCGCTGTTCCGCTTTTTCCGTTTTCAATCCGCCTCCGGTGAACGCCGGGTTCCGGAGAGCCGGATCTTGTCGGTAGAACCTGTGGCCGCGCCTTCGGCGGTGGCTCAGGCACTGGGATTGCCGGTGGACGCGCCGGTGATCCGCATTGTCCGGCTGCGTCTGCTGGAGGTGGTGCCGGTGTTGGCCGAGGAGATCTGGCTGCCACGCAGTCGGTTCCAGGCGCTCCTGGAGATCGACCTGAGCCAGAAAGGCCCGCTGCTTTATCCGATCTATGAAGAAACCTGCGGGCAGGTCGTGGCCTACGCGCAAGAAACGCTCACCGCCGAGTCGGTCAACGAGGTGTACGCCCGTTTGTTGCAGGTCCCGGTGAACAGCCCGGTGGTGGTGATCGAGCGCCTGGCGCGGGATTACGCCGGCAACCCGCTGGAGTGGCGCCGTTCCCGCGGGCATGCCGAGCATTTCCGCTACAGCGTCGAGATCCGCTGACCTTGGCGGGCTAGCGGATCCTGCGGCGACCAGTCGGTCGTCGCTGGCCTTGTCGTTTTGTTGTTCCTGACTGGCCTTGCAGCGGCACGGTACGCGCTCGGCTGCCTTTCGTTCCATTTATAAGGATAAAAATCATGTTCAGCTGGTATCGCCAAATCACTTCGCGGGAGCGTAAAACGTTTTGGGCGTGTTTCGGCGGATGGTCGCTCGACGCGCTGGAAGTCCAGATGTTCGGCCTGGCGATACCGGCGCTGATTGCCGCGTTCGCCTTGTCCAAGGGCGATGCCGGATTGATCAGCGGCGTCACGCTGGTCACTTCGGCCCTGGGCGGTTGGGTCGGCGGCACCTTGTCCGATCGCTATGGTCGGGTGCGCACGCTGCAATGGATGATCTTGTGGTTTTCCTTCTTCACCTTCCTGTCGGCGTTCGTCACCGGCTTCCACCAACTATTGATCGTCAAGGCCTTGCAGGGCTTCGGCATCGGTGGCGAGTGGGCCGCCGGCGCGGTGTTGATGGCCGAGACCATCAACCCGAAATACCGCGGCAAGGTCATGGGCACGGTCCAGAGTGCCTGGGCGGTGGGCTGGGGACTGGCGGTCGGGGTCTTTACGCTGATCTATTCTTTCGTACCGCAGGATATGGCCTGGCGGGTGATGTTCATCGTCGGCCTGCTGCCGTCGTTCCTGATCATCTGGGTGCGCCGCAACGTCGAGGAGCCGGACAGCTTCCAGCGCCTGCAAAAGGAACAGGCCATCCCGCAGAGTTTCTTCAAGTCCCTGGCCGGCATCTTTCGTCCCGAGTTGATTCGTGTCACGTTGTTCGGTGGATTGCTCGGGCTGGGCGCCCACGGTGGCTATCACGCGGTGATGACTTGGCTGCCGACCTTCCTCAAGACCGAGCGCAATCTGTCGGTGCTTAACTCGGGTGGCTACCTGGCGGTGATCATCTTTGCCTTCTGGTGCGGTTGCGTGGTCAGTGGCTTGTTGATCGATCGCATCGGCCGACGCAAGAACATCTTGCTCTTCGCGTTGTGCTGCGTGATCACCGTGCAGTGCTACGTGTTCATGCCGCTGAGCAATACCCAGATGCTCTTCCTGGGCTTTCCGCTGGGCTTCTTCGCGGCGGGTATCCCGGCGAGTCTCGGGGCGTTCTTCAATGAGCTGTACCCGGCGGACGTACGCGGTGCCGGCGTCGGTTTCTGCTACAACTTCGGCCGGGTGCTGTCGGCAGTGTTCCCGTTCCTGGTCGGCCACATGAGCGACTCGATGTCCCTGGGCTCGGCCATTGGCATCGACGCCGGCATTGCCTACGGCGTGGCGGTGCTTGCGGCGCTGTGCCTGCCGGAAACCCGAGGCCGGAGCCTGGAAGCCACTGCGCCTGCGGCGTCCGACCTGGCACCCGGCGGCGAGCGCGCCCGGGCCTGATTATTTCTTATTTACGCTAGATGAAGACTCATGGTTGATCTCACCAAGACGCCGGTTACCGGCATCGATTGCCACGCTCATGTGTTCAGCCGGGAACTGGAGTGGGCGGCGGTGCGGCGCTACACACCGGACTACGACGCCACGCTCGGGCAATACCTGGACCACTTGCAAACCCACGGCCTCAGCCACGGCGTGTTGGTGCAGCCGAGCTTTCTCGGCACGGATAACCGCTACCTGCTGGCCGCCCTACGACAAGCGCCGGAGCAGTTGCGCGGGGTTGTGGTGGTGGAGCCGGGTATCGGCCGCGCTACGCTGGAGCACATGGCCCGGCTGGGGGTGGTCGGCGTTCGCTTGAACCTGATGGGCAAGGCCTTGCCCGATTTTCGCGAAGCCGCCTGGAAGGAATTGCTTGGCCATCTCGCGACATTGGGCTGGCATGTGGAATTGCATGCCCCGGTGGCGGAGCTGCCAAGCTTGATTCGTCAGTTGATCCCGTTTGGCGTGCAGGTGGTCATCGACCATTTCGGTCGCCCGGATGCGCGTCTGGGCATCGACCAACCGGGTTTTGCCGAGTTGTTGGCGCTGGGGCTCGGCGGACACGTATGGGTGAAGGTCTCGGGCATCTATCGGCTGGCGGGGACGGACCGGCGGAACCTGGAATTTGCCCGCGCCGCACTGGCCTTGCTTGAGCAGAATTTCGGCCGCCAGCGTCTGGTATGGGGCAGTGACTGGCCCCATACACAACATGAGGCCAGCGTCGGCTTCGATACCGTGATGCAACAGTTGCGGGCGTTGGAGTGTGCGGGTCCGCTCATGCGTGCGCTGATGGTCGAAACACCGCGTGCATTGTTCGGGTTCTGATGTCAGCGGAGGTGCCGTCGAATTTTCCTGAACTCGCGGGTTGGATAGGGATCTAGAATCCATTGCAGCTGCATGAAAAAATCCGCGCCGGCGTATGAAAGGATTTATCCGGGCCGGGATCGCGCCTCGGATTTTGACCGCAAGCGCTGTGTAGCAGGCATCCAGCCAGGCGGATTGAGGATCAGTAATGTCGAATATTGAAGCGTTTCCCCTGGAGACGCGCACGCCGAGCGAGTACGAAAGTCTCGTGTCAATGGGGGCCAACGCGCTCGATGCGATTCCCGGCGCGGTGTATCTCTGCGACCGCCAGGGTTGGCTGGTCCGCTACAACAGCGAGGCAGCAACCCTGTGGGGACGCACGCCAATAGTGGGTGAGGGCGGCGACCGGTTTTGCGGTTCCTATCGTCTCTACCTGCCCGACGGTACGCCGCTGGCGTTCGAAGATTGCCCGATGGCCTCGGCGCTTGAAGACGGCGCGGCGACGCGTAACCAGGAAGTGCTCATCGAGCGTCCGGACGGAACGCGGATCGTGGCACTGGTCAACATCCGCGCCTTGAAAGATGGTCATGGAATCATTCAAGGGGCAATCAACTGTTTCCAGGACGTCTCGGCGCACCACGCCCTGGAGCAAGAGCTGCGGCGCAAGAATGCCGACCTGGAAGACTTCTTCGAAAACAGCGCCGTCGGCCTGCACATCGTCAGTGGCGACGGCATCATCCTGCGTGCCAACAAGGCCGAATTGGCCCTGCTGGGGTATTCGGCGGACGAATACATTGGCCGGCCCATCGCTGATTTTCATGTCGATGAGCCGGTGATTGGCGACATCCTGGGCAAATTGAGCGGTGGCGAGTGCCTGGAAAGTTATCCCGCGCGATTGAAGGCCAAGGACGGTTCGATCAAGTACGTCACCATCACCTCCAATGGCCGGTTCGAGGACGGCAAGCTCTTCAATACGCGCTGCTTCACGGTTGACATGACCTGTGTCCACCTGGCCGAGGCGGCGCGCCAGGAGAGCGATGATCGGTTGTCCGCGACGTACGAAGCGGCAACGATTGGCATCGCCGAGGCGGGGGCGAACGGCCGACTGCTGCGGGTGAACGACGCCCTCTGCAACATGCTCGGTCGCTCCCGCGAAGAACTGCTGGACATGACGTTCCTGGACTACACCCACACCGACAGCCACGACCAGGACGCGGCCCTTTATGCACGTCAGGTGGCGGGCGAGCTGGACCATTACGTGCTGCGCAAGCGTGCCTTCAAGCCTGATGGCGAGACCGTCTACCTGGACATCCACAGCTCCTCCGTGCGGGATACGCATGGCGGGTTCCGCTATGGCGTGCGGGTACTCCAGGACGTCACGCTGGCGCGGCGGATGGAAAACCAGGTCCGTGAAAGCGAACGGCACATGCGCAATCTGCTCGAGGCATTGCCGGCGGCGGTCTACACCACCGACGCCCAAGGACGCATCACTTTTTTCAACCGGGCGGCTATCGAGTTGTCGGGGCGCACGCCTCAATTGGGCGACCTGTGGTGCGTGACCTGGAAATTGTTCAACACCGACGGAAGCTTCCTGCCCCACGACCAATGCCCGATGGCCGTCGCCCTGAAGGAAAACCGACCGATACGCGGGGTCGAGGCCATCGCGGAGCGTCCCGACGGCAGTCGCGTGCCGTTCACACCATACCCGACGCCGCTGCACGATGCCGAGGGCAACCTGGTGGGCGCGATCAACATGTTGGTGGACATCACCGAGCGCAAGCAGGCCGAAGACCGGCAGAAAACCCTGATCGACGAGCTCAACCATCGGGTCAAGAACACCCTGGCCACCGTGCAATCCCTGGCGGCCCAAACCTCACGCAACGCGGAAAGCGCCAAGGAGGGCTACAACCGCTTCGAGGCACGCCTGCTCGCCTTGTCGCGCGCCCACGATCTCCTGACGAGGCGGCATTGGGGACAGACGCCCCTGGCGTCGCTGGCCCAGGAAGTACTGCTGCCGATATTCGGCGCCGAGCCCGGCCGTGTCACGATCGAAGGCGATGCCATTGATGTCGATACCCGCGTAGCGCTCAGCCTCACGATGACCCTCAACGAACTGGCAATCAACGCCCTCAAGTACGGCGCGATGTCCGTCGAGACAGGCAGGCTTTCGGTGAATTGGAACGTCCAGGCGCAATCGAACGGAAACTTGTTGACCTTGGATTGGCGTGAGCAGGGCGGGCCTCTAGTGTCACCACCGGAACGTGAAGGGCTGGGATCGCGTTTGATGAAGCGCTGCATCGAGCGCGACCTGGGTGGGATATTCGTGCTGACCTATGCCCCAGAGGGCGTTCTCTGTCGCTTCTCGTTCATGGTCACTGAGCATTCGGCATGACCCTTTTTGCGGGTATCAGGGTCCTGCTCGTGGAGGACGAAGGCACGGTCGCGATGTTGATCGAGGAAATGCTTGAGGACCTGGGATGCACAGTGGTGGCGTCCGTGCCACGGCTCGCCCTGGCACGGGAGAAGGCGGGTACGGCGCAAGTCGACCTGGCGATCCTGGACGTCAATCTCGCCGGGGAACGGGTCTTCCCGGTGGCTGAAATCCTGCGTGGACGTGGGGTTCCGTTCCTGTTCAGCACCGGATACGGCGCGAGCGGCCTGCCCGAGGAGTTTGCGCAAAGTCCGGTTTTGCACAAGCCGTTTTCAGAAAGCGAATTACAGCTGAAGATAGCGCTGACATTAAACAAACAAGCACGGTCCAAGGAGCAACCATGAGTTTGAACGGCCAATATAATTCGCAGAATATCTTCGCGATGATTCTTCGCGGTGAAGCACCCGCCTACAAGATTTACGAGGACGCCGATGTATTGGCCTTCCTGGATATTTTCCCTCAGTCGCGCGGCCATGTGCTGGTGATTCCCAAGGCATCCCAGGCTCGCAACATTCTCGAAGTGGAACCCGCGGTTCTCGGCACGTTGATGTCAGCCGTGCAGCGCCTGACCCGCGTCATCGTTGACGAATTGCAGCCGGACGGCGTGCAGATCGCCCAGTTCAACGGCGCACCGGCCGGGCAGACGGTCTATCACATCCATGTGCACATCATTCCACGCTGGGAGGGCCAGGCGCCTGGCGTCCACGGGCAGGGGAAGGCCGATCCGCAGGAGCTTGAGGCGTTGCAGGCGCGGTTGGTGGAGCGTATTCGTTCGGCGGGCTGAGGCCGTAGCGCTTGTCTGGTTTGGACGCTAACATCCGCGCTGACCTCCCAACACCGCGGACCCCACTCGATGAAATTGCGCCTGCTCACAGCTGCCTTGTTTTTCGCCTGCACCCTGGCCCACGCCGCCGAGCCGAAAATCCCCAAAGCCCTGGAACAACAGGTCGGGCACTTGGTGGCGCTGCTCAAGGACAGCTATGCCACCGGCTACCCCGAAGCGACGCTGGTGCAGACCCTGGACACCGGTGAGGACAGCCAGGTCACGCTCGCGGTCTTTACCCTCGAGGGTTTCGGGATGGGTAACAACTACAGCCAGTACCTGGCGGTCTTCAATCCCGAGGAGAACGAAGAAGGCGTGCCGCATTACAGTCTGTTGGACGTGATGCGCATCGGCGGTGACAGCTGGCGGGCGATCGATAAGCTGGACGCCAAGCTGGTCAGCGACCCGGCGGGTGAGCAGACCTTGATCGACATTCCCGTGATGGAAAACACCGACGACGATGCGCCGAATTTCCCCAGCAGGGCGGCGGTCATCCACCTTTCCCTGGATGGCTCACCCTCCCTGCGGTTGATGGAGATCAAATAAGGCGATGTCGTGATGCCGCTATTGCAGCGGAACATACACATCGGTTTGCCATTGATCCTGTGGCGTCTCCGGATAGACGCTCAGGTAGTGGAAGAACAGCGGCTGGTCCCGCAGCTCTTCGCCGCTCGCGGGAAGCCAGTCGCGGTAGATCGGGTAGACCGTTTCGCCGATGTGATCCGGTGACCCCGCGTGGCGAACCACGACATAGCGGCCGCCAGGTATGACGAGCGGCCGGACGCCGAACTCGTTCGGTGTCACTTCCTCGTCAATCTCACCACAGATCGCGAAGCGGAAAGCGTGTGGCGGTGTCGTATCGGGATTGCCGTAAGGGATGCCGAACGTGCGGCTTGTCGCCACCGGCGATTGTCCGCTGCGCATGCGCCACTCGATGAACTGGCGCACGCTTTCATTGACGAGCCCCGGAGGTCCGCGGTGCTCGAGCGTCGCTACCTTGATTTCAGGGCATTCAACGATTCGAACGTGCATGAGGATATTCCTTGAGAAATGGGGGATGGCAAACACCGTATTCCAGACCTGCCAGTTCGGGTTCTTCCTGAACACACTCGGCGCCATGCCGAACGCTCGTCCGAACGCCCGGCAAAAGGCCTCGGGACTCCGAAAACCTGCATCCAGTGCCGCGTCCAGTACCGAGTAATCTGCGTTCGCGATCAGGCGATGTGCCGCGCGTCGCAGCCGCATCAGTTGCACATAACGTGAAACGGGCACGCCGGTGAACGCGGTAAATTGCCGATGGAAGTGAAACACCGAGAAGTTCGCCACCTCACTCAGCGCCTTTACCGACAGATCCCCTTCGAGATGGGCATCGATGTAGGCCAGGACGGCGGCGAAGCGTTTTGTGTAAGCGAATTCGCTCGGTTGTTCAGGCACGGGTAAAGGCTCTTGGAAGTGCGGTCGGCGTAGAGTCGACGATTGGCCATGGGCCTGCCTAGCCGCGTTTGCTCAAAAGAGCGTAGCTCGGCCGTCGAGATTGGGGGCGTTCGCCAACGAGCGTCAATGACGATCAGCGGTTATACGAATTTATGTAGTTTTGATATGAGTCCTATGCCATTGGCACGGTTTATCGATCAATGCTGCGTGGGTAATTTGTTCTCGACGATATCCATCGAGAGGCAACCCAATGAAGGCAAGCACCTTGTATTTCGCGTTATGCGCGGCGGCGCCTTTTGCCGATGCCGCCGGCCAGGAAGGCGCCGGCGGGTCGCGCACGTCACAGCAGATCAGCCGAGCGGGCAGCCAGGCCTCGGCCGCGGGGCCTGAGGATTATTTCACCGGTCGCGTGCGGGTTGATCCGTTGTTTCCTGCCACAGGCGAAATCAATGCCTCTGCGGCCTACGTCAGCTTTGAACCTGGCGCGCGCTCGGCCTGGCATACACATCCCGCCGGCCAGCGATTGGTGGTGGTATCCGGCATTGGCCTGACGCAGGAGTGGGGCAAGCCGGTGCAGCAGATTCGCCCGGGAGACGTGATTGTCTGTCCGCCGGGCGTCAAGCATTGGCACGGCGCTGCGCCAGACAGCGCCATGACCCACCTGGCCGTGACCGGCACGGTGGACGGCAAGAATGTGCAATGGATGGAAAAAGTCAGCGAAGAGCAATACGAAACCGGCGCAACACCGACGCCGCCGACCGCGCCGGATAACGTGACGGTTTCACAAACCCTGTCGGCCAAGCAGCAAGCCATCCCGGTGATTGCCGCCGCCATGGCGACGAGCAACATGCCGGCGCTCAATACCGCATTGAATCAAGGGCTGGATGCGGGCCTGACCGTCAGCGAGGCCAAGGAAATCCTGGTGCAGCTCTACGCCTACAGTGGTTTTCCCCGCAGTCTCAACGCGCTGGGTGAACTGATGAAAGTCGTGGAGGCGCGCAAGCAACGTGGCGTGCAGGACGAGCCGGGGCGTGAACCCGCTGGCCCGATTCCCACCGGCGACGCATTGCTGGCGGTAGGCAAGGCCAATCAGACGCGCATTGCCGGTGCCCCCGTCCAGGGGCCGTTGTTCGACTTCGTTCCGGTCATCAACCAATACCTGCAGACGCATTTGTTTGGCGATATTTTCGAACGCGACAATCTGGATTGGCAAAGCCGTGAGCTGGCGACGGTCGCCGCGCTGGCGGTTACCCCAGGCGTGGAGTCACAACTGCGCTCGCACATGGCCGCCAGCCTGCGAGTCGGCCTGAGCGCGGCGCAATTGCGGCAAGTGATCCAGTTATTGGAAGAGCAGGGCGACGCCGCTGCGGCCAAGCGTGCTGCTCAAGCGTTGGACGCCAGTCAGTCCTCGTAGCGCAAGGCGTCGCGCAACAGCGTGAAGGCCGGCGAATTCTGGCGGCGGCTGGGGTAATAGAGGTGATAGCCGGAAAACGGCTCGCACCAATCCTCCAGCACGCGGATCAACCGGCCTTGCGCCACGGCGTCCTCTACCAGATCCTCAGGCATGAACGCCAGGCCCAATCCCTGGATCGCGGCCTCCAGGCGCATGGCAATCGTGTTGAATACCAGTTGGCCCTCCACCCGCACTTGCACTTCCTGAGCGTTTTTCTCGAATTCCCAGACGTAGAGGCCGCCATGAGTCGGCATGCGCAGGTTGATGCAATTGTGGGCCGTAAGGTCATTGGGAGTCCGAGGCACGGCGTGCCGGGCGAAATACGCAGGGGAGCCCACGACTGCCATGCGCATGTCCGGGCCGATGCGCAGGGCGATCATGTCCTTGGCGACCTGGGGACCCAGCCGCACCCCGGCGTCGAAACCCTCTGCGACGATATCCGTAAAGCCGTAGTCAACGATGATTTCGATATTAAGGTCGGGATTGTCGGGTAACAGCTTGGCGAGAACGGGCTGCAAAACAGTGATTGCCGAGTGCTCGCCCGTGGTGATGCGCAACTTGCCGGCCGGCTTGTCGCGAAACTCACTGAGCATCGCCATTTCCTGGTCGATCTCCTCAAGCCTCGGCGCGACCACCTGCAATAGTCGTTCGCCCGCTTCGGTGGGCGCGACACTGCGCGTGGTCCGCGACAACAACCGGACCCCCAGGCGCTCCTCCAACTGACGCATCGCCCGGCTCAGCGCTGGTTGCGACATGCCGAGCTTGGCGGCGGCGCGGGTGAAGCTGCGCTCCTGGGCGACGACGGAGAAGATGGCGAGTTGGTCGTAGCGTTCTGTGGTCATTGATCCGCCTCGGGTATGAGCAGGCAGGGATTATGAACAGGAACGACTGGAATGACCCAGCCCCGAATCATCGAAAACTCAGGGTTACGCACATCCAATATGCACGCGATACCGGATACACCGGTCAAACCGGTCTTCCGGGTTTTCGTAAGCTTCCAACTTTTCCAGAAAACCCGTGCGCTCAAGAACGGCCAAGTCCTTGAGCGTCCAGTCAAAAGGAAAGTCGCCGGAGAACGTCTTGCCTTGATGTTCAACCCAGTGATCGACCGGGAAGGGCATGTAGCCGAGCCATTCGGATTGATAGGTGATTTGGTCGCAGTCGCCTGCGATCACAACGGCGCGGATCCGATGCTTGATGAAGGCTACACGTTCATCCATGGTTTTTCCGATCCTGGTTGATGCTCGAATTCATTTCAGGTTGTTCTGGAAGAAACTCGTCAACTTGTCAAACGGAATCAGATCGACCCGATCATAAAGATCAACATGCCCGGCCCCAGGAATGATCACCAGTTCCTTGGGCTGGCCGGCGAGCTTGTAAGCCTCTTCGCTGAACTCCCTGGAATGCGCATCGGCGCCGGCAATGAACAGCATGGGGTGAGGCGAAATGGTCTCGATGTCATTGAGTGGATAGAAGTTCATGAACTTGATGTTGCTGGTCAGCGTCGGGTGCGTGGTCAGGTCTTTCGACGAGCTGGCCGGCGTGAACTCGCCGCGCGGGGTGCGGTAGAAGTCGTAGAACTCCCGTTGGATCGGGTGGGTATTTTCATCCAACTGATGCACCGTACCGCTGGTGTACAGCGTTTCGCCGCCGACGAACTCCACATTACGCTGCTGTGTCGCCTGAGCGATGACGGCCCGGCGCTGATCGAGCGTCTGGGAATGCTTCAACCCGTTGCGATTGACGCCGCCCATGTCATACATGCTCACAGTTGCAATGGCTTTCATGCGCGGGTCGATCTTGGCGGCGCTGATGACGAAGCTGCCGCTGCCACAAATACCGATGGCACCAATGCGCTCCTTGTCGACGAAGGGCTGGGCGCTGAGAAAATCCACGGCGGCGCTGAAGTCCTCGGCGTAGATATCCGGCGAGACCGCATTGCGCGGCTGGCCCGCGCTTTCGCCCCAGAATGAAAGATCCAGGGAGAGGGTCACGAAGCCTTTTTCCGCCATCTTCGTCGCATATAGATTCGCGCTCTGTTCCTTCACAGCGCCCATTGGATGGCCCACGACAATCGCCGGATTGCTTTTCTTGCCATTGAGGTTCTTCGGAATGAACAGGTTTCCCGCGACGTTCATTTGATACTGGTTCTTGAAGTTGACCTTTTGCACGGTGACTTCGTCGCTGGTGTAGAAGTTGTCTGCGCCGTTGGACATATCGGCTCCTATTGCTGAAAGAGAACTGAACAGAAGGGTTAATAAAACGATGATCTTTTTCATGGGGAATCCTGTCGGTGCGGAGTAATCAGTTCTGGGAAAACGTCACCTGCACGTCTCGCCGGCCCAACGCTTGCGCCAGTCTTGCGGCATCGCCTATATGCCCCAGCCGGGTGTAGGCGTAGGGTGAGTCGAAGGTCGTGTAGAAAATGACCAGGGTGTCGGTGCCGTACAGCATCAGGTCGCCGTTGTGGATCGTTCCCGGCTTGCTCGCTTGGGCGGGGAGCGCCTGGGGGAGGGAGGCGTATTTCTCGTTGCGGTTGAGATCACTCATCTCCAACGTCAGCGGTAATAACGTGACAAATGCACGGGTGGCCGCGTTGTCAGCCAAGGAAATGGCAAAGCGTTGTTCGCCCACGGTCATCCACATCTCAGGTTGCTCCGTTATCGAAGGTGCCGAGGCGGCACCGGAAATTGTCCCGTAGCTGCCAAGCATCAACGCTGACGCCAGCAAACCCAGCCAGACCGGTCTCATCGCGATGCCCCGAATTCGTTTCTGTTCATGGGAACAATGGTGACGCGCGGGCACTTGCGCGACTAGCTAATGAATGCTTAAAGAGGCTATAAGCACAGCTAATCAATAACCTTTGAAGCGTTTCGCCATGGTCAGAAGAAATCTCAACGATCTGCTGTCTTTCGTGACGGTGGCGCGCGAAGGCAGTTTCACCCGCGCCGCCAACGCACTGGGCGTCACGCAATCGGCCCTGAGCCAGGCCATCAATGGCCTGGAATCGCGCTTGCAAATCAGGCTGCTGACGCGGACCACCCGCAGCGTTTCGCCAACTCTCGCCGGCGAACGCTTGCTTCAGGCCATCGGCAATCGCTTCGACGAGATAGAGACGGAGCTGGACAGACTCACGGAGCTGCGCGACAAGCCCGCCGGCACCGTGCGCATTACCTGCGGGGATCATGTCCTGCGCACGACCTTGCTGCCGAAACTGACCGGGCTGCTGCACGAATACCCGGACATCAACGTCGAGTTTGATGTCAGCTACGGCTTTCGCGACATCGTCGCGGACCGTTTCGACGCGGGCGTGCGCCTGGGCGACACCATCGACAAGGACATGGTGGCGGTGCCGATCGGCCCACCCTTGCGGATGGCCGCGGTGGCTTCGCCAGCGTACTTCGCCAGCCGCGCCATCCCCGGGCATCCCCGCGACCTGATGAGCCATCGCTGTATCAACCAGCGCATGCCGACCTCCGGCGGGCTTTATGTCTGGGATTTCGAGCAGCGAGGCAAGCAAGTGAACGTGCGCGTGGACGGCCAGCTCATCTTCAACACGTCGACGCACATCGTGCAGGCGGCAGTGGCCGGGCTGGGCATTGCCTACCTGCCGGAAGAAGAATTTGAACCGTACCTTCAGGACGGCCGATTGGTGCGCATCTTGGAAGCGTGGTGCCCGCCATTCTCAGGCTACTATTTGTACTATCCGAGCCGGCGCCAACCGTCACCTGCGTTTACACTGGTTGCCAATGCGTTGCGCAAGGACACCCAGGGGGATGCCTCGAAACCGCTGCCTGCTGGCCCATAAGGCTAAAAAGCACCAGTCGTCGTTTTCAGGATACGTTTAGTCGTCCATATGCAATCGCCAGTCCCCGGGAGTGGCAAGCTGTGAAGATGCCCCGGACCAAGTGCGCCAAAGACACCTGGCCGGAGAGCGAGAATGGCGATCGGAATGCCACGCTACCGTGACGTGGGCCGGACGCCGCCGCCAAGACTCCGAACGACCAGCGCCACGCGGCGTTGTCGTTCGAGATGCCGAGGTACGTTTATGCCTGATGAGACGCTTCACCTGCCTCTGATCCACAGCGTGCTGGCGCGCGAGAAGGACACCCCCGGTGCCTTGTTGCCGATCCTCCATGCCATCCAGGAAGGTTGCGGGTACGTTCCCGACGCCGCCGTCCCTGAAATCGCCCATGCCCTCAACCTCAGCCAGGCTGAAGTGCGCGGTGTGATCAGCTTCTACCACGACTTTCGCACCACGCCACCGGCGCGCCACACCCTGCGCCTGTGCCGGGCCGAGTCGTGCCAGAGCATGGGGGCCGAGGGCCTGGCGGCGCAGTTGCGCGAACAGCTTTCGCTGGACGATCACGGCACCAGCGCCGACGGGGCCATCAGTCTGCGACCGGTCTATTGCCTCGGCGCGTGTGTCTGCTCGCCGGCCCTGGAACTGGATGGGGAACTGCACGCGCGATTGACCCCGGAACGCCTGCGCCAGTTGGTGAATGGTTGCCTGGAGGACGGTCCATGCTGACCCTCTGCATTCCCCGTGATTCAGTGGCCCGTGCCGTTGGTGCGGACAAAGTGGCCGATGCGCTGGTTCGCGAGGCCGAGCGGCGTCAGTTGCCGCTGGAGGTGTTGCGCACCAGTTCCCGTGGGCTTTATTGGCTGGAACCGTTGGTGGAACTGGACACGCCTGAAGGACGCTTGGGTTTTGGCCCGGTCACGGCCCAGGACGTACCGGGCCTGCTCGACGCGCTGGCGGGTGATCCTGGCAGCCATCCATCGGCATTGGGATTGGTTGAGCTCATTCCTTACCTCAAGAGCCAACAACGCCTGTTGTTTGCCCGTGCCGGCATCACCCAGCCGTTGTCCCTCGATGACTACCGCGCCCAAGGCGGCTTTCTCGGACTGGCCCGGGCGATCCAGACGGAGGGCGCCGAGGTGGTTGCCCAAGTGTTGGATTCCGGCCTGCGTGGCCGGGGCGGGGCGGCGTTCCCGGCGGGCATCAAGTGGCGCACCGTGCGCGACGCCCCGGGACCGCAGAAATACGTGGTCTGCAATGCCGACGAAGGCGACTCCGGCACCTTTGCCGACCGCATGCTGATGGAAGGCGACCCGTTCCTGCTGATCGAAGGCATGATCATCGCCGGTATCGCCGTGGGCGCGACGATGGGCTACATCTACGTGCGTTCGGAATACCCGGACGCCGTCAGCACCCTGAACCAAGCACTGCGCATTGCCCGCGAGGCCGGTTACCTGGGCGTGGATGTGGGGGGCAGTGGCCGCGCCTTCGAACTTGAAGTCCGGGTCGGCGCCGGTGCCTACATCTGTGGCGAGGAAACCGCGCTGCTCGAATCCCTCGAAGGCAAGCGCGGCACGGTGCGCGCCAAGCCGCCGCTGCCGGCGTTGCAAGGACTGTTTGGTTTGCCGACGCTGGTGCATAACGTGGTGACGCTGGCCTCGGTGCCGGTGATCCTGGAGAAAGGCGCGCAGTTCTATCGTGACTTTGGCATGGGCCGTTCCCTGGGCACCATGCCGTTCCAATTGGCCGGCAACGTGCGTCGTGGCGGCCTGGTGGAGCGGGCGTTCGGCCTGAGCCTGCGCGAATTGGTGGAAGAGTACGGCGGCGGCACCGCCAGCGGTCGTCCGCTGAAGGCGGCGCAAGTCGGCGGGCCGTTGGGCGCCTGGGTGCCGCCGGCGCAGTTCGATACGCCGCTGGACTACGAAGCGTTCGCCGCCATGGGTGCGATGCTTGGCCACGGTGGCGTGGTGGTCGCCGATGACAGCCTGGACATGGCTAAGATGGCCCGGTTCGCCTTGCAGTTCTGCGCCGAGGAATCCTGCGGCAAATGCACGCCGTGCCGCATCGGTTCGACCCGTGGCGTCGAGGTGGTGGATCGCCTGCTCGCCAGCACCGATGCCAATGCCCGCCAAGAACAGGCGTTGTTGCTGCATGACCTTTGCGACACGCTGCAATACGGCTCGCTCTGTGCCCTCGGTGGGATGACGTCCTACCCCGTCGCCAGCGCCCTCAAGCATTTCCCCGCCGACTTCGGTCTGGCGACCTCGGAGGCCGACCAATGATCACTATCTTCGATCCAGCCAGCGACATCGACCTGGGCACCCCGGCCCGCGAAAGCGACGTGCAGGTCAGCCTGACCATCGACGGGCGTGAAATCAGCGTCCCCTCCGGCACTTCGGTGATGCGCGCGGCGGCCTTGCTCGGCACGACCATTCCCAAACTGTGCGCCACCGACAGCCTGGAAGCCTTCGGCTCCTGCCGCATGTGCCTGGTGGAAATCGACGGCATGCGCGGCTATCCAGCCTCCTGCACGACGCCGGTGACCGCCGGCATGGTGGTTCGCACGCAAACGTCCAAGCTCGCCACCCTGCGGCGCAACGTGATGGAACTGTACATTTCCGACCACCCGCTGGATTGCCTGACGTGCCCGGCCAACGGCAACTGCGAATTGCAGACCGTGGCGGGGCAGGTCGGCTTGCGCGAGGTGCGCTACGGCTACGAAGGCGCCAATCACCTCGCCGAAGCCAAGGACGTGTCCAACCCGTATTTCGATTACGACCCGAGCAAGTGCATCGTCTGCAGTCGCTGCGTGCGCGCCTGCGAGGAAATCCAGGGCACCTTCGCCCTGACCATCAGTGGGCGCGGCTTCGATTCCCGGGTGGAAGCTGCCGGCGGTGACAATTTCCTCGATTCCGAATGCGTGTCTTGTGGCGCCTGCGTCCAGGCCTGCCCGACGGCCACGCTGATCGACAAAAGCGTCGTGGAAATCGGCCAGCCGGAGCGCAGCGTCATCACCACCTGCGCCTATTGCGGCGTGGGTTGCTCGTTCCGCGCCGAGATGAAAGGTGAACAGCTGGTGCGCATGGTCCCGGACAAGAACGGCCAGGCCAACCACGGCCACTCCTGCGTCAAGGGCCGCTTCGCCTGGGGCTATGCGACGCACCCGGACCGCATCACCAAGCCGATGATCCGCAAGCACATCAACGATCCGTGGCAGGAAGTCAGCTGGGACGAGGCGGTCACCTACGCCGCCAGCGAACTGCGGCGCATCCAGCTCAAGTACGGGCGCGACTCCATTGGCGGCATCACCTCCAGCCGCTGCACCAACGAAGAAACCTATCTGGTGCAGAAGCTGGTGCGCACGGCGTTCGGCAACAACAACGTCGACACCTGTGCCCGGGTCTGCCATTCACCGACCGGCTATGGCCTCAAGCAAACCTTGGGTGAATCCGCCGGTACCCAGAATTTCGATTCGGTGATGAAAGCCGACGTCATCCTGGTGATGGGCGCCAACCCCACCGACGCGCACCCGGTGTTCGGTTCGCAACTCAAGCGCCGCCTGCGCCAGGGCGCGCGGTTGATCGTCATCGACCCACGGCGCATCGACCTGGTGGATTCGCCCCACGCCCGCGCCGAACTGCACTTGCAACTGCGTCCGGGCACCAACGTGGCGATGCTCAACGCGTTGGCCCATGTGATCGTCACCGAAGGCCTTGTTGACGAGCCTTTCGTCAAGGCGCGTTGCGAGGCGACGGACTTTGCCCGCTGGCGCGATTTTGTCAGCCTGCCGGAAAACTCGCCCGAGGAACTCGGCCCGGTCTGCGGCGTGCCTGCCGAACAGATCCGCGCCGTCGCGCGGGTCTACGCCACGGGTGGCAACGCGGCCATCTACTATGGCCTCGGCGTCACCGAACACAGCCAGGGCAGCACCTCGGTGATGGGCATCGCCAACCTCGCCATGGCCACCGGTAACATCGGTCGCGAAGGCGTCGGCGTGAACCCGCTGCGTGGGCAGAACAACGTCCAGGGCTCCTGCGACATGGGTTCGTTCCCCCACGAACTGCCTGGCTACCGGCACATCTCCAATGAAGCGGTCCGCGCCCAGTTCGAGCAGGCCTGGAACGTGACCCTGCAACCCGACCCCGGCCTGCGCATCCCGAACATGTTCGAGGCGGCGCTGGACGGCACCTTCAAGGCGCTTTACTGCCAAGGCGAGGACATCGCCCAGAGTGATCCGAACACCCAGCACGTGACCGCTGCACTGTCCGCGTTGGAATGCGTGATCGTCCAGGACATCTTCCTCAACGAAACGGCCAAGTTCGCCCACGTGTTCCTGCCGGGCAGCTCGTTTCTGGAGAAGGACGGCACCTTCACCAACGCCGAACGCCGCATCTCCCGCGTGCGCAAGGTGATGGACCCGTTGGCCGGCAAGGCCGACTGGGAAGCCACCATCGCCCTGGCCGAGGCCTTGGGCTACAAGATGGATTACCGCCATCCTTCGGAAATCATGGATGAAATCGCCCGTTTGACGCCGACCTTCAGCCGCGTCAGTTACGCCGAACTGGAGCGCCACGGCAGCCTGCAATGGCCGTGCAACGACGCCGCGCCGGACGGCACGCCGACCATGCACATCGAGGAGTTCGTGCGCGGCAAAGGGCGCTTCATGCTCACCGGCTATGTGCCCACCGAAGAGAAGGTCAACAGCCGTTATCCGCTGTTGCTGACCACCGGGCGCATCCTCAGCCAGTACAACGTCGGTGCCCAGACCCGGCGCACCGACAACGTTGCCTGGCATGAGGAAGATCGCTTGGAAATCCATCCGACCGACGCCGAGAACCGCGGGATTGTCGATGAAGACTGGGTCGGCATCGGCAGCCGCGCCGGGCAGACCGTGCTGCGGGCCAAAGTGACCGAGCGGGTGGCGCCGGGCGTGGTCTACACCACGTTCCACTTCCCCGAATCGGGGGCCAACGTGATCACTACCGACAACTCCGACTGGGCCACCAACTGCCCGGAATACAAGGTGACGGCGGTGGAAATCGTACGGGTCAGCCAGCCTTCGGAATGGCAGAAGCGTTACCAGGCCTTCAGTGATGAACAAAGTCGCCTGCTCAGGGAACGCCGCCATGCCGAAAAAGCCGAGGTGCGCCGATGAGCTCGCAGAACCTGATCAAGATGGCCAACGAAATCGCCCGGTACTTCGCCACCGAGCCTGACCAGGCGCTGGCGGTGAACGGCATCCGCCAGCACATCAAGAGCTTCTGGACGCCGGGCATGCGCCGGGACCTGGGGGCATGGCAGGAAAAACACCCGGATGCGGTGCTGCATCCGTTGGTGTTGGCGGCGTTGAAAGAGCCGGAGGGAGCCACTTAAGCAAAACTATCTGTGCCCCTGTGCCCTTGTGGCGAGGGGATTTATCCCCGCTCGGCTGCGCAGCAGTCGTAACCAGTCAGCACGGTTCATTAGATGCAACGCGGTGCCTGGTATGGGGTTGCTGCGCAACCCAGCGGGGCGGTGCGACGTTTCGCTAAATCCCCTCGCCACAGTATTATGAGATGGCTCAGGTCTGGGGCTGCTGCGCCGTCCAGTGTTTCATCTCTTCAGCAATAAAATGATTCACCAGGTCGCTGTACATTTTCTCGATGGCATCCGGGCTCAATCCCTCGGCCTCGGCCCATTCCCGCCGAGTCGTCAACATTGCCTTGAAGCGCTCCGGTGCACGTACCGACGTGGCCGATGTCTTGAACTTCGACGCCGCGAGCACGTACTGAAAGCGTTTGCCCAGCAGCTTGATGACGTCTCGGTCGAGGGTATCTATTTCCTGGCGGATTTCTTCCATGCCGGTGCATTGCGCAGGGGATAGCTGGTTTTTTACTTCCATTTAGGTTTATTCCATTTGTGGTAGATGGTCTATTTGCTGTGGCAGCTTACTCGGGATATTGGCTCTACAGTCGGCCTGGATGTTTTTGGGTTTGGCGTAACCGACCTGATTCTTACGGTCATACTCCGATCCATTGTGGGAGCGAGCCTGCTCCGGGCGGCGTTCCGACGAAAGCGGTGGGTCAGCTTGCATCTGCATTCGCTGTGCCGCCGTCATCGCGAGCAAGCTCGCTCCCACAGTGGATCTTTAGCGAATATAAAACTTATGCGCTCCACAGATCTCTTGTGGGAGCGAGCTTGCTCGCGATGACATTCGATCAGTCACTATCTGTGGTGGCTGACACGGTGCCATCGCGAGCAAGCTCGCTCCTACAGTGCTGTTAGCCTTCTAGGCCGCGTTGTTCGATGACGCCGAATACGTCCGTCGCGTCTTGCACGAGGATCCGGGCAACGTTGGTCAGGGTGTTGATGTCGCTGGTGGAGGAGTCGCGCAGGCTGGAGCAGGCTACCAGGGTCAGGAAATCGAGCGTGGCGTGCAGGCGTTCGCTGACGCAGGCGTGAAGTTCGGGCAGTGGGGCTTGAGTGTCGATCAGCAGGACGGGCTGGGTCGTAGCGGTTTGGGTCAGAGGGGTGTAGCGGGGTAACTGTTGATTAGCTGTCATGAGATTACTTCCTTCAATAAAAGAAATGCCCCCTTTTCGCTGCGAAACAAATGGGTGGCAGTTGCGCGCAGGTTCGCAGACCGAGGAAGGAAAACTCGGCAGACCCGAAAGTCTCCCGCGCGCAACCGCCATAAAATGAAAGCGGGCAAGTTTGCCTGAATTTCACTCGACGGTGCATTTCCTTTGTGATCGGGCTGCGAAACCCAGTCACTGACGAAAGCCAGCGACGCCCCAACTATAGAAGTCGATCCCACCCCCCACAACCGACTTGTAGGACGCCCCCGATCCCCCGTGGCGAGGGAGCTTGCTCCCGCTCGGTGGCGCAGCCGCCGCAAAACCGGGCTATGCGGTGTACCTGGACAAATGGAATCGCTGATTTGGGGCCGCTTCGCAGCCCAGCGGGAGCAAGCTCCCTCGCCACGGGTCGTCATTTCCTACGTGATTTTCGGACCGCAAAATCGCGCCACATATCCTGTCATCCAAGACGCTTCACATCTCGGTGATGCTGACCGACAATGCCCGCTCTGCTCCGGGGTAGTTCAGCGGTAGAACACCTGGCTCTTAACCGGGTGGGCGCTGGTTCGAATCCAGCCCCCGGACCCATTATTCGCAGGGTCATCAGCGCGTATGCTCACGGACGACACCAAATCTGACGGAACACAGGGCATCGGCGCGGGCTATGCGGCCTTCCAATTGTCCAAGGCACTCGTCGCCCAAAGCGCCGATCCCGAGCCAGAAGCCCAGGCCAAAGTGGCTCAGCGGATCGCCCGTTGGCAGCAGGTATTGGCGCATGCCGCGCAAGGGACTCTGCGGTACGGCGCCCGGATGCCGATAGCCGATATTCCTGTCTGGGTGACGTTGGAAGTTGCCACGGGCGGATTTGCCACGGGGCAGCTGCTGGCCGGTGGTGAACTGAATGAGCACGAGCAAGCGCTGGCTGCCTCGATCCCGGGTATCCGTTCCGGCTTCGAACGTCTGGACCTCAATGCGTGGTATCTGACGGATGAAGGGCTCGACGTATTGCGCAGCTATCTGGCGACGGGCTGTTACCGTGTCGACGTTCCGGAGGAGTCGGCCCTGCTGAGCGTTGCGTGGCTGCTGGACCACCGTCAAGTGGATGAAGCCTGGGCACTCATCGAGACCATCACCCCGTTCTTCGATCGGCTGCGCTTCTTTCCATCGCCTTGTGCAAAACCGCAATCTTCTTCGGCGCAAGTCCATGTCTTCAATGTCGGTGATATTCGCCAGCGGCTCTTGAAGTTGCGGGCTCAGCCACGACTGGCGGTCCAGAAGCAGGTCATCGAAATCTGCCTGCCGCTGTACGACGCCGCTGTCTCCCATTTCCTTTTGACTTACCAGGATGAGTGGCCGTGCAGGGTTTATCCCGAGGGCTGGCGCGAACGGGCCGCTTCGCTTTGCACGCGTTTTAATGCGGTCTGCGAAGCTGAGGGACACACCATCGGGGCTTCGAAACCACGCCTCTTGGAACTGTTCGCACTGCTCGAACAATGCGCTGGCGACTCAAGCTCGTTGACAGGCCGACAAGTCGGCCGGATTCGTCAGATCGTTGGAGATTTCGTGCGCAAGCATGGTCTGCCCGACTCCGACCTTCATCGTGAGTACCGATCCAGACAGCGCGAGGATGTCGCCGCGCCGGACCACCACGTGCTCGCCAAGGCGGTTGCCAAGCGAATGGAGCGTTATCCGGCCGATGACGGCGTATCGGACCTGACGCCCTTGCTTGAGCCGATCACCGCAGAGGAGGCAGCCGTATTCGCCCTTGCCGACGGGGCTGACCTTCCGAAGTCGATTCGCCAGCGGGTGGAGCGCTGCGGTAGCGGTACGATTGCCGAACTGATCGAACGCGGCTTGATTACGTCGGGCGACACCGTCGCGCGGGTATTGCCGGCGATGACCGCTGACATACGTAGCGCCGGGTTTCCCGACCCGATACTGGGCAATCTCTACGCGGCGACTTATCGTGCTTTTCGCCGGCGCCGCTCGTTGTTATTGATCGATCTTCAAAGCCAGGTCAGGCTGGACGAGCTGCCCTGGGTGGCGCTCATGGAAGGCCAACGACAACGTCACTCTCTCGACGCGGACATCGCTCGGCAGGCGCTTATCGAGGCATCAGCGCTGACGCTGACTGCCTTTCCCCAGGCGATCCTGCCCAACAAGCTGCTCAAGGAACTGCGTGCCCTCGCCGAAACAGCCGGGCTGGACCTTCCATTCGTGGACGAAGTCGCTTCGGACATCTTCATGGGCGAGTTTTCCAACAAGTTCATCGACGCCTCCAGGCGGGCGGGCAGGGCGCTGGCAGGTACCCTTTACGCCCGTTACTACGATATCGATACGCAGGTCCTGACGACGCTTCCCGACAAACCCAAGTCGAGGGCGAGCCAACCTTTCTGGCGGCGCTCGTCAACAGGCACCGATGCCTTGACGACCTTGTGCGCGCGGCGGGCAAACGCAGAGCTGGGTACGTGGCGTCCCGCAACCAACGGCACCATCATTGAACAGCAACAGATAGTCACCACGCAGAACCTCGCGCTGCTGTTCTGCGAGCTAGACCTGAAAACACTGTTGCATCCACGCTTGAGCTCACTCGCCCAGGCCTGTTTTGAATGGATCTGCAGACGCCAGCAGATGCGTATCGAGCAGTATCACGGGCGCTTGATCATGCTCAAGAACACGGCTTACGCCTGGCGCCAGATGATTTTTTACCTGTCGATGCTCGACGAATCCGAAATGCTGTCGGCTATCGAAGGCATCGAAGCGCATTTGCGTAGTCAGCCGGCGGCTTTCCAGGAGAAGTTTCGACCTGCAATGGTTGGGCTGCGCCTGGCAGCAGCGGGACGTCGCTTGCCGCAACAGAATAGAACCATCGAAGGTGCACGCGTTTTCCTGGGGTGGACGACTGAGTCGCATTGGTTGCGATAAAACGTGCGGTAACGAAGGGCAGGCCCGGTTGGGAGATTGCCTTGATCATGGTAAGGCTCGACTTGCTTAACGGTAGTCCCGAAAAAACGCCCGAATATCCTCCGCCAACAACTCAGGCTGCTCCAACGCCGCAAAATGACCGCCCCGGGGCATCTGCGTCCAGCGCTGGACGTTGTAGCCACGCTCCACCCAACTGCGTGGCGGCAGCGGCAGCTCCTTGGGAAACAGCGTGACCCCCAACGGCGGCTTTATTCGCTCACCGCTGGCAAGCACCAGAGGCCGGCGGCTGCCTTCCACGTACGGGCGAAGCGACGAGCCAATGCAGTTGGTCAGCCAGTAGAGCGTCACATTGGTCAGCAACCATCCGCGGTCGATGGGGGCGCTCGGATCGCACCACGACAGAATCTTCTCGCCCATCCAGGCCAGCAATCCCGCAGGTGAGTCGTTCAAGCCCACGGCCAGGCTTTGCGGCTTGGTGCGCTGGATGTGCGCATAGGCACCTTCGGCTTCGCTGAAGGCCGCGGCGCGTTGCTGGAACGCCGTTTCCTCTTCGCTCAAAGGCGGGTCGACTTCGCCCAGGGGCGGGCGATAGGCGCCGGGGATGTAGTTGAGGTGGATGCCGGTCAGGCGCTCGGGAAAGCGCAGGCCCAACCAACTGGTGACCGCCGCGCCCACATCGCCACCCTGGGCACCGAACTGCTCATAACCGAGCCCGGCCATCAGCTCGCGCCACAAACCGGCCACTTCATAAGGCCCGCAACCGGTTTGCTTGAACGGCGCGGAAAAGGTGTAGCCCGGCAAGGACGGCACCACTACGTCAAAGGCATCGGCCGGGTCGCCGCCATGGCTGGCGGGGTCCGTCAGCAGTTCGATGATCCGCTGCATCTCGATGAACGAGCCGGGCCAGCCATGGGTGAGCACCAGCGGCATGGGATTGGGCCCGACCCCGCGCTGGTGGACGAAATGAATCTCTTGCTCGCCCAGGGTGGCGAGGAACTGTGGCAGGCGATTGAGTGCTGCTTCCTGAGCGCGCCAGTCGAAGGTTGTCGACCAGTGGGTGATGAGGTCGCGCAGCACGTCCGCGTCCATGCCTTCGTTCCAGCCCACGCTGGCCAAGGGCTGCGGCAACCGGGTGTTTCGCAGGCGATCTTTCAAGTCAGCGAGCATGCTTTCAGGCGTGTCGATGACAAAAGGTCTGGCGAACATGTTTTCCTCCAAACAGCCGGATCAGGAACCGAAGCGTGCTTTCTGCCGGGTCCAGGCCAGTTTTATGGCTTCGATGTTCGGCACGAACCTGGACATATGCCGAACTCCCACTACCGGTACCTTGCGGTCGTTGATGGTGGCGGTAAACCCGTACGTGGCGCGGTAGGACGAAGAATCGATATGGTCGAGCGGTGCTTCGTTCCCGAATGCTTCCCACAGGATCCGCGCGGCCGACGGGCTGCCCAGGCCATTGCTGTAGGCGATGATCAGCTCAGGCTCGGCGAGGGGTACGGTTACGCGCTGGAAGAAATCCATGGATTTTCGAGTCAACGATTCAAGGCTGGCCGCAGAGGACTGGCGCGCCACTTTCTGGATGGCCGCGGCGTCGGCGGAGCAAAGCAGCAAGGCGTTGGTGTAGATCGTGTCGCGCCAGTCGAAGCCCAGGTCGGCAGGCAGTTGTGTCAGGCGCCGGGCCAGGGTTTTGGTGCCCCAGCCACCTTCCAATCCATGGGCGACGTTGGAAAAGGACGGTTGGTCATAGCCGGCGTGGATGGCTCCCGCGTTGGTGTGAATGGCGTCGGCGAGTGAGCCGTTGAAGCCGACCATGATCAATCGTTTGCGACTCGCTGGCGCGGCAAGCAGCTCGAAGGCGCAGTCAAATGGGCGGGCCGGGAAGTCGCCGATATCCAGCTCTTCCAGTGCCGCAAGAATCAAATCGCGGGTTTTCAGCGGCATGTTGCATCCGTTCGTGGCTCGTAATGGTCGGGGGCGGGCCAAGGCCGGCGACTGCAGTCGTTTTTGTCTTGGCCCGCTGGCAGGCCGATTCAGGCGCCTAGGGTAGGCGATTTGAACAGGCACCGGCAATTGGCCACGCCCCGTTCAACGCTGTTTCGACCCCCCACCAATCTGCCAGACATACGGCGGTTCCGTCCCATTGATCTCCCAATCCCCAATGATGCGTTCCTTGTAGATCAGCGGATTATGGGACGCCGCGGTGCGGGCGTTGCGCCAGTGGCGGTCGAGGGCTTTGCCGGTGCTGGTGGCGGATGCGCCGAGGGCGTTGAACAGGTCGCTGGTGGCGCGCAGCGTCAGGTCGGCGACCACCACTTGGGCCTGGGCCGATTCGAGTTCGGCGAGGATGTTGGCGGTGTGCTCGGCTTCGGTGTCCTGGCCGAAGCGACGTTCATAGGCTCGCTGCGAGGCGCTGGCGGCGCGCAGGGTCGTGGCTTCGGCGGCGTAGACTTGGGCTGATGCCTTGCCGATCACTTGCTGGACCTGGACGTCCTGGCTTACTTCGCTGGCATTGCCGGTGCTGAAGACGCGGGTGCGTTGGCGCACGTGTTCGCTGAAGTCCTGGACGGCGGCGCGGCCGGCGCCCGTCTGCACGGCGAGCAGGACCAGTTGGTAGAACGCGGTCTGGTATTTGAAACGGGTGGAAAAATCGATGAGGTTTTCAGCCTCCACCACGGCATTCTCGAACACCGATGTGCCGCTGCCGGTGGTGCGCTGGCCGAAACCGTCCCAGTCATCGCTTTGCTTGACACCCGGTTGGTGGACATTGACGGCGGCGATCACATCGGCACCGTTGTCGTCGCGTTGGGCATAGAGGTCGATCCAGTCGGCGAAGATGCTGCCGGTGCTGTAGTACTTGGTGCCGTTGGCCACCCATTGCTCGCCCTGGCGGGATACACGAGTGATGACCTGGCCGAGTTTCACCGCGCCGATTTCGGTCCAGGCGTTGCCCACCAGGTCACCGTCGACGAAGCGCTTGAACCAGACGTCTTGCGGGCTGCTGGCGTGGGCATTCAGACGATCCTCGACAAAGGCGAAGTGGCCGCGCAGGGCCTGGGGCAGGTTGGAGTCGGCCTCGGCCAGTTCGATCAGCAGGTGCAACAGCTGCGGCAACGAAGCCCCGGCGCCGCCGAATTCGACCGGAATCCGCACGGCACCGAAGCCCGCTTCCTTCAACCATTTCACCTGTTCGAACGGCAGGCTGCGTGATTGTTCACGCTCCAGGGCGCCGGCCTGGATGCGCGCGAAAATCGGCCGGAACCGCTCGGCCAGGGCTTCATAGTCGGTGCCGGTGGAAAGGACTGGTGGCAAGTGTTGTTGCTGTGCGGTCATGGCGGTGTTCCTTTTGAGGACGAGAGAGCGGGCAAGGTGAAAACCTGCCGTTGCCGACAACCATTGCACGCTCCATGCCCGGTGCTTGAAGCCAATGAAAACGGGGCGTTCGCCGAGTATCCCAGCACAAAAGCTGTCGTTCTGCGGGCAATCTGTCCGGCGACTGTGCGCCAGGCAACAGTCAGTCCTTTGGGCAGCGGCACGCCGGGTGTTGGCTGTGCAACAGCGATCCAACAGCCTGCCTGTCGCACGACAGCCATGAAAATCAGAAAACTTACTAACCTATTGAAAATAAAGGATAAATATAAATGGCACGGTTGCTGCTCTAGCCGTTGTACAGAGGCGACGACGCCTATATTCAACGAGCTGGGAGACACGCAATGAGCCAGGACACGATCAAGTTTGCCTACTGGGTGCCCAACGTCAGCGGCGGGCTGGTGGTCAGTAAAATCCCGCAGCGCACCGACTGGGGCATCGATTACAACCGCAAGCTGGCGCAGATCGCCGAGGCTGCTGGTTTTGACTATGCCCTGACCCAGATCCGTTTCACCGCCGGTTACGGCGCCGAATACCAGCACGAATCGGTGGCGTTCAGTCATGCGCTGCTGGCATCCACCACGCGCCTCAAAGTCATCGCGGCGGTATTGCCGGGGCCTTGGACGCCTTCGGTGCTGGCCAAGCAGATCGCGACCATCGACCAACTGACGGGCGGCCGCGTGGCGATCAACGTGGTGTCCGGCTGGTTCAAGGGCGAATTCACCGCCATCGGCGAACCCTGGCTGGAGCACGACGAACGCTATCGCCGTTCCGAGGAATTCATCACCACGCTCAAGGGCATCTGGACCACCGACGACTACACCTTTCGCGGCGACTTCTATCGTTTCAATGGCTACACCCTTAAGCCCAAACCCTTGCAACAGCACCCGGAGATTTTCCAGGGCGGCAGCTCCCGGGCCGCGCGGGACATGGCTGCCCGGGTGTCCGACTGGTACTTCACCAACGGCAACACCGTCGAAGGGGTCAAGGCCCAGGTCGATGACCTGCGTGCCAAGGCCGCGGCGAACAACCACACGGTCAAGGTCGGGGTGAATGCTTTCATCATTGCCCGCGACACCGAGGAAGAAGCCCGCGCGGTGCTGGCCCAGATCATCGACCAGGCCGACCCCGAAGCCGTCAACGCGTTTGGCGACGCCGCCAAGCAGGCCGGCAAGGCCAGCCCGGAAGGCGAGGGCAACTGGGCCAAGTCCAGCTTCGAAGACCTGGTGCAGTATAACGATGGCTTCAAGACCAACCTGATCGGCACGCCCCGACAAATCGCCGAGCGCATCGTGGCGTTGAAAGCCGTGGGTGTGGATCTGGTGCTCGCCGCGTTCCTGCACTTCCAGGAGGAAGTGGAGTATTTCGGCCAACGAGTCCTGCCGCTGGTGCGTGAGTTGGAGAAGGGCAAGGTGCAGGCTAAAGCGGCGGCGGTGGCCTAGCGAAGAAACAGGAGGTTCCGTGGCGAGGGAGCTTGCTCCCGCTGGGTCGGTCCGACATCTCGGGCGCAGCAGCCCGGACCTTCACGGCGGAGTATCAGGGGGCTCAATCAGCTTCATTGGGGGCGCTGCGCACCCCAGCGGGAGCAAGCTCCCTCGCCACGGGTGAGCGTTGGCTCAGGTTGAAAGGTTCACCACCCGACCATCCCGCGTGCTCAGCGCGCCGCGGCGTTTGTTGACCACCAACTCACCGATCCGAATCAGCAGGCTGCGGGTGACGTTTCGGCTCAGGCCCAGCAAGCTGGCGGTGTGGACCTGGTTGCAACTGGCGTAGCGGTAGGCGGTGCGCAGCAGGGCGGCTTCGACCTTTTCATGGACATCGCCTTGCGCTTGCTCGAGCAATTGCACAAAGGCTTTTTCCAGCAATGCTTCCGCCGTTTGCGGCGCGCTGTCCTGTGATAGATCCTGGCGCTCGATGCGAAAGTTGGACAGGTGGAGATCCTGCACGCCGATCACTGGGTTGCGGCAGATCAGCAGCGTGTGATGGATGACGTTCTCCAGTTCGCGAATATTCCCCGGCCAGGAATAATCGAGCAATTTGCGCTGGGCCTGGGCATCCAGCGTGACCTCGCCATGACCCAGCCTGCGGCTGTATTCGGCAATGAAATGACGGATCAGCGGCAGGATGTCGCCGGGCCGTTCGCGCAAGGGCTTGAGCACCAGGCTCACCACATTCAAGCGGTAATACAGGTCCTCGCGAAAGTGCCCGGCGTTGATGGCTCTTTCCAATTGCACGTTGGTGGCCGCCAGCACCCGCACGTTGATCTTGATGCTCTTGCGCGAGCCCAGGCGGACGACTTCGCGCTCTTGTAGAACGCGCAGCAACTTGACCTGGATCGGCAGCGGCAAGTCACCGATTTCATCGAGGAACAGCGTGCCGCCATCGGCCTCTTCGAACCACCCGGCCTTGGCCGTCAATGCGCCGGTGAATGCGCCTTTCTCATGGCCGAACAGCTCGGCTTCCACCAGCGTCTCGGAAAACGCCCCGCAGTTCACTGCCACGAACGGCTTGTCGCGCCGAGCGCTGAGGCTATGGACGTGGCGCGCGACCAATTCCTTGCCGGTGCCGGTCTGGCCGATGATCAATACGCTGGCATCGCTGGGCGCCACCTGTTGCAAATGGGCCAAGAGTGCCTGGGAGCTGGGGTCTGCGAAAACCTGGGCCGTGGCGCGAATCGAAGTGGCCAGACCGGGGGACGGGGGAAGGGTTAGAAGCTGCATGGCGAAGGCCCGTAAATGAGTGCGTGATGAGGTGACAACCAGCGTTTCTTGCTGGCATTACCGTGCGAAGCCATTGGGCTTGATGGCTAATCTATATGATCTAAAAACTGCAATAAAAATAACTTTAAGCTATATGCTTAAGTCGGGAGGTCCCGTCAAAACCACAATTAGTGGACCCACCGCACTCCAGCTCCAATCACTCACCCACACGAATACGCGGGGTAACGGACATCCCAACGCGCAACCTCGTCGCATCGGGCTGGTCAGGATCGATGTGGATACGCACGGGCAGGCGCTGGACAATCTTGGTGAAGTTGCCGGTGGCGTTATGCGGCGCTACGGCTGAATAGCTGACGCCGCTGGCCGGCCCCAGGCTTTGTACCGTGCCCCGCAGCACCTTGCCCGGCAACGCATCCACTTCGATTTCCACGGTTTGTCCAGCCTCCACGCGATCCAGTTGCGTTTCGCGAAAGTTCGCCGTGATGTAGACGGCGTCGAGCGGGACGATTGCCAGCAAGGGTTTTCCCGCATTGACGAACGCACCGACCCGTACCGATTTCTGCCCGATCGTACCGCTGATCGGTGCCGTAATCCGAGTGTAGGAAAGCTTCAGTTCCGCGATGGCTTGGGTGGCCTCGGCATGGGCGAGGGTCGCCCTGGCTTTTTCCAGGTCGGCCTTGAGCACATCCACTTGTTGCCGGGCGGCCTGTAGTCCCGCCTCGCTTTTGTCCCGGCGAGCCCGTTGGATGCTCAGTTGCGCTTCGGCCTGTTGCCGCGCCTGCACGGTGCCTGAGCCGTCATCGGCCAGGTTGCGATATCGCGTCTGGTTGACAGCCGCCAGCTTGAGCGCGGCTTCGTCTGCGGCAAGTGCCGCTTGTGCCTGGCGAATGGCGGTGGCCTGTCGGGCCAGGTACGCTTGCAGGCTCGCGATGCCGGCGCGGGCACTGGCGACTTGGGCTTTCGCCGCGTTAACGGCTGCGACGAAATCACGATCATCGATGGTCGCCAGCAGGTCGCCTTTGTTCACCGGCTGGTTATCTTCGATCAACACCGAATGCACCGTACCTGACACCTGCGGCGCTACCGTAGTGAAATCAGCATGGACATAGGCATCGTCAGTGGACTGGACTGCGGCGGCGGATTCGGGGCGATTGAGGACGACAGCCCCGCTGACCGCGACGGCGAGCAACATTGCACTGATGAGCTTGGCTTTTTTTGGTAATGCCATGATGGGTCACCCGTTTGAGGACGAAGGGGGCGAGTTGGCCTGGATGACAGGAGCGGGGATGAAGGTCATGCGCAGCACCAGCGGAATCAGCAGCAGGGCCAGCAGGCCAAGCACGCGGTAGGCATCGGCGATCGACAGCACTAATGATTCCCCGCCGATGACGATCATCAGTTGTTGCGGATCGGGCGCGGACGGCAAGGCGCCGCCCACCATGGCCGCATGGTCCAGCAACATCTCCGAGTGAAAACGTCCGCGCAAGACCATCAGTTGTCCAACCACGGCAGCGCCGGCCAGCGATCCGAAGGCGCGCACTGTATTAATGGTGCCGGAGAAAAAAGGCCCTTCGGCAGGCTGCACCACGCTGGTGATCAGGAACAGCATCGACACCACGGCCATGGGTTGCCCCAAGGCTTGCAGCGTTTGCGCCATGACGAATTGGTCGCGGTTCCAGTCGCTGGTTAGCTGCGCGCCACACAGGCACGCCAAGGCGATCAGGCATAACCCGGCGGCAAAGACCAGCCGCGCATCGACCCACTTCTGGTACAGCAGCAGCGCCACCAGGGGCCCGAGGATCAACTGCGGCAACGCGACGATCAGGCCGATGGAGGCCATCTGGAACGGCCGGTAATCTTGCAGCGTGGCCAGATAACTGGCAGGCAACAGTGAGCTGGACATCAGCACCACCAGCAGGAAGAAAAACAAGGTACAGCCCAGCCCCAGGTTGCGACGCCCCAGGATCTGCAATTTGATGAAGGGCGCGGGGTGATGCCACTCGGTCAACAAGTAGATCGCCAGCAATGCCAGGCCGGCCACCAGCGAAGCAGTCACCAGCGGCGAATTGAACCAGTCCAGGCGTATGCCTTGGTCCAGCGCGATGGTGATGAGGCCGAAGGCCGGCACCGCGCAAGCCATGCCCAGCCAGTTGGCTCGACCGAAGCGCTGGGGTTGGATGGGTTCCTTGGGCAATCCCCAGCCGATCAATGCCGCAGCGATACAAGCGAGGGGGATGATTTGCCAGTAAACCCAGCGCCAATCTTGCAGGCTGTCGGTCCAGTGACCGGCCAGCCAGATGGACAGGTTGGGGGCGAAGGTGGCGGTCATTGCATACAGTGCCAGCCCATATAGCCGTATCGGCGGCGGCAGGAATTTCAGCGCCGCCATCATCAGCAAGGGAATCGTCGTGCCGCTGGCGAGGCCTTGGACAAAGCGCAATGCCAAAAGCAGGTCCAGGTCCCGAATGAAAGGCAACATCGCCGCCAGCGCGGTGCACGTGCCCAATACCCACAGTTCGAGACGGCGGACCGAAAGCGTAATGGCAAACCAGGCCGCAAAAGGCATGGCAATCAACTCTCCGGCGCTGTATGCCGTGGTGAGCCAGGACGCATCGTCCAGGCCGAAGCCCAACGCGCCCCGCACGTCCGCCAGGGCCAATGCACCGACGCGGATGTTCAATCCCGCCATCATTGCCGCCAGGAAAATCCCCAGCAGCCCCACCAGCGGCCGTTTCGAGCCCTCGGCGCGGGGCGCTTCGCTGATAGCGATGGCCGTGGCTCGCAAGGCCACGCTGTTCATCGAGCCTGCTCCGGATCCCAACCGCCGCCCAGGGACTTATAAAGATTGACCACGGTCAGGGTGGCATTGGTTGCACTGGTATTGAGGCGGGTCTGGCTGGCGAGCAGGTTGAGTTGCGCGGTGAGGACGCTGAGATAGTCGGCGGCGCCTTGTTGATAGCCGCGTTCTGCCGCGCCCAGGGCCTCTTTGTTCTGTTGATACGAAACCAGCAGCTCGTCGTGCTGGCGGCGTTGGGCAGCCCAGGCATCCAGGGCGTTGTCGACTTCGTGCCAGGCTTGCAAGACGGTTTGCCGATAAGCGAGGGCCGCGTTTTTTTGCCGCGATTCGTTCAGGGCCAGGCGCTGCATCAGGCGTCCACCCTGGAAGATGGGCAGGTAGACCGTTGGCCCGACGGAAAACATCCGCGAGTCCCAACTGGCGAGGTCGCCACTGTCGAAAGCCTCCACACCGATACGTCCTTTCAGGCCGATACGCGGATAGAAATCAGCCTTCGCCACGCCGATGGCCGCTGTGGCCGCGTGGAGTTGTGCTTCGGCGCGCAGGATGTCGGGGCGCCGTTGGGCCAGTTCAGACGCCACGCCGAGGGGAATGCGAGCGGGCAGCGACGGCAGGGGCATGGCCTGGCGCAGTTGGGCATCGAGGGCACGCGGTTGCTCGCCCATAAGCAGGGCGAGGGCGTTCATCTGCGCATTGCGACGCTGGGCCAGCTCGGGAAGCATGGCCTTGACCGTCGCCAACTGCGCGCGGGCCGATGAGGTTTCGAAGCGTGTCGCCACGCCATTACGCTCGCGGCTTTCAGCCAGGGCCAGGGTGCGTTCGGCAACCACTTGGTTTTGGCGGGCGATGTCCAGTTGCGCCTGGGTGCCGCGCAACTGGAGATAAGTGCGTGCCACTTCGGCGGCCAGCGCCACCCTGGCGGCTTCACGGTCGTACACAGAGGCCACGACCATCGCCTGGGCGCCTTCGCGCGAGCGCCGGGCGCGGCCCCATAGGTCGATTTCCCAGCTGGCGTCGAAACCCAACTGCCAAAAATTACTGGGGTCGGTGGGAGCGCCCAGCGCTGCGAATTTGCCATGCTCGCTCAGCGCCTCCCGGGCGTAGCTGGCGTTGGCGCCGACAGTGGGCAACAACTGCGACGCGGCGATGCCCAGCCGTGCGCGGCTTTGCTCGATGCGTTCGGCGGCCAGTTGCAAGTCAAGGTTTCCCTTCAGCGTCCGCGCCAGCAACTCGGTGAGCAGGGCGTCGTTGAACAGCTGCCACCATTGCATGGGCACAGCGGCGGTGGAGGCACGAGGGTCGCCGCTGTGTTCTTGGCGAGGCGTCAGTTGCGCGGCTTTCAGCTCGTCTTCAGGCCGGGTGAAATCCGGGCCCACCATGCAACCCGCCAGGCATGCAGCGCCGAGCGCCGCAGTGATGACGCTCAAGCGTGCACAGAGGCGTTGAGGTAAATCGTCGAAGCCCGACATAGCCAGATCCCCGCAATGTTTCGGCGTCGCCCGAAGAGCGTCCGCCATGGGGTCGATAGATTCATGCATGACGATTCGCTCGCCATGGATCGATGTTATCGACGGGCTGCTCCGGCCACACGTCTACATCGGTTCAGCGAAACCATACGTTGAATGGAGAAAGGTATACGCAGGTATGTCGTAGGCAGCGGACAGCGCCGCCGGTCAGTGCGATTGGCGCAGGGCGACGTCGATACAGGCCAGCAGGTTGTTGCCGTCGCAAGGTTTTGGCAGACAGGCAACCAACCCCGGAACATTTGCGGCCAGTTGCGGGTAGGCGGTAATGAACAGCGTGGGGATGCGCCAGCCTTGTTCAAGCAGATGTTGATGCAACTCGATGCCACTCATGCCCGGCATCTGTATGTCGCATACCAGGCAATGTGTTTGCGCGGGCGCTTTCGAAACAAGGAATTCCATGGCGCCGCAATAGGTGCGCACTTCGTAACCGCTGGATCGCAACAGGCTATTGAGCGCGGTGCGAACCGATTCATCGTCATCGACGACTGCAATCGTCGCTTTGTCGCGCATGGGAGTGTCTGGCATGAGGATCGCTCGTAATGGAGCCTGTCTTTACTTCACCATACGCGGTCCGGGCATGTGCAAAAGTATACTTGCGTATATCCCGCTAAGACCAAAGATGCGGAGCCGGATACCTGGATAGTAATGATCGTGGCGCAGTTTCAAATAGACTGGCGCCACATCGTCGACTGGCCATCCCAATCTCCGTACCGGTTATCTGCGCGCCCGGATTTATTCTGCAAAGAAATTGGGAAGGAAACTGGCGAGACGCTAATCTGGACGATGGCAATACAATCCGTCCCGGAACCCGACATTGCGTTCATCGCCGGGCTGCCGGCGCAGCCATGGAAAACGCGGCCAAGCGGCAGCAACGGCAATTGCGACATGACACTGGACGCCAGCTCGACGGCAAATGCGACAGAAACTCCTTTTGCTCCAGTGCCGATGGAAACCCGCATGCAAACACAATGGGACGATGGCGAGCGTATCTTCTGCCGGGAACGACGCCCAGGTGCCGACGGCGATAACCCTGTCCTGGTGGTTCGGCCTGCCAACCGGCAACCGCGCCCCGACTGCCTTGAGCGTCTCGCCCACGAATTCAGCCTGAGGGATGAGTTGGACGCCTCGTGGTGCGTACACCCCCTGGACTGGATAAGTGAAGGCCCTCAGGTGCAACTGGTGCTCAGCGATCCGGGCGGCTTGCCCCTGGTGCAATTGCTGACCTCGCCCCTGGAGACAACCCGGTTCTTGCAGCTCGCGGTGAGCATTGCCATGGCGCTGGGCAAGCTGCATGAGCGAGGCCTGGTTCATAAGGACATCAAACCCAGCCATATCCTGGTGGATTGCGACGACGGCCAGGCTCGGCTCACCGGGTTCGGCATGACGTCGCGTTTGCCGCGCGAGCGCCAGGCCCCCGAGACGCTTGCCGGGACGTTGGCCTACATGGCGCCCGAACAGACTGGCAGGATGAATCGCTCGATCGACTCGCGCAGCGATCTCTATTCCTTCGGCGTCACGCTCTACCAGATGCTGACCGGCTCGCTGCCGTTCACGGCCTCCGACCCGATCGAATGGGTGCATTGCCATATCGCCAAGAGGCCCTTGGCGCCCCGCGAGCGCATCGAAACCATTCCCGAGATGCTTTCTCGCGTCGTCATGAAGCTGCTCGCCAAGACCGCCGAGGAGCGCTACCAGACGGCCGCAAGTGTGGAGCACGACCTGCGCCAATGCCTGGCGCATTGGCAGCAATGGCGGCGCATCGAGGCTTTTGCGTTGGGCGAGCAAGGTAGCTCGGACCGCCTGTTGATCCCGGAAAAACTCTATGGGCGCGAGCCCGAGGTCCAAGCCTTGGTTGGTGCGTTCAATCGGGTCGTTGAAACTGGCGCGCCCGAACTGGTATTGGTGACCGGCTATTCCGGGATCGGTAAATCTTCAGTGGTCAACGAGTTGCACAAGGTGCTCGTGCCGCCAAGGGGGTTGTTCGCCCGTGGCAAGTTCGATCAGTACCGGCGCGATATTCCCTATTCGACGCTGATACAGGCGTTCCAGAGCCTGGTGCGCACGCTGTTGGGCAAGAGTGATGCCGAGTTGGCCGGTTGGCGCGAGGCATTGCGCCAGGCCTTGGACCCCAACGCACGGCTGATGACGGACCTGATTCCCGAACTGAGGCTGATCATCGGCGAGCCGCCTGCCGTGCAGGCACTCGATCCCCAGCAAGAGCAGCGGCGCTTCCTGCTGGTGTTCCGGCGTTTCATCGGTGTCTTCGCCCGCCGCGAGCATCCTCTTGCGCTATTTCTCGACGACTTGCAATGGCTCGACGCGGCGACGCTCGACCTGCTGGACGACCTGCTGACCAGCGATGACGTGCGTTATCTGCTGCTGGTCGGTGCCTACCGCAGCAATGAAGTGGATTCGACGCATCCGCTGGCGGGCAAACTCAAGACGTTGCGCAGCGTCGGCGCCAAGGTCAGCGAAATCATGCTCTCACCGCTCGCCAAGGCGCATATCGAGCAATTGATCGCCGAGGCGCTCCATGACCAGCCTGATCGAATCGAGCCGCTGGCGCAGCTGGTGCTTGACAAGACTGCGGGCAATCCGTTTTTCGTGATCCAGTTTTTGCAGGCCCTCGCCGACGAGCAATTGCTGGCCTTCGATCATGGCCGCCAGCACTGGTGGTGGGACCCGGACCGGATCCACGCCAAGGGGTACACCGACAACATCGTCGACTTGATGAGCGGCAAGCTCGCGCGCCTGCCTACCCAGACGCAGCAGGCCTTGCAGCTGCTTGCGTGCATGGGGAATGTCTGCGGGATGAACGCGCTGGCGATTATCCTCGAGGTCCCCAGGGCGCAAATCCGGACGGTCCTCTGGGAGGCGATTCGCCAGGAGTTGGTGGAACGCCGTGACGGTGCGTACGGGTTTGTCCACGACCGTATCCATGAAGCGGCCTACTCGATGATCCCCCTGGAGTCACGCGCCTCGACCCACTTGAAAATCGGCCGGATGTTGGTTCGGCGGATTCCTCCCCAGCATCGCGACGAGGTGATATTCGACATCGTGGGCCAACTCAACCTCGGCGCCGAATTGCTCATCGACCAGGCCGAGCGAGAGGAACTGGCCGCCCTCAACCTGCTCGCGGGTCAGCGGGCCAAGGCGTCGACGGCTTATGCGTCGGCGCTCAATTACTTGGCCATCGGGGCCGAGCTGCTGGCCGATGACAGCTGGACGCATCGGCACGGTTTGAATTTCGCGTTGGAACTGAACAGGGCCGAATGTGAGTTCCTGACCGGCCAGCTCGCCACGGCCGACGAGCGGCTGACGGCACTGTCGGACCGTGCCGTGACGGTGAGCGAGCGGGCCAGCGTCGCTTGCCTGTTGATGGATGTCTACCTGCTGATGGATCGCAGCGACGGCGCGGTGGCGGTGTGTCTCGCGTATCTGCGGCATGTCGGCATCAACTGGGCCGCCCAGCCGAGTGACGAGGCCGTGCGCCAGGAATACGACCGCATCGCGACATTGCTTGGTGACCGGGCCATTGAGGACTTGATCGACTTGCCCTTGATGGAAGATGCGACCGCGTTGGAGACGGTCAATGCGCTGAGCAAGCTCTTCGCCCCCGCCCTGCAAAGTGACGCGAACCTGGCGGATCTGTTGATCTGCAAGGCGATTACCTTGAGCCTGGAACGCGGCAACTGCGATGCGTCCTGTGTGCTCTATGCCAATCTGTACAGGGTCGCGGGCCGGCGGTTCGGTGATCATGAGGTGGGGTTTCGCTTCGGGCAACTGGGCTGTGACCTCGTCGAGCGCCGTGGCATGACTCGATTCGAGGCCAGTACGTACCTGTGTTTCTCCTGCTTTGCCGTGCGCTGGATGAGACCCGTCGGACAATGCCGCGACCTGCTGCGTCGTTCGTTTGCGGCGGCAAATCGGATCGGAGACTTGCCGTATGGTGCCTATGCGGGCAACAACCTCACCGCAGACCTGCTCTTCGCCGGCGAACCGTTGCCCAAGGTCCAAGATGAGGCCGAGCGTGGCCTGGCCTATGCGAGAAAGGTGCGTTTCGGGCTGGTGACGGATTTCATCGTCACGCAATTGCTGCTGATCCGGATGTTTCGCGGCCAGACGTCGATCTTCGGCCGCCAGGAGGACGACGAATTGGACGAGGCCACCACTGAATCCCATCTGTCCAGCAGCCCGGACCTGGTCCTGGCTGAATGCCTGTACTGGGTTCGCAAGCTACAGGCCCGTTGTATGGCCGACGAGCCTGAAGCGGCCTTGGTCGCCGCCGAAAAAGCGCAGCGATTGCTCTGGGTTTGCCAATCGTTCTTCGAGGAAGCTGAATATTACTTTTTTTCAGCCCTGGCTCATGCTGCCGTTTTTGAGAAAACCCCCGCGGATGAACGCAAGGCGCATCTGGGCGCAATCAGGGAAGGGCATCGGCAGCTCCAGGCCTGGGCGCAGCAGTGCCCAGACAACTTTGCGAGCCGCGCCGCACTGGTGGGTGCCGAGATTGCCCGCATCGAAGGCCGGCCAATCGATGCCGAGCTGCTTTACGAACAGGCCATGGACGCCGCGCGGGAAAGCGGCTTCGTTCATGTCGAGGCGCTTGCCAACGAACTCGCTTCACGTTTCTACGCCGCCCGTGGCCTCGAAAAAATAGCCCGGATGTACATGCAGGACGCCTGTTACGGCTATCTGCGTTGGGGAGCCGATGGCAAGGTTCGGCAGCTCGAAGCCCAATATCCATGGCTGCGGGAAAAAGAGCCCGCACCTGGCCCCGCGACCACAATGGCGACGCCGGTGGAGCACCTGGACATCGCGACCGTGCTCAAGGTCTCCCAGGCCGTGTCGGGTGAAATTGTCCTGGAGAAGTTGATCGATCGGGTGATGGCCACGGCCATCGAGCAGGCCGGCGCCGAGCGCGGCCTGTTGATCCTGTCCACTGGCGAGGGACATCGGATCGCGGCGCAAGCGACGACCGGCGGGAGCACGACGCAACTGCGTGACGCACCGGTCAACTCGACGCTGTTGCCGGAGTCGATTCTTTACCATGTGCTGCGAACCCAGGAGAGCGTGTTTCTGGACGACGCCATGGCTCCGGCAGGCGCTGCTTTTGCCGCCGATCCGTACTTTCGCCAACGTCCCGTGCGTTCGATCCTGTGCCTCCCGCTGATCAACCAGGCTACGCTGGTGGGCGTGCTCTATCTGGAAAACAGCCTTGCCGCCCACGTATTCAGTCCGAATCGGCTTGCCATCCTGAATCTGGTGGCCTCGCGCGCGGCCATCTCCCTTGAAAACGCTCGGCTGTACCGTGAGGTGGCCGAACGGGAGGCGAAAATCCGTCGTCTGGTCGAGGCCAACATCATTGGAATTCTCGTCTGGAATGCCGAGGGCGACATCATCGAGGCCAATGATGCATTCCTGCGCATGGTGGGGTACGAGCGGGAAGATCTTGCGTCGGGCTGCCTGCGCTGGAGAGACTTGACGGTACCGGAGCATCGAGAACTGAGCGAGCGTTCGTTGGCTCAGGCCTTGCGCACGGGGCAAGCCTCTCCGTACGAGAAAGAGTATTTCAGGAAGGACGGCAGCCGGCTGCCGGTGATCGTCGGCCTGGCCATGTTCGAAGCCAGCAGCCGGGAAGGCGTGGCGTTTGTGCTGGACCTGACCGAGCGCCGGCAGGCGGAGGAGAAAATCCGCGAAAGCGAGCGTCGTTATCGTGAGGTGCAGACCGAATTGGCCCATGCAAACCGGGTTGCGACCATGGGCCAGTTGGTCGCCTCGATTGCCCATGAGGTCAACCAGCCGATTGCCGCGACCATCCTAAACGCCGACGCCGCGCTGCGTTGGCTCAACGCCCAGCCGCCGGAAATCGAGGAAGTCCGGCAGATCCTCGGTCATCTGGTTTTCGACGCCAATCGAGCCGCCGATGTGCTGGGGCGAATCCGCGAGCACATCCGCAAGGCGCCCCCGCAGAAAGGGCCGCTGGATATCAACGCGGCGATCGAGGAAATGGTCGAGTTCACCCGCAGCCAGATCATCAAGAACGGTGCCTCGATACACGCCCAACTGGCCGGCGCACTGCCTTGCGTGAACGGGGATCGCGTGGAACTGCAACAGGTGCTGCTCAACCTGATCATGAACGCATTGGAGGCCATGAGCGGCGTCGATGAAGGCGAGCGGCACTTGTCGATCAGCACCGGGCTGGACGATGCCGGTTGCGTGCGGGTGAGCGTCAGCGATACGGGGCCGGGTTTTGCCTCGGGGTGCGCGGAGCAAGTGTTCGCATCGTTCTACACCACCAAGGCTTCAGGGCTTGGGCTGGGTTTATCCATTTGTCGATCGATCATCGAAGCCCATGGCGGCTGTTTACAGGCAGCCGCCAATCAGCCTCGCGGGGCCGTGGTCGAATTTTCGCTGCCCATCGCACGCTAGGCTCTGTACGAAATGTATCCGCACTCACCCATACTGCGTTGAAACGGGGCTCGGAATGCTCATGTACTCCAGTACACTCCGCTTCCTCGCCCCGTTTCGCCTTGTCTGGCTTTCGCGCGAACACATTTCGTACGGACCCTAATACCAAGGTTTACAGGGCGCATATCAATCGATCAGTGCGCCAATCCCAGGTACAAATGATCTCCGCCAACCCGAGCGATACAGTGATTGCCATGGGTTGCGGAGTATCTGGCAATGAAACTGACAGGCATCGCGGCGGATGAATTTTCGTCACTTCGTTCAATAGTGCTTATCTGCCTGGCGTTGGTCACCGCCAACGTCTCCTATCGCGTGACCGAGCCTGCGCAGGCGGGCGTGGCCCCGGAACCCCTCCACGGCACCAAAAGGCCAGGAGCGCTGGCAGTTGAGTCGTTGAAGCGGGTCGATATCGAGGCCCTGGACGAAGTGCCCGTCGGGGCGCATTTGATCAGTCCGCGCCGGTTCTATATCCATCATGGGATTTACCTGGGCGCTGGTGCCGTTGCCCATTATTCGGGATTCAGCGGCGCGCTTGAAGCGGGCCCCATCGAAGTGACCGACCTGGAACATTTCGCCAGTGGCAGGCCCGTGTGGATCGTCGAGCAACCCGCCCGTTATCCGGCCAATGAGGTTGCCCATCGGGCCCGTTCGAGACTGGGTGAAAACCGCTACAGTCTCTTTGCCAACAACTGCGAGCACTTCTGCAGCTGGTGCCTGACCGGGGAGAGCTACAGTGCTCAGGTCCGTGCGTACTGGCAGCGCCCGCGCGAATTCCTGGCAACGATTACCGTGCTGAACGCTCACTTCGTTGCTTGAGGGTCACGGCACATCAGGTCCACTTCGGCGTCGGAGGCGCTGTGCTAGGCTTTTTCAATCCACCACCCTAGAGGATCGTGCATGAACGGCAATTCGAAAACTCATTCGCCGGGCAGCGAAGGTCCCGTTGTGTTCGTCCTGGACGACGACGCCTCCATACGATGTGCATTGAGCAACCTCCTGCGCTCTGTCGGCATGCGCGTCGAGACCTTTGCGTCCACCGCCGAGTTTCTCCAATGGCCCAAGCCTGACTGCGCCAGTTGCCTGGTGCTCGATGTCCGATTGCAGGGCAGCAGCGGACTGGATTTCCAGCGCCAGTTGGCGGCATCGAATATCAGGATTCCCATCATCTTTATCACCGGTCACGGCGACATTGAAATGTCCGTCAAGGCGATGAAAGCCGGTGCCATGGATTTCCTGGCCAAACCTTTTCGCGAACAGGACTTGCTGGACGCCGTCTCAGCGGCACTCCAGGCCGACGTCAAGCGAAGGGAAGTCGAGCAGCAACTTTCAGGCCTGCACGCCCGTTACCAGACACTGACGGCCCGCGAGAAAGAAGTCATGGCCCTGGCGGCCAAGGGACTGATGAACAAGCAGATCGCCGGGCAGATGAACCTGAGCGAGATCACCGTGAAAATCCATCGCGCCCACGCCATGAAAAAAATGCATGCCAAGTCGTTCGCCGACTTGGTGCGAATGGCTGAAACCCTCGGCGCAGAGCCTGCTTGACGGGCCAAACGCCATTACTCGTTGGCGAAATCAGGCAAAAAGGCGGCGCTCACAGGTAACTGACTCGGGCGTGTAGGCGGGTAACGTGGCTCAACGGTTTACCGCAGAGCCAACTTCACGAGGGATTGGATCAGACATCCAGGGTGTGCCGCTTTCAGGAGGAGCGAAAACCAACCAGCACCGACAGTCCCTCGACACGCCTCACTGTCGATAAGAGAACAACAATGACCAGCCCGACCTTCAAGGATTCGAACGGCCACCTGGCGCAGGGCTTCAAGCCTCGTCACGTCACCATGCTTTCAATTGCCGGGATTATCGGCGCAGGCCTGTTTGTCGGATCGGGCCATGCCATCGCCGCCGCAGGCCCCGCCGTGATGCTGGCGTATCTTTTTTCCGGCCTGCTGGTGGTGCTCGTCATGCGCATGCTCGGCGAGATGGCGGTGGCGCGGCCGGATACCGGCTCCTTTTCCACCTACGCCGACCAGGCGATCGGGCGCTGGGCCGGCTTCACCATCGGTTGGCTGTATTGGTGGTTCTGGGTACTGGTGATTCCCATCGAGGCACTGGCCGCCGGTCATGTGCTGAACCAATGGTTTCCCTCCGTCGATGCGTGGCTGTTCGCTTCGGTGTCGATCATCGCCTTGGCGGTGACGAACCTGTTCAGCGTCTCCAAATACGGTGAATTCGAGTTCTGGTTCGCCATGGCCAAGGTGGTGGCGATCATCGGTTTCATCTCCCTGGGCTTCGCGGTCTTGATGGGCTGGATTCCCGAGCGCGAGGCCAGCGGCTTGAGTCGCTTGATGGACGAATATGGCGGCTTCGCGCCCAATGGCTTGTCGGCCGTGGTCGGAGCCTTCATCACCATCATGTTCAGCTTCATCGGCACGGAAGCGGTGACCATTGCTGCCGCCGAATCCAGCAACCCCGCACAGAACATTGCCAAGGCCACCCGCTCGGTGATCTGGCGTATCGGCGTTTTCTACCTGCTGTCGATCTTCGTGGTTATTTCCGTGGTGCCGTGGAACGATCCGCAGTTGGCGTCGGTGGGTTCCTATCAACGGGCCTTGGAACTGATGAACATTCCCCATGCCAAGTTCATGGTAGACGTGGTGGTGCTGATCGCCGTGGCCAGTTGCATGAACTCCTCGATCTACATCGCCTCGCGCATGCTCTATTCCCTGGGCCGGCGAGGCGATGCGCCGAAGGCGGCGGAAGTGACCTCGGCCGCTGGGGTACCCAGGGCCGCAGTGATTGCCAGTACGGTGTTGGGGTTGGGCATCACCGTGTTCAGCTATTTCATGCCGGCCGGGTTGTTCCAGTTCCTGCTCGCCAGCTCCGGCGCCATCGCGTTGCTGGTGTACCTGGCGATCGCCGTGTCGCAGTTGCGCATGCGCCGCAAGCTGGTCCGGCAAGGCGTCGAGCTGGGCTTTCGCATGTGGTTGTTCCCGTGGCTCACCTGGGCGGTGATCGTGTTCATCTGCGCGGCCCTGGCGGTGATGATGGTAACGCCCGAGCACCGCAGCGAGGTGAGCACCACCCTTGGCCTGGCCTTGGTCATTTCCTTTATCGGCCTGGTGACGGCGCGGCAATCGGCGCAGCCTGAAGAAGCGGTGTCCCTGGGTTAACACTACAAACCCGTGGGAGCGAGCTTGCTCGCGATAGCGGTGTGGCAGTCAAATCCCAGCCACTGACCCGACGCCATCGTCGGATCGCCGCCCGGAGCAAGCTCGCTCCCACAGGGACCTGCGTCTCATCCCCTCGTTTTTCACCGTCCCCCGAAAATCCCTCATTCCCCTCTGGCACTTACCTTTGGCAGCGTTGTCAGTAGTTGGCGCCCGTACGGGTGGAGTTCGCCACAGATGGCGACAATGTCAGCAGGATGACGCTCTTTTTTTGACGCCTTCGGGCTAATGACTCGCATGGATTGCATCGGGACGGTTATTTCTTTTGCGGGTTGACACTCTATGGGTTTGCTCCTTGATCCACGGCACGACATCGACGCCGCATTGTTGAGTTATCGCCGGGTGTTCTGGTCCCTGGCGTTGTTCAGTGGCGTGATCAATCTGTTGGTGCTGGTGCCGTCGCTCTACATGATGCAGGTCTACGACCGGGTCCTCACCAGTCGCAACGAAACCACGCTGTTCATGCTGACCTTGATCGCCCTCGGGCTGTTCATGTTCAGTGCGCTGATCGAGTGGGTGCGCGGCGAGGTGATGATCCGCATGAGCGCCGGGCTGGACGACGCCTTGGGCGAGCGGATCTTCGACGCGGCGTTTGCCCGCAGCCTGCGCGAGCACAACGCCAACCCGGCGCAAGTGCTCACCGACCTTGCTACCCTGCGACAGTTGATTACCGGCCAGGGCCTGATCGCCTTGCTCGACGCGCCGTGGTTGCCGATCTTCCTGCTGGTGGCGTTCATCTTCCATCCGTGGTTTGGCGTGCTGACCCTGGTGCTCGCGTTGACGCTGATCGGCCTGGCGCTGTGGGGCGAACTGGCGACCCGAGGACGCCTGGGGGAGGCCAACCGGCTGGGGGTGCAGTCATCGATCTACGTCAACAGCACGCTGCAGAACGCCGAAGTCATCCAGGCCCTGGGCATGCTCGGGCCGCTGCGCCAGCGTTGGAGCCTGCTGCAACAACGCATCATCGCGGCACAGGCCCATGCCAGCGACCGCGGTGCGCGCATCACCTCGGCGACGCGTTTCGTGCGGATTTCCGGGCAATCCCTGGCCTTGGGATTGGGCGCGCTCCTGGTGCTCGAAGGGCAGTTGTCGGCGGGGATGATGATCGCCATGTCGTTGCTGTTGGGGCGTGCCCTGGCGCCGGTGGAAATCGCCATCGGCTCGTGGAAGCAATTCAACAGCGGTCGCCAGAGCTACCAGCGCCTGAGCCAACTGTTGGCGCAACACCCCCGTGATCGCTTGCGCATGCCATTGCCGCCACCCACCGGCGCGCTGCGCCTGGAGCAAGTGTATGTGGGGCCGCCCGGGGCTTCGCAGCCGATTTTGCGGGGCATCAATTTCAGCCTGGGCAAGGGCGAAGTGCTCGCGGTGGTCGGCCCCAGTGCCAGCGGCAAGTCGACCTTGGCTCGCGCGTTGGTGGGCGTGTGGCCGGCCATCGGTGGATCGGTGCGCCTGGACGATGCCGAGATCAGCCAGTGGTCCCATGATGCGCTGGGGCCGTACCTCGGCTATCTGCCCCAGGACATCGAGCTGTTCGATGGCAGCGTCGCCGACAACATCGCCCGTTTCGGCGAGCAGGACGCCGACAAGATCATCGCCGCCAGCCGCCACGCGGGCATCCACGAAATGATCCTGCGCTTCCCCAAGGGTTACGACACGCCGCTGGGGCCTGGTGGACTTGGCCTGTCCGGCGGGCAGAAGCAACGCCTGGGCCTGGCCCGCGCGCTGTATGGCAGCCCGTCGCTGATCGTGCTCGACGAACCCAATTCCAATCTGGATGAAGCCGGCGAACTGGCGCTGGTGCAGGCCATCGGCGTGCTCAAGGCTGCCGGCAGTACCGTGGTGTTGATCACCCATCGGCCCAACGTGCTGGCAGTGGTCGATCACATCCTCGTGCTGAAGGACGGTACTCAACAAGCGTTCGGGCCGCGGGACCGGGTGCTCAAGGCGCTGATGCCGGGACCGAGGCCGGCGGCTGTGCGGGAGGCAAGCAAGGATGCGTGATTTGAAATCGGCCGCACCGGCCCACGGTGAGCATGGCCTGAGTGTGCTCAGCAGCAACACATTGCCCAGCGCCAGCACCGATGCGGGCGGGGCGGCGCGCTACGGCGTGGTGTTCCTCGCCCTGGCCCTTGGCGGCTTTTTGCTTTGGGCGTGCCTGGCACCGCTCGACCAGGGCGTGGTGGGCAGCGGCACCGTGGTGGTGGCGGGTGAACGCAAGGCCGTGCAGTCGCTGGTTGGTGGGGTCGTGGAAAAACTGCTGGTCAGTGACGGTGACCGCGTCAGCCAAGGGCAATTGTTGGTGCAGCTCAACACGGTGCAGGCGCAATCGCAGCTGGACGTGACCCTTGGCAAGCTGCTCAACGATCGCAGCATCGAGGCGCGGTTGATGGCCGAGCGTTTGGGCGCCGATGACATCCAGTGGCCGCAGCAATTGCTGGAGCGCGCTGACGAGCCCCGCGTCAAGGCGGCCATGGCCCTCCAGAGCCAGTTGTTCATGACCCGTCGCGCCGAGCTCGGCAGTCGCTTGCAGATCATCGAGCATGAAATCGGCGCCTTGCAGCAGCAGTTGCAGGGCTATGAAGGCGTCAAGCGCAACTACGATGCGCAGATGCGGTTCCAGCAGCAGGAACTCGTCGGCCTGCGTGACCTGGCCCGGGAGGGCTACGTGCCGCGCAACAAGCTCTTCGAGGCCGAGCGCAATGCGGCGCAACTGGCCGGGCAGATCGCCTCGGGTGTCGGTGATGTCGGCCGCACGCGCCAGGCCATCAATGAAAGTCGGCTCAAGGCCTTGCAGGCGCAGCAGGAGTTCCGGCGTGATGCTGAAACCCAGCTCAGCGAGGTGTCGGCCGAGGCCGCGGGGTATGCCGATCAGATCCGAGCCTTGCAGTTCGAAGTCGACAACGGCGCGATCCGCGCGCCCGTGGCGGGGCAGGTCATGGACTTGGCCATCCACACGGTGGGCGGTGTTGCCCAGGCCGGACAGACCTTGATGCAGGTAGTGCCACTGGACGCGCCGATGGCGATCACCGCGCGTTTCGAGCCGCTGATGGCCAACAAACTGCGCCCCGGTTTGCCGGTGCATGTGCATTTCACCGCGCTGCAACGGGTGGACACGCCGACCGTGACCGGCACGGTCACCACCGTGTCGGCGGATCAGTTGATCGACCAGCAGACGCACCAGCCGTACTTCTCCGCCAAGGTCGAGATTCCCGCCGAGACCGTTGTCTCGCTGCAGGACGCCGGGCTGCTGGTGCGTCCGGGGATGCTCGCCGACGTCACCGTGGTGACGGGTGAACGGACCTTGATGAATTACCTGATGAAACCGTTGCGCGAACGCTTGCTGGCTGCCTTCAAAGAGGAATGAGCATGACCGACCGTTGCCGTTACGGCGTCCGTGTGCTGTTGAGCTTGTGCACCAGTTGGGCGGTGATCGGCCCGGCCTGGGCGGCCGAGGGCGGGCTGAGCCTGACGGCCGCCTATGACGCTTCGCGCCTCAACGACCCGACCTTGCAAACCGCGACCCATGCCTTCGACGCGTCGCGCCAGGAAGAGGCGATTGGTCGGGGTGGGCTTTATCCGCAGGTGTCGTTGTCGTCGCGCTATGGGTATGGCGGGCGTACCGATGGCGGTGACGACCGCAGCTATGTCAACAGCAACGACTACCAGGCGAACAGCGTGACGTTGGCGGCGCAGCAACCGCTCTATGACAAGGGGCGCTGGGCGGCCTATCAAGAAGGCAAGGCGCGGGGCGCGCTGGGCAGCCAGCAGTTCGACGTGGCCGGCCAGGCCTTGTTCGATCGGGTCGCCAAGGGCTATTTCGATGTCGCCCGTGCCGAGAACGAACTCAAGCTGATCGCCCAGCAAAAAGCCGCGATCCGTGGCTTGGTCGTCCAGAGCAAAAAACTCTATGAGGGCGGCCAAGGGGCGATCACCGACATCGACGAAGCCCAGGCCCGGCTCGATCTGGTGGAGGCCCAGGAAACCGAAGCCCAGGCCCGTCGCGTGGCGGCGTTGCGGGCGCTGTCCGGGCGGGCGAGCGTGCCCATCGACGACATCCAGCCGATGCGCGAAGAGTTGCCCGCCGGCACGCCTATCCCGCCGGAGCAGGATTTGCCGTACTGGACGGCGATCGCCCGTGAAGCCAGCCCTGAATTGGCGGCGCGGTTGGCGGCCGTGAAAGTCGCCGAGGCCCAGGCCGACAGCCAGCGCGCCGGGCACTATCCGACGCTGTCGCTGACCACGCAGTTGACCCGACGGGAAACCCGCCAGTACCAGGAACTCGATCCGCGCCAGGACTCGTACTACGTTGGGGTGCAGCTGGACATTCCGCTGTATCGCGGCGGCGCGGTGCGCGCTTCGGTGGCCAAGGCCGAGGCGCAACTGGCCGGCGCCCAGTCCGACTACGACGTGCAGCGTCAGCAATTGGCCGAGTCCATCGAGACCGATTACCTGGGCGTGGTGGCGGGGTTCGCCAAGAGCAAGGCCATGCAACGGGCGGTGGAGTCCAACCAGCGGGCGCTGACCTCTACCGAAAAGGGTTTCCAGGGCGGCGTGCGTTCGACCGTCGACATCCTCGATGCCCAGCAACGACTCTTCCAGGCCCGCCGGGATTTGCTCAGCACCAAGCTGGACATGCTGCAAAGCTACGTGAGCCTGCACACCCACACGGGCCAGATGAACCGCGCGGTGCTGGAACAGGTGCAAAGTTTGTTCTGAAATCTTGGCCGATGGTGCAATGCCCTTGTGGCGAGGGGATTTAGCGAAGCGTCGCACCGCCCCGCTGGGCTGCGAAGCAGCCCCCAAACCAATCACTGCGGTGTGTCAGGTTAGTCCCGACTGGCCTTTTTGGGTCTGCTGCGCAGCCCAGCGGGGATAAATCCCCTCGCCACGGATTGCGGGCGGCTTGACCCACCGTGGCGGGGGAGCTGGCTCCCGCTGGGCTGCGAAAGCGGCCCCCAAGCCAATCACTGCGGTGTGTCAGGTTAGCCCCGGCAGGCCTTTTTGGTCTGCTGCGCAGCCCAGCGGGAGCAAGCTCCCTCGCCACGACAGCATCGGTGTATCAGTTACAAGTGGCAGAACAGGCTTTTTGTGGCGAGGGGATTTAGCGAAGCGTCGCACCGCCCCGCTGGGCTGCGAAGCGGCCCCCAAGCCAAGCACTGCGGTGTGTCAGGTTAGTCCCGACTGGCCTTTTTTGGGCCTGCTGCGCAGCCCAGCGGGAGCAAGCTCCCTCGCCACGACAGCATCGGTGTATCAGTTACAAGTGGCAGAACAGGCTTTTTGTGGCGAGGGGATTTAGCGAAGCGTCGCACCGCCCCGCTGGGCTGCGAAGCAGCCCCCAAACCAATCACTGCGGTGTGTCAGGTTAGTCCCGACTGGCCTTTTTGGGTCTGCTGCGCAGCCCAGCGGGAGCAAGCTCCCTCGCCACGACAGCATCGGTGTATCAGTTACAAGTGGCAGAACAGGCTTTTTGTGGCGAGGGGATTTATCCCCGCTGGGCTGCGAAGCAGACCCCAAACCAATCACTGCGGTGTTTCAGGTTAGTCCCGACTGGCCTTTTTGGGTCTGCTGCGCAGCCCAGCGGGGATAAATCCCCTCGCCACAGGGATTGCGGGCGGCTTGACCCACCGTGGCGAGGGAGCTTGCTCCCGCTGGCTGCGAAGCAGACCCAAAAAGCTCAATCAGGCAGTGAAGTCGCTGGCATGCAACTCCTTGACGCCCACCAGGGCGAGTTCGAACTCGGCGGTGGCGTCGGCGTTGGTACTGCCGTAGAGGATGCCGTCGACAAACCGCAACTGGCCGGTGGCGTTGGTGGTGTCGAAGGCGTTGCTGCCGATGAAAGTGAACGCATCGTGGGTGGCGGTCAGCGGGTTGGCGTCCAGGCCGGTGAGATCGAGTTTATCCAGCTCCGTGGTCTTGAACCCGTTGATCACGTCCCGCGCCGCGCCGACGCCCATGTCCGACAGCGCGCCAAACGCATAGGTGTCCGCGCCCGTGCCCCCCGTGAGGTTATCGGTGCCCGCGCCGCCAATCAGCCGGTCATCGCCCGAGCCGCCCACCAAGGTGTCGTTGCCCGCGCCTCCGTTGAGGATGTTCCCGGCGCTGTTACCCGACAGCGTGTCAGCGTAGGCACTGCCCGTCAGGTTCTCGATGAACTTCAAAGTGTCCAGCCCAGAACCCACGGTGTTCTGCTGCGCAGACGTCGACAGATTCACGGTCACCCCGGCCAGGGCCCGCTCGAACGACACCGTGTCGTTGCCATCGCGTCCGTCGAGGATGTTGTCGCCGGTACCGGCGAACAGCGTGTTGTCCAGTGCGTTACCGGTCCCGTTGGCGGCGCCGGCGCTGTCGATGTACAGGTTCTCGACGTTGTTGCCCAAGGTGTAGGCCGCCAGGCTGCTGTGGACGCTGTCCTTGCCGCCGGACACCGGATTGCTGCTGGTCTCGATCACCGTGTCGCTGGCGTTGTCGACGTAGTACGTGTCGTTACCGTCGCCGCCGCTCATGCTGTCGGCCCCCGCAGCGCCATCGAGCACGTTGTTGGCAACGTTGCCGGTGATGAAGTTGCGCCGCTCGTTGCCGGTGCCGTCGATGTCCGACACGCCGGTCAGCACCAGGTTTTCCAAGTTGGCGCCCAAGGTCCAACTCACCGACGCCTGCACCGTATCGATCTGCGAGGTCGAAGTGTTGGTTTCCACCACGCTGTCGAACGCGTTGTCGACGATGTAGATGTCGTTGCCATCGCCACCGGTCAAGGTGTCGGCGCCCAGGTCGCCGTCCAGCGTGTCGTTGCCGGCGCTACCCACCAGCGTATCGTCCTGGTCGGTACCGAAGATTTTCCCGCCCTCGTTCTGCGCGCCGTCGAAAATGTCCTGCACGCTATTGTTGTCGTTAGGGTTGCCTTGGAAACCGAGGTCATCGGCGATGTAGTCCGCCAGGCGCTGGCCGACGATTTCCGCCGACTCTTCGTGCAAGTGCCAGACGTCATCGGGATACACCAGCGGGTCGACTTCATAGCGCAAGGGCAGGTCGGTGTAGTCCACGGCCAACTCGACGTCGGCGCGCTCGGCGGCGATGGCTTCCTGGGTGGCGCGGACATAGCCGACACCGTCGACGATGGCGGCGATCTTGTCTTCAGAATAGCCACGGGCCCGTGCCGCGTCCTGCTCGTAGTGACCGGTCTCCATCATGTACACGGTGAAATTGCCGAACTGGGCGTGCAGGTAATCAAAAACCTTCAGCGTCGCCGCCTTATAGGCCGCCGCGGCCGCTGCCTTGTCCGTGGCCCGGGCGATTTCCTGGGCGGCTTCCTCGCCCTGGCCCCAGATGATGCCCATGGTCACGTTGTCGATGGCCTTCAGTTCGGTGAGTTGGTCGCGCAGCAACGTCACGGCCCGCAATAACGCTGGCCCGGGTTGGTTGGTGTCGGTCAGCCACCAGCACAACTTCAGCTCCTCGGCGCCCAAGGTCGACAAGCCGTTGACCGTGCTGCCACCCACCGCGATGTCGATCCCGTTGCCGTCGGCATCGGTGAACTGGCTGCGCACGTCATAGGTGGTGTACTTGTCCAGGTCGTTGACCAGCATCGAGGTGCCGGATTGATCGTCGTCTTCTGTCATGCGCAGCAGGCGTGCGTTGGATTGGCCGAGTGTCGGCAGATAGAGAATGTCCTGCTGGGCGCGTTCGCCGAAGACGAAATCACTGGCGGTGAGGGTGTTGAGGTAGTTGCCGTTCAGCGCGATCTCGAAGCGATTGCCATCGGCGTCGGCCTCGCTCGACTTGACGTAGGTCTTGTCGCCGGCGGCGTTCAGGGTCATGTAGAGCGTGCCGTTGCTGCCATCGCCGAGGCCGGTGAAGCCCAGCGCGGACACATCGATCTTGTCCACCCCGACGGTGAAATCGTAGATCGTGTCCGTGGCCGTGACGCCTCCGGTGTCGTAGTCGCGGTAGCTGTCGGACAGGTTGCTGTAGCGGAACGTGTCGGCACCGTCGCCGCCATACAACGAGTCGCGCCCGGCGCCGCCGTCGATGATGTCCGCGCCCGTGCCGGCCTTGATGGTGTCGCTGCCGCCCAGGCCGAGGATCAGGTCGGCGCCAGCCGTGCCGTTGAGGGTTTCGGCATTGGCGGTGCCGGTGATGGTGTTGGCGGGGGAGTCGGCCACGGTCAGGGCAAAGCTATCACTCACCGATGCGCCCGAAGGGTCGGTGGCCTTGACCAGCACGTCGTAGTTGCCGGCGGCGGTGTTGGTTGGGGTGCCGCTGAAGGTCAGGTTGGTGGCGTTGAATGTCAGCCACGAGGGCAGGGCGCTGCCGTTGGCGAGGGTCGCGGTGTAGGTCAGTACATCCTGGTTGGCGTCGCTGAAGCTGTTGCTCGCCACGGTGTATTTGAACGGCGTGCTTTCACTGGCGTTCTGGTCCAGCAGCGGGATGACCACCACCGGCGCCACGTTGGTCGGGGTGTTCTGGTCGGCGAAAACGAAGTGATTGGCCGTCAGGCTGCTGACGAAGTTGCCCGCCATCGAGATTTCGAAGCGGTTGCCGTTGGCATCGACCGTGAGGTCCTTGAGGTAGGTGCGGTTGGTCGACGAACTGTACGTGACCTGCAGGGTGCCGTTGAGTCCATTGCCCAGGCCCGTATAGCCAAGCGCGGCGACATCGATCTTGTCGGCGGCCACGTCGAAATCGAGGATCTGGTCGCTGGCGCTGGTGGAACCGGTGCGGTAGCTGTCGAGCTTGGAGGTGTAGCGGAACACGTCGGCGCCCGCGCCGCCGGTGAGTTTGTCGACGCCGGTGCCGCCCACCAGGATGTCGTTGCCGGCGGCGCCGTTGAGCGTGTCGTTGCCGGCGCCACCGAAGAGCTGCTCGTTGGCCGTGGTGCCGGTCAAGGTGTCGTTGTTCGGCGTGCCGTTGATGATCACTGAAGTGGGTACGTCCTGCACGGCCAGGGTAAAGCTGTCGCTGACCGTCGCGTTGCTGCCATCGGTCGCGGTGACCTGGATCGAGTAGGTGCCCGACGCGGTGTCCGGTGGGGTGCCGCTGAACGTGCGCGTGGCGGCATTGAACGTCAGCCAGCTGGGCAGGGCGCTGCCATCGGCCAGCTTGGCGGTGTAGCTGAGGCTGTCGTTATCCGGGTCGGTGAAGGCGGTGGCCGGCACCACGTAGCTGAAGGGGGTCTTCTCGGTAGCGTTCTGGTCCAGCAGCGGCGTTGCCACCACCGGGGCCTGGTTGACCGGCGAGGACGTGGCGAAGACGAAGTTGGCGTTGGTCAGTTTGTCGAGGTAGTTGCCGTCTAGCGCCACCTCGAATCGGTTGCCATTGGCATCCGCCTCCAGCGACTTGATGTAGGTCTTGGTGCCGGCGCTGTTGAGCACCAGGTAGACGGTGTTGTTCTTGCCGTCGCCCAGGCCGGTGAAGCCCATGGCGGAAAGGTCGATCTTGTCGGCGGCGATGTCGAAGTCGGTGATCAGGTCACCGAGGTTGGCGCCGCCGGTGTTGTAGTTGCGGTAGCTGTCCAGGCGGTTGGAGAACACGAAGGTATCGGCCCCGGCGCCGCCCGTGAGGGTGTCCATGCCGGCGCCGCCGTCGAGCTTGTCGTCGCCCGCGCCACCGCTGAGGCTGTCATTGCCCGCCAGGCCGAGCAGGGTGTCGGCCGCGTCGCTGCCCAGCAACGAATCGCTGCCGGCGGTGCCGGTGATGACCCGGTTGAAGATGAAGTTGCTGGCCGTCAGGGTGCTTGCCAGGTTGCCCGACAGAATCAGCTCGAAGCGATTGCCGCTGGCATCGGCGTCGAAGTCCTTGATGTAGGTGCGATCGTTGCTGGCGCTGTAGCTTATTTGCAGGGTGCCGCCACGGCCATTGCCCAGGCCGGTGAAGCCGAGGCCGGCGAGGTCGATCTTGTCCTGCGTCACGTCGAAGTCGGTGATGGTATCGTCGAAACTGGTCGTGGCGTTGCGATAACTGTCGGACTGGTTGGCGAAGCGGAACGTATCGGCACCAGTTCCGCCGGTCAGTTTGTCGACCCCCGCGCCGCCCACCAGGACATCGGCCCCGGCTGCGGCATTGATGGTGTCGTTGCCGGCCGCGCCGTAGAAGATTTCGCTGGCGCTGGTGCCGGTGAGAATGTCGTTGCCCGCCGTGCCTTGCACGGTGGTCATCGGCACCGTGGCGCTGACGTAGCTGCCGTCACCGTAGACCAGCGTGGCGCCCTTGCTGGTGTGGCTAATGGTATTGGCGATGATGGCGTTGCGGTCGGTGCCGTCTTCGTTGCGCTCGGCGACGCCGTAGGTGGACAGGTTGCTGCCGCTGATCACGTTGCCCTGGATCAGGTTATCGCTGCCGTTGAAGTACTTGCCGGACACGCCGAGGGTGTCGTCGTAGGACTGGATGATGATCTCCGGCACCGCGCTGCCCAGGGCGTTGTTGTTGAGCGTGTTGTCGATGATGTCGACGTGGTTGCTGCCGTAGATGCGGATGCCGGCGCTGGTGTTGTCGTGGATGTCGACGCCGGTGACGGTCACTTCACTGGACAGCTTGATCAGCACGCCTTCGGCGCCGTTGCCGTACACCTCGCCACCGGTGATGGTGATGTTGCTGGGCGAGGGGATGTCCTCGCTGCCGCGCTGCACCACGATGCCGTTGCCACCGTTGCCGTAGGCAACGTTATTGGTCAGGGTGAAATCGTGGGTGCTGGTGACGACGTTGAAACCGTGGCGGTCGTTGTCGTAGGCGACGTTGTTTTCGAAGGTGCTGTCGCTGAGGAAGTCGGCGACGAAGCCATCGAGGCCGTTGCCGTGGGAGACGCTGTTCTTGATGACCATGTTGACGGTCTGCTCGTGGGGGTCGAAACCGTACCCGGAGCAATCCTTGATCTCGACGCTGTCGAGGGTGACGTTGGAGTCGTAGCCTTCTTCACCGGGGATGTAGCCGTTGAACCAGCCATCCACCTTGCCGGTGGTGGCGTCGCGGTTGCCGTCGATGGTGAGGTTGCTGACACCGAAATCGTGGGTTTCCTCGCCATAGGCCGAACGGATGATGCCGGTGATCTTGGTGTCGGAACCATCGGCCAGCTTGACCGTGGTGTCGCCCATGCCGTCGCCGTACAGGTAGACGTTGCTCTTGAGCATCAAGCAGCCATCGGACGGTTCCTCGCCCCCCGAAACGATGTAGGTGCCGGTGGGCATGTAGACCTGCCCACCGCCCGCGGCTGCCGCCGCGTCGATCGCACTTTGAATGGCCGCCGTGTCGTCAGTAACGCCATCTCCTTTGGCGCCAAAATCTTGTACGTTGAAAATCATGGACTTATCTCCGTATCAGGCTAAAAACCTCGTTGGATGCCAATATTCCATCGGCGACCACGGTGTTATGACCCAACGGAGTGAAAAAGTTGTGACCGCGCATCGGGGAAGTGTCAAAAAACTGATAAACGGTTAAGCGGAATTTCAGATGTGTAACATTTCCTTGACGCTTTTTCGGACTAAACATCGAACCCTGTGGGAGCGGGCTTGCTCGCGAAGACGGTATGTCAGCCACATCGATGTCGCTTGAACTGCCGCTTTCGCGAGCAAGCCCGCTCCCACACGAGGTACTCCGGTGGCGTGGCCTTTCCTTGATTGGCATCAACCCCACCACAACGCCTGCGCGATACCCTCGAATCAACCATTCGCCCCGCCGAAAAAGGGCTGCCATGACTTATCCGCTGTTTCTCACCCTGCACCTGTTCGCCGCGCTGATCTTCATCGGCACGGTGTTTTTCGAGGTGTTGTTCCTGGAAAACATCCGCAAGCAGTTGCCCAACAAAGTGATGGTGCTGCTGGAGCAGGGCATCAGCCGGCGTGCCCGGCAGTTGATGCCGTGGGTGTTGCTGGTGTTGTTTGGCGCGGGCATCGCCATGGTCTGGCTGCGTTATCGGCCGGTGCTGGCGGCGCCGCTGCAATCGTCGTTCGGTGTGTTGCTGGGGCTCAAGATCCTGCTCGCAGCCAGCGTATTGGGGCATTTTCTCTGGGCCATGTGGTTGTTTCGAAGCGGTCGCATGAATGCGCGCTACGTCCAGTTCATTCATACCAGCGTGTTCCTGCACATGGTCGCGATCGTGCTGCTGGCCAAGGGCATGTTCTACCTGAGCTGGTAGTCGCTGCGGGACGCTTGATACAGGTCAAGGCGCCCACACGGGATAAGCCCGACACTGTTGCCGTGCGAGCCACTCGGAGATTGTCATGTTCGACCTGTTCCATTCCCCCGGTGACCGTCCCTTGGGGCGACCCCCTGCGGTGGCGGACTTCGATTGTCCGGTCGGTACACGCAAGTTCCACGGCGGCATCGGCTCGCTCGACTTGCTCAGGGGCTTGCGCGCCAGCCGGCAGAAACGCCGTCCGCTGTCGCTGACGGTGCACCTGCCATCGCGCTTGCGGCTGGCCTCCTGCTCACCCCTGGCCAGCGTGTGCCAGTGCGGCGAAATCGACGGCTACCTGCAACGCCTGACCTACGAACTGGGCCTGGTCGCCTGCCACCTCGGCAGCGGGCGACGGGTCGAGCAGTTTTGCCTGACCGGCGGAACCCCGGTGATTACCCATCTGCAACGGTTGATGAGCGACCTGCGCAAACGCTTCGATTTCTGCGAAAGCGGCGACCACAGCATCGAGGTCGACCTGCACCATACCGACTGGTCGACCATGGGCCTGATCCGCGACCAAGGCTTCACCCATGTCAGCATCGGCGTGCCCGACATCGGTGTCGACAGCGAGCTGTCGGTCGATTGCTACCAGAACCCGGCGCCGATCCATTCGCTGATCGATGCGGCGCGGACCTTTGGTTTTCGCTCCATCAACATTGACCTAGGCTACGGCCACGCTTGGCAGACGCCCCGGAGTTTCGCCCAGAAACTGGCGACCTTGATCGAGCTGGAGCCGGATCGCCTGCACGTTTTCGATTATGCCCGCGCGCCTTATCGCTATCGTTCGAAGAACGCCGGAGGCGCCGGGGCCTTTTGCAGCGAGGCCGACAAAGACGCCATGCGTCGCGCTTGCTGCGAACAGCTGGTCGCGGCGGGTTATCACTACATCGGCCTGGGTCAGTTTGTCCGGGCTGACGACGACCTGGCCGTGGCCCAGGAGCACGGCCGACTGCATCGCAACTGCCAGGGATTTACCCGGCATGGTTGCTGTGACCACGTCGGCCTCGGCTTGGCGGCCATCACCCAGATCGAACAGCTTTATGTGCAGAACACCGATGACCTGCTGCGGTACTGCCAGCAGCTCGACGCCGGGCAGTTGCCGGTGTGTCGTGGCTGGCGTTGCGAAGCGCAGGACCAGATCCGGGCGACCGTCACCGAACAGTTGTCCTGCGACCTGGAGCTGGATATTCCCGCCGTCGAGTCGCGTTTCGGCCTGGTGTTTCGCGAACATTTCGCGGCCATCTGGCCACAGTTGGAGCAGTTGCACGCTCAGGGATTGATCGAGCTGTCGAGCCGTTTCATCGGCATCCTGCCCGCCGGGCGCCTGAGCGTGGACGCGATCTGCAACCTGTTCGACCCCGCACCGGATAACGCAGGCCAAAACTCTTTTGAGAAGTTGAACCCTTCATGAACGCTGCCTCCGCTTTCAATCGCGCCCTGGTCGAAAAATACGATCGCCCAGGGCCGCGCTACACGTCGTATCCCACCGCGCCGCAGTTTCACCCGGCGTTCGCCATGGACGAATATCGCCAGGCCGCCCAGCGCAGCAACCAGGCCCCGGTGCCCAAGCCGCTGTCGGTGTACATCCACATCCCGTTCTGCCAGAGCCTTTGTTATTACTGCGCCTGCAACAAGATCATCACCCGCAAGACCCACCGCGCCGCCGAGTACCTGACCTACCTCAAGCGCGAAATTGCCTTGCAGGCCAGCTTGTTCGACCGCTCGCGCAAGTTGACCCAACTGCACCTGGGCGGCGGCACACCCACCTACCTGACCCATGAGCAACTTGCCGAGCTGATGGACTGGCTGCACCAGTCATTCGACATGGACGACAGCGACGCCCACGAGTTTTCCATCGAGGTGGACCCGCGCACGATCGATGCCGAGCAAATCCAGGGTCTGCGCCGGCTCGGGTTCAATCGCCTGAGTTTCGGCATCCAGGATTTCGACGCGCAGGTGCAAGCCGCCGTCAATCGCATACAAAGCGAAGCGCAAGTCGCCGAACTGGTGGCGGCCGCGCGGCGGGCACGGTTCAAGTCGGTCAGCGTCGATCTGATCTATGGCCTGCCGTTGCAGACCATCGCCAGTTTCGACGTCACCCTGGACAAGATCATCGCCCTGCGTCCCGACCGGATCGCGGCGTACAGCTACGCGCACCTGCCGCAGCGGGTGAGGGCGCAACGGATGATCCGCCCCGAGGACATGCCGCCACCGGAGCGCAAGCTGGAGTTGTTGGAACTGACCATCAATCGCCTGACCGAGGCCGGCTACGTGTACATCGGCATGGACCACTTCGCGCTGCCGGACGACGAACTGGTGCGCGCCCGTGCCGAGGGTACGTTGCAACGTAATTTCCAGGGCTATTCCACCCACGCCGATTGCGATTTGATCGGCCTGGGCGTGTCCTCGATCGGCAAGGTCGGTGACAGCTACAACCAGAACGTCAAGGAGCTTTCCCAGTATTACGCGCGCCTGGACCAGGGCTTGTTGCCGGTCCAGCGCGGTTACTGCCTGAGCGATGATGACCGCTTGCGCCGCGAAGTGATCAGCGAGCTGATGTGCCACGGCCAGATCGATTTCGGCCGGATCGAGGCCGCCCACGGCATTCGTTTTGCCGATTACTTCGGCGAGGCGCTGGATAAGCTTCAGGAACTGGTGGGTGATGGGCTGCTGGACATTCGTGCCGACTCGCTGGTGTTGCTGCCCCAAGGGCAACTGATGATGCGTAACGTGGCGATGGCCTTCGACGCGTACCTGGCGGGGGGACAGACGGTGCAGTATTCGCGTACGGTTTGATGCCTTGGCTGCAAGTGTGGTGGGACTGCTCTTGTGGCGAGGGGATTTATCCCCGCTGGGCTGCGAAGCAGTCCCAAAGCAGCGAGCACTACCTAACAGACATACCGAGGTGTCAGGTTTTAGGGCTGCTTCGCAACCCAGCGGGGATAAATCCCCTCGCCACAGGGGTTCTGTTTTCCGTTCGAACGGTTCAGCGCAGGGCGTTTTTCAGAAACGGTGCCGTACGGCTCTCCTCGCAAGCCGCCACCCCCTGCGGCACACCGCTCACCACGACCTTCCCACCCTGCGTCCCAGCCCCCGGGCCGATGTCGATGACCCAGTCGCTCTGCGCCACCACCCGCATGTCATGTTCCACCACCACCACGGTGTGGCCTTCGTCCACCAGGCGATTCAGTTGCACCAGCAAACGATCGACGTCCTGGGGATGCAGGCCGTTGGTGGGCTCGTCCAGCACGTACAGCGTCGCGCCCCGGGCCTTGCGTTGCAGTTCCGTCGCCAGCTTGATCCGCTGGGCCTCGCCGCCGGACAGTTCGGTGGCCGGTTGGCCGAGGCGCAGGTAGCCCAGGCCGATGTCCTGCAGCACCTGTAGCGAACGCCGGGCTGCCGCTTGTTCGGCGAAGACTTCCAGGGCCTGGTTCACCGTCAGTTGCAGCACCTGGGCGATGTCCAGGCCTTCCCAACGCACTTCCAGGGTCTGCGGGTTGTAGCGGGCGCCGTGGCAGGTTGGGCAGGGTGCGTACACGCTGGGCATGAACAACAATTCCACGCTGACGAAGCCTTCGCCTTCGCAGGTTTCGCAACGGCCCTTGGCGACGTTGAAGGAAAATCGCCCGGCGTCGTATCCCAAGGCCTGGGCCTGTTCGGTTGCGGCGAAGAGCTTGCGCACGTGGTCGAACAGTCCGGTGTAGGTGGCGAGGTTGGAGCGCGGCGTGCGGCCGATGGGTTTTTGGTCGACCTGGACCAGGCGTTTTATCCGTTCGAGCCCGGCGGTGACTTGGCCACCGCTGGCCTGCACCGGTTCGTCTTCCAGGCTTTGTTCTTCGGCCTCGACGGTGGCGCTGGGCTGGCCCAGGTGCGCGCCAACCAGATCCAGCAAGGCCTGGCTGACCAGGCTCGATTTGCCCGAGCCGGAAATGCCGGTCACCGCCGTGAAGCAACCCAGGGGAAACGCCGCGCTCAGGTTATCGAGGTTGTTGCGGGTGATGCCTTCCAGGCGCAGCCAATCCTTGGTTTTGCGTGGGGTTCGCGCGGTGACGTGTTCTTCGGCGAACAGGTAGGCGCGGGTCTTGGACTCGGCCACTTGCCCCAGGCCTTCGGGCGGACCGCTGTAGAGAATCTTGCCACCTTGCTCGCCCGCGTCGGGGCCGACATCGATGAGCCAGTCGGCGCGGCGCATGGTGTCCAGGTCGTGCTCGACCACGAACACCGAATTGCCCGCCGCCTTCAGGCGTTGCAGGGCGCCGAAGAGGGCTTCGCTGTCGGCCGGGTGCAAACCGGCGGAGGGTTCGTCCAGCACGTAGATCACGCCGAACAGCTGGGAATTGAGCTGGGTCGCCAGGCGCAGGCGTTGCAGTTCGCCGGAGGACAGTGTCGGCGTGCTGCGCTCCAGGGCCAGGTAGCCGAGGCCGAGGTCGATCAGCGTGACGATGCGTTCGAGCAGTTCGGCGGCAATGCGCTGGGCGGCCAGGCGTTTTTCCAGGGACAGGTTGGGCGTGTGGCGCGCGTCAGGCCCGCCGGCGTGCGGGTTGTCGCCCCTGGCTGCGCGTTGCTCGCGGGCTTCGCGGGTCTGGCGGTGGGTGAGCACATCGCCCGGCTCTTCGGGTTGCTCCAGATAGTCGGGCGCAGCGACGGCCTTGAGCACTTCGGCCAATTCCAGCAACGACAGGTTGGACAACTGGGCGATGTCCAGCCCGGCGAAGGTAACGGTCAGCGCCTCGCGCTTGAGGCGCTTGCCGTCGCAGGCGGGGCAGGGGCTGGCGCGCATGTATTGGGCCACGCGCTTGCGCATCTGCGCGCTTTGCGAATGCATGAAAGTGTGCAGCAGGTAGCGCCGGGCGCCGCTGAAGGTGCCTTGGTAGCTGGGTTCGAGCTTGCGCTTGAGGGCTTCGCGGGTCTGGGCCGGGGTGAGCCCGGCGTACACCGGGACAGTGGGCGTCTCTTCGGTGAAGAGGATCCAGTCGCGTTGTTTCTTCGGTAGGTCGCGCCAGGGAATGTCGACGTCATAGCCAAGGGTCACCAGGATGTCCCGCAGGTTCTGGCCTTGCCACGCCATGGGCCAGGCGGCCACGGCGCGTTCGCGGATGGTCAGCGAAGGGTCGGGCACCATCGTGGCTTCGGTCACTTCGTGGACTCGGCCCAAACCGTGGCACGCCGGGCAGGCGCCCTGGGGCGTGTTGGGCGAGAAGTCCTCGGCATAGAGCATCGGCTGGTCCGCCGGGTAACTGCCGGCGCGGGAGTAGAGCATGCGGATCAGGCTCGACAACGTGGTGACGCTGCCCACCGAGGACCGCGCGCTCGGCGTGCCGCGTTGCTGCTGCAAGGCGACCGCGGGTGGCAGGCCTTCGATGCTGTCCACGTCGGGCACGCCCACCTGGTCGATCAGCCGCCGCGCGTAAGGCGCGACCGACTCGAAGTAGCGACGCTGGGCTTCGGCGTAGAGGGTGGAGAAAGCCAGCGAGGATTTGCCGGAGCCCGACACGCCGGTGAACACCACCAGGGCATCGCGAGGGATGTCGACATCGACGTTCTTGAGATTGTGTTCGCGGGCGCCACGCACCCGGACGAAACCGGTGCCAGCGGCGGAAGCAGGGGGGAAGCGTGGAGGCATCGGGTATTCCTTGTGAGGGTCGGTGCGTTACGCGCGGTGAGGAGCGGACTGCAGCACAGCGCTGACCATTATGCGACCGGGTTCGAGCGTTTGCGTGCGAAAAGAATTTACTCCAGCGCGGACGATAGCGAAGCGCTGCAGAGGCCGCTGATGCCTATCCTACCGTTCGCGCTGAACGGCTTCCTCGCCACAGGTGTTTCGATCGGTTTGGGACACAGGGCCGACGCAAATCCCGTGGCGAGGGAGCTTGCTCCCTCGCCACGGGATTGGGGTGGCTGGAAAAACGGGTTATCAACGCCAAGTTGATTTCAATCAAGGGCCGAGGGCAGGGGCGAGCCGCAGAATGGTCGCCAAGATCCTGTCTCCAAGCCCTGGCGCTCATGACCCGTCCCTTAGCGATGCTGCACCCATCCCGTTCCTGGCTTTCCGGGCTGTTCCTTCTACTGCTGATACTTGCCGGCATTGCCCAGGCCAAGGACTACGGTGAAATCGAGCAACAACGCATCCATCACGTCCTGAGCCAGGTCGATTCGACTTCCGAACCCGAAGGCCCTTTCAAGGTTCGCAAGCTCTCCGCCGCCGGCAAGGTCGTAGGCTACGTGTTCCAAAGCCTGGATGTGGTGAACATCCCGGCCTATTCAGGCAAGCCGATCAACGTCCAGGTGATCCTCGATCCCGCCGGTGTGATCCTCGACGCCTACGTGCTGGAACACCACGAGCCGATCCTGCTGATCGGCATCGCCGAAGAAAAACTCCACGCCTTCAGCGCACGCTACAGCGGCATCAAGGTCAACCAGCGGGTGGTGGTCGGACATTCCAGCGACCCGAATGCGGTGACGGTCGATGCGATCGCCGGCGCCACCGTGACGGCCATGGTGGTCAACGAAGTCATCATGCGCGCCGCCCACGACGTCGCCGTGTCCCTGGGCCTGGTCAAGGGCGATGCCGGATTGGCCGTAGCGCCGGCCCGCGTGCGGGACGATTTCTACCAGCCCGCCGATTGGACCACCCTGGTGGGCAACGGCGCGGTGCGGCGCCTGCACCTGACCCGTGGCCAGGTCGACGCCTCGTTCAAAGGCACCGAAGCCGAACACGTCGAAACCGCCAGTGGCGAGCAGGTGAACGACACCTTCATCGACCTCTACGTCACCCACCTCAACCCACCCACCATCGGCCGCAATCTGCTGGGCGAGACGCAGTACCGCACGCTGATGGCCGAGCTCAAGCCAGGCGAGCAGGCGATCGCGGTGATGGGCAGCGGCCGCTATTCGTTCAAGGGCTCGGGCTACGTGCGCGGGGGGATTTTCGACCGGGTGCAACTGCGCCAGTCAGGCGACACCATCAGTTTCCGCGACCTGGATTTCCAACGCCTGGATGACGTCGCTGCCGCCGACATGCCGGATTTCGACGAGATGGCGATCTTCATCATTCGCGCCGCCCACCGTTTCGACCCCGGCGCGCCGTGGAGCCTGGACCTGCTGGTGCGGCGCCAGACCGGACCGGTCAGCGGTACCTTCAGCAGTTTCGAACTCGGCTACCAACTGCCCGAGCCTTATCTGGAGCGGCCATTGCCGACGGCCGAGCAACTGGCGGCGGCCGAAGAGGCCAGCCGACCGATGTGGCTGACCCTCTGGTACCAGAAAAGCGTCGAGATCAGCGTGCTCGGCGCCGCGTTGCTGGTGCTGACGGCGATCCTGTTTTTCCAGGACTCCCTGGCCCGGCGGCCCAAACTGCTGCATTGGGTGCGTCGCGGTTACCTGGTGTTCACCGTGGTGTTCCTCGGCGGCGTCGCGCTGGCGCAGTTGTCGGTGGTCAACGTACTGACCTTCGTCCACGCGCTGTTCGAAGGTTTCCGCTGGGAACTGTTCCTCACCGATCCGCTGATCTTCATCCTCTGGGTGTTCACCGCCGCCAGCATCCTGCTCTGGGGACGCGGGGTGTTCTGCGGCTGGCTGTGCCCCTTCGGCGCGTTGCAGGAACTGATCAACGAGCTGGCGCGCAAGCTCAAGGTGCCGCAATACGAGCTGCCGTTCGCCGTTCATGAGCGCCTGTGGGCAATCAAGTACATCATTTTGCTGGTGCTGTTCGGCGTCTCGCTGGAGTCGATGGCCACCGCCGAGCGACTGGCCGAAGTGGAGCCGTTCAAGACCGCCATTACCCTCAAGTTCAATCGCCAGTGGTGGTTCGTCGCCTACGCGGCGGGGCTGCTGCTGATCAACCTGTTTACCCGCAAAGTCTATTGCCGCTACATCTGCCCACTCGGCGCCGCGCTGGCGATGCCTACCCGCTTGCGCCTGTTCGACTGGCTCAAGCGCCGCAAGGAGTGCGGTAACCCGTGCCAACTGTGCGCCAAGGAATGCGAGATCCAGGCGATCCACCCCGACGGCCGGATCAACGCCAACGAATGCCATTACTGCCTCGACTGCCAGATGACCTGGCACAACGAAAACAAATGCCCGCCCTTGATCAACAAACGCAAGAAACGTGGCAAGGCAAACCCGGCCGACCCGCAACGAATCCCGGTGGTGCAGGTGGAGCCGACGCCTTGAACGGCGCGCAAGACCTGGCCTCGACCCTTTCATTCTTCACGGAGCACACACAGCATGAGCGATAAAAAAATCCCGACGCCTGACGCAGTGGAAGAGCCCAGGGGCGTCAGCCGGCGGACATTCCTCGGCACTGGCGCGGTCACTGGCGCAGTGTTGGCGGGCGCCACCGCACTGGGGGCCGGAACGTTCACCCGCGAATCCTGGGCAGCGGCAGCCAAGGAGGCCAAGTCGAAGATCCACGTCGGCCCCGGCGAGCTCGACGAGTACTACGGTTTCTGGAGCGGCGGCCACCAAGGCGAGGTGAGGGTGCTCGGCGTTCCATCGATGCGCGAGCTGATGCGCATCCCGGTGTTCAACGTCGATTCGGCGACCGGCTGGGGCCTGACCAACGAGAGCAAGCACATCCTCGGTGACAGCGCCAAGTACCAGAACGGCGATTGCCATCACCCGCACATCTCCATGACCGACGGCAAGTACGACGGCAAATACCTGTTCATCAACGACAAGGCCAACTCGCGGGTCGCGCGCATTCGCCTCGACATCATGAAGTGCGACAAGATCCTCACCGTGCCCAACGTGCAAGCGATCCACGGCCTGCGCCTGCAAAAGGTGCCGTACACCAAGTACGTGTTCGCCAACGCCGAGTTCGTCATTCCGCACCCTAACGACGGTCACACCTTCGACCTGCAGGACAAGAACAGCTTCACGATGTTCAACGCCATCGATGCCGAGAAAATGGAGATGGCCTTCCAGGTCATCGTCGACGGCAACCTGGATAACTCGGACGCCGACTACACCGGCAAATACGCCGCCAGCACCTGCTATAACTCGGAGAAGGCCTACGACCTGGGCGGCATGATGCGCAACGAGCGCGACTGGGTCGTGGTGTTCAACATCCCGCGCATCGAGGCGGCGATCAAGGCCGGCAAGTTCATCAACCTGGACGGTTCCAAAGTGCCGGTGGTGGACGGCCGTAAAGTCGATGGCAAGGACAGCGAGTTCACCCGCTACATCCCCGTGCCGAAGAACCCCCACGGTCTCAACACTTCGCCTGACGGCAAATACTTCATCGCCAACGGCAAGCTCTCGCCGACCGTCTCGATGATTGCCATCGACCGCCTGGATGACTTGTTCAACGACCGCTACAAAGACCCGCGCGAAGTCATTGTCGCCGAGCCGGAACTTGGCCTGGGGCCGCTGCACACGACCTTCGACGGACGCGGCAATGCCTATACCACGCTGTTCATCGACAGCCAGGTGGTGAAATGGAACATGGACGAGGCCATCCGCGCCTACAAGGGCGAGAAGGTCAATTACATCAAGCAGAAACTCGACGTGCAGTACCAGCCCGGGCACAACCATGCGTCCCTGACCGAAACCAGCGATGCGGACGGCAAGTGGCTGGTGGTGTTGTGCAAGTTCTCCAAGGACCGCTTCCTGCCCACCGGCCCGCTGCACCCTGAGAACGACCAACTGATCGACATCTCCGGCGACGAAATGAAACTGGTCCACGACGGCCCGGCCTTCGCCGAGCCCCACGACTGCATCCTCGCGCGGCGCGACCAGATCAAGACCCAGAAGATCTGGAACCGCAACGACCCGTTCTTCGCCGAAACCGTGGCCCGGGCGAAGAAGGACGGCATCAACCTGGAGACTGACAACAAGGTCATCCGCGACGGCAACAAGGTGCGGGTCTACATGACCTCCATGGCGCCGGCCTACGGTCTGACGGAGTTCACCGTCAAACAGGGCAACGAGGTGACGGTGACGATCACCAACATCGACCAGATCGAGGACGTGTCCCACGGTTTTGTCATGACCAACCACGGCGCGAGCATGGAGATCAGCCCGCAGCAAACCTCTTCCATCACCTTCATGGCCGACAAGCCAGGCCTGCATTGGTACTACTGCAGCTGGTTCTGTCATGCGCTGCACATGGAAATGGTCGGGCGCATGCTGGTTGAAAAAGCCTGAGTCATTCATCGAGGAGGCAGGTGCAATGACCGGGAACATGTCGCATGCAAACGCTCATCGAACGGTCATTGCGCTGATGTTCTGTCTGTTGTCGGGCGGCGCGTCCAGCGCGCCGCAGTCGATCATGGACTTGCCATTGCAGGCCGAGGGCGACCAGCAATGGCGCCTGCCGGCCGGTGAGTACCGTGGCGCGTTCAGCATTGATCAACCCATGACGCTCACGTGCGCGCCGGACGCGGTTTTCCAGGGGCAGGGCGAGGGCAACGGCCTGGTCATCCGGGCACCGAACGTCCAGGTCCAAGGCTGCACCTTCCTGGACTGGGGCCATGACCTGACGGCCATGAACGCCGCCGTGTTCATCCAGCCTGCAGGGCAAGGCGCGGTGGTGCGGGCGAACCGCATGCAGGGCCAGGGCTTCGGCATCTGGGTCGATGGCACGCGGGACGTCAGCCTCATCGACAACCGCATCCAGGGCGACCCGGGCCTGCGCTCCCAGGACCGTGGCAATGGCATTCACCTGTACGCGGTGCATGGCGCGCGGGTCATCGGCAACCAGATCCGCGACACCCGCGACGGCATCTACATCGACACGTCCAACGGCAATCTGCTGCAGGGCAACACCCTGGAGGATTTGCGCTACGGCGTGCATTACATGTTCGCCAACGACAACCAACTGCTGGGCAACACCACCCGCCGCACTCGCACGGGCTATGCGCTGATGCAAAGCCGTCAGTTGACGGTGATCGGCAACCGTTCCGAACAGGACCAGAACTACGGGATCCTGATGAACTACATCACCTATTCGACCTTGCGCGACAACTTCGTCACGGATGTGCGCGACGGGTCCACCGGCGACACCATGATCACCGGCGCCGAAGGCAAGGCGCTGTTTATCTACAACTCGCTGTTCAACCGCATCGAAGGCAATCATTTCGAGCGCAGCGCCGTGGGCATCCACCTCACTGCCGGCTCGGAGGACAACCGCATCGCCGGCAATGCCTTCGTCCATAACCAGCGCCAGGTCAAATACGTCGCCACCCGGTTGCAGGAATGGTCGGCGGACGGGCGCGGCAATTACTGGAGCGACTACCTGGGCTGGGACCGCAACAGCGACGGCGTTGGTGATGTCGCCTATGAACCCAACGATAACGTTGATCGGCTGCTGTGGTTGTATCCGCAGGTGCGCTTGCTGATGAACAGCCCGGGCGTCGAACTGCTGCGCTGGGTGCAGCGGGCCTTCCCGGTGATGAAATCCCCCGGCGTGATGGACAGCCATCCGCTGATGCAAGCGCCCATTCAACCCTTTCCACGCAACGTTGCCCAGGAGGACGCGTCTTGAACGTCGTCGAAATCGAAGGCGTCAGCCAGCGTTATGGCGACGTCGCCGTGCTGCACGGGCTTGACTTGACCCTGGCCCAAGGCGAAGTGCTCGGCCTGTTCGGGCACAACGGCGCGGGCAAGACCACCACCATGAAGCTGATTCTCGGTTTGCTGCAGGCCAGCTCGGGGCAGGTGCGGGTCTTCGGCCGCGGGCCCAGCGACCCGGACGTGCGGCGCATGCTCGGCTACCTGCCGGAGAACGTCATGTTCTATCCGCAGTTGAGCGGGTTGGAAACCCTGCAGCATTTCGCCCGGCTTAAAGGCGCGGCGCCTACGCAGGTCGAGCGCTTGCTGGAGGAGGTGGGGCTGGCGGGCGCGGCACGACGGCGGGTGCGCACCTATTCCAAAGGCATGCGCCAGCGCCTCGGCCTGGCCCAGGCCTTGCTCGGCCAACCGCGCCTGCTGCTGTTGGATGAACCGACCGTGGGCCTGGACCCCATCGCCACCCAGGATCTCTATCAATTGCTTGATCGCCTGCGCTGGCAGGGCACCAGCATCATTCTCTGCTCCCACGTCTTGCCGGGTGTGGAGGCACACATCAACCGCGCCGCGATCCTCACCCGAGGGCGGCTGCTGGCCCTGGGCAGCCTGGCGCAATTGCGCGAGGACGCGGAGCTGCCGACGCTGATCCGCGCGTCGGGCCTGTCTCGGGCCGACTGGTTGCGCCAGCACTGGCGCAGCGAAGGGCACGCCACCCAGGGCTGGGGCGCCGAAGGCGTGCAGGTGTCCGCGCCGGATGGCAGCAAGTTGGTGTTGCTGCGCCAGTTGCTGGCCCAGGACGACCCGACGGACGTGGAGATCAAGCCTCCCTCGCTGGAAGATTTGTACCGCCACTACATGACCCGCGCAGCGACCGAGGAGGCCGGCCAATGAACCCGATCTGGAACATGGCCCGCAAGGAACTCAGCGACGGCCTGCGCAACCGGTGGCTGTTGGCGATCAGCTTGTTGTTCGCGGTGCTGGCGATCGGCATCGCCTGGCTCGGTGCGGCGGCGTCCGGCCAATTGGGCTTCACCTCGGTGCCGGCGACGGTGGCCAGCCTCGCCAGCCTGGCGACGTTCCTGATGCCGCTGATTGCCTTGCTGCTGGCCTACGACGCGATTGTCGGCGAGGACGAAAGCGGCACGTTGTTGCTGTTGCTGACGTATCCGCTGGGCCGCGGGCAGCTGTTGTTGGGCAAGTTTGTCGGCCATGGGCTGATCCTGGCCCTGGCGACCCTGATTGGCTTTGGCTGCGCGATGCTGGCCATTGCCGTGCTGGTGGATGACGTCGAGCTGAGCCTGCTGCTCTGGGCCTTCGGTCGCTTCATGCTGTCCAGCACGCTGCTCGGTTGGGTGTTCCTCGGGTTGGCCTATGTGCTGAGTTGCCTGTCGGCGGAAAAATCCACCGCGGCGGGGCTGGCGCTGGGCGTGTGGTTTTTCTTCGTGCTGGTGTTCGACCTGGCGCTGCTGGCGTTGCTGGTGCTGAGCGAGGGCCGGTTCAGTCCGGAGCTGTTGCCTTGGCTGTTGCTGTTGAACCCGACTGATGTGTATCGACTGATCAATGTGTCGGGGTTCGACGCCGCTTCCAGTGGGGCCGGCGTGTTGACGCTGGGCAGCGATTTGCCGGTTTCAGCGCCGCTGCTGTGGCTGTGCCTGGGGTTGTGGTTGGGGGTGCCGTTGTGGCTGGCCTATCGGTTGTTCAATCGCCGATGCCCATGAGTTTCTGGTCTTGATGAGGAAGGATGTGATGAACAGGATTTATCTCAAGGCGAGCCGTGTCCTGGCCGGGGTTCTGGTGTGCCTGGCGCTGGTGGCTTGCGACAAGGCTCAATCGCCGCCGGCTGCCCAGGCGGGACTGGCTTTTCATCCTGGGGATGAATGCCATGTGTGTGGCATGGTCATCACCGATTTCCCCGGGCCCAAGGGCGCGGCGGTCGGTGCCGGCGGGACGAAGAAGTTCTGCTCTCCGGCGGAAATGCTTGGCTGGTGGCTGCAACCGGAAAACCACCGCGCCGACGTGAAGCTGTATGTCCACGACATGGGCCGCAGCCACTGGGACGCACCGGACGACGCCCACCTGATCGACGCCCGCACCGCCTACTTCGTGATCGGCTCCGGGCTCAAAGGCGCCATGGGCGTGGTCCTGGCCTCCTTCTCCGACCCCGAGGCGGCACAAAAACTCGCCCACGATACCGGCGGCAAGGTCCTGCGTTTGGAGGACATCGACCAGAAGCTGCTGGGGCAGGCCGGGGCGATGTCATCGATGAGTCATTGACCGCTTTCGGCCTTTTGGGGTTGCTGCGCAACCCAGCGGGGCGGTGCGACGTTTCGCTAAATCCCATCGCCACAGGTATTCCAATCGCTTTGCAGTACACAGGCTGACACCGATCCCGTGGCGAGGGAGCTTGCTCCCTCGCCACGGGGATTGGGTGGCTGGAAGAAAGGGTTATCAACGCAGCCCTTGTGGCGAGGGGATTTATCCCCGCTGGGCTGCGCAGCAGCCCCTGGAACAGTCACCGAGGTGGGTCAGGTTGATTGGGCTTGGCCTTTTTGGGGTCGCTGCGCAACCCAGCGGGGATAAATCCCCTCGCCACAAATGCTTCGATTGGCTTGGAACACAAGGCCGACACCAATCCCGTGGCGAGGGAGCTTGCTCCCGCTGGGCTGCGCAGCAGCCCCCCACAATGCCAGGTCAGTGCGAGGTCCCTTCGGCAAACTCGATCTTGTTGCCCACGTTGTATTTGCCTGACGGTTTGTTCATCGGCATGCGTTTGATCTCCTTCAGGGTGTTGCTGTCGTAGACAATCAACGCACCATCGGTATCCCAGATGCTCAGCAGCAGGTAGCGGCCGTCGCGGGTGAATTCGACGTGGGCGGCGGTTTTCCCGGGCATCGGGCGCAGGGTGTGGGCGATTTCCAGAGTCTGCTTGTCGATCAGGTGGATGGCATCGTTGTCGGGGCCGAAAAACACATCGGTCCAGGCATAGCGGGAATTGACATGGCTGCGCAGGAAGAAGCCCGGCCCGAGGGTGGGGATCTGCTTGATGACTTTCCAGGTGTTGAAGTCGATCACCGAAATCAGCCCCTTGCTGATATTGGGCGTGGCGAACACCCAATGCCCATTGCGTTTCCAATAGGTCCCCGAGCCCAGGTGCGGCATGCCCGGCAGCGCGATATCCGTGACGATCCGTCCGGTGTCGAGGTTGATCACTTGCCCGCCCTGGGCCTTGCGCGAGGTGGCGAGTAGCTGCCGATAGTCGGGCGAGAAGGAAAAGTCATCCAGGTAATCCTCGGCCTCGATGCGCCTCGGCACAAAGTCCGGGTTCGGACCGGTGGACAGCTCCCAGACTTCCTTCACGTCCTTCAGCGCGACGATGAAGCTGTCCCGCGGCGGCGCCGTATAGACCGCGCTGACCCGCGATGCCTGGCCGTCCAGCCCGACCGTTGCAACGGTCTTGACCAGCGACAGGTCACGGGCATCCAGCACCACAAGATTGCCCGGCAAGGTATTGCCCACCAGCACCCAGCGACCGTCCTTGCTCACCGCCAGGTTACGGGTATTGAGCCCGGCGCGGACTTCGGCGATGAGCTTGAGGTTGTGCAGGTCGTACAGGCTGATCCAGCCGTCCCGTGACGCGAAGTAGACGAAACGGCCGTCCGGGGAGAATTTCGGGCCGCCGTGCAGGGCGAAATGCGAAGCGAAACGCGCCAGCACCTCGAAGCGATCGCCGTCGACGATATCGACATGGTGATCGCCGGCCTCCACCACCACGAACAGGTTCAGCGGGTCGGCGTTGTGCCGGGGTTTGTCCGGCAGGGTGGCGAGATCCGCCAGCAGGCGATGACTGCGGCGAGTGTCGTCTTCGTTCCAGGTCGGCTCGACGGCGGGTGGGCGCTGGAGATAGTCGGTCAGCCCATCGATCTGCGCGGCATCCAGCACGGTGCCAAACGCTGCCATCTGACTGGCGGGGCGGCCGTTTTCGATGACCTGGCGGATTTCGGCGGGCTTGATCCGGCTCAGGCTTTGCGGCAACAGCGCCGGCCCGGCTGCGCCGATGCGATTGACGCCGTGGCATTGCTGGCAGTGCTGCTGATAGTTGCGCTCGGCCTGGTCCAGGTCCGGCCCTTTGACGTCCGCACCGTGGGCCACGCTGATCCACAGCACTGGAGTGAACCACCAGCCCTTCATGACGCCACCTTCGAGGCGAAGGGTTGAGCCCGTGGCGTCGGATGAATACGCGCCGGATGCTGCACCGGCTGCTGGGCAAACAGGCCGACGACCTTGCCGATCACGGTCAATGTGGGCAGCCCGTCGGCACAGGCCTGGGCCATGTGCGGCAATTCACCCAGCGTGCCGCGCAGCACCTGTTGGTCAGGGCGCGTGCCGTTGCTGATCAACGCCGCCGGGGTGTCTGCCGAGAGCCCGGCCGCTATCAATCGCTCGGCAATGGTGCGCAGGTTCGACAAGCCCATGTAGAACACCAGCGTCTGGCTGTCATCGGCCAGGCTGCGCCACGGCAAGTCCAGCTCACCGTCGCGCTGCAAATGACCGGTGATGAACCGGCAGGAATTGACCAGGTCGCGATGGGTCAGTGGAATGCCGGCATAGGCCGAGCAGCCGGCCGCGGCAGTGATGCCGGGCACCACCTGGCAGTCGATGCCGCGAGACAACAGGTACTCCAGCTCTTCAGCGCCACGGCCAAAGATGAACGGGTCGCCGCCCTTGAGCCGGACAACTCGCTGGCCCTGGTCCGCCAGATCGGCCAGCAGTTGGTTGATCTGCGGTTGGGGCAGGCTGTGACAACCGGCGGCCTTGCCGACGTAATGGCGGGCGCAAGCCAGTGGGATCAGGCTGAGCAACTGCGGGCTGATCAAGCGGTCGTAGACCACCGCGTCGGCTTGCATCAGCAGGCTCCAGGCTCGCAAGGTCAACAGGCCCGGATCACCGGGACCGGCGCCGACCAGGGCGACTTCCCCAGGCCGGAAGGACGATTGCAGGGCAGCGGGCAAAACGATGGGGGCAGGCATGGGACTTCCTTGGTTCTTCATCAGGTTCGCCGTCGGGCTATCGGGCTATATCGGGCTCAGCGCCACGCTGGGAATCGCGTGCACGCCGATTTCTTCATCGCTCAGGTGGCAACCGGGGTCTTGGCCCCACAGGTCGCCGTCGGCCCAGGCGCGGGTGCGGGTGTTGCCGTTGCAGATCGCCAGCCAGCGGCATTGGCCGCAGCGTCCGCCGACGGCGCGCGGGTGCTCGCGCAGTTTTAGGAGAAGCGGCTCGGGGCGCTCCAGCCAGAGGGTCTTGAACGGTGTCTGGCGGACATTGCCCACCGAGTGCTGCCACCAATACGTGTCGGGATGGACCTCGCCGGTGTTGTCGATGTTGGCGATGCCGGCGCCCGAGGCATTGCCGCCCCAGGCCCGCAGCATTTGCTCCAGCGCGGCGGAGTGTTGGGGCAGGCGCCGGGCGGCCCATTGCAGCAGCAGGATCGCGTCGGCGTCGTTGTTGCCGCTGACAAAGTCACTGTCGCGCCCCTGTTCGACGTCCGCCCAGGCGCGCTCGAAAATCAATTCCATCGCCTCGCGGCTCATCTGCTGGTGGGCGTCGAGCTTGCGGCTGCGCTTGCCGCGACCGCTGTAGTTGAGATGGGACAGGTAGAACTTCTGCACATCGTATTCGTTCATCAGTTCCAGCAGGGTGGGCAACTGCAAATGGTTCTGCTGCGTCAGCGTCGTGCGTAAACCCACCCGAATCCCGCGCGCGCGACAGAGCCGGATCGCCGCCATGGAACTGGCGAAACTGCCCTTGAGTTGCCGGAATTCATCGTGGGTCGCTTCCAGCCCATCGATGCTGATGCCCACGTAATCGAAGTTCGCCGCCGCGATCTGTTCAATGTTAGTGGCGTCGATCAGCGTGCCGTTGGTGGACAGGGCGACGAAGAACCCTTGGGCGCGGGCATAGGCGCTGAGCTGGAACAGGTCCTCGCGCAGCAACGGTTCGCCGCCGGACAGGATCAGCACCCGGACCCCGGCGTCGTGCAGGTCGTCGATCACTTGCAGGGCTTCGGCAGTGTCCAGCTCATCGCGAAACACGCTGTCGGCGGAGGTTGCGTAGCAATGCTTGCAGGTCAGGTTGCAGCGCCTGAGCAGGTTCCAGATCACCACCGGCGCGCGGCGACTGCCGGGGGGCGCGACGCGTGGAGCGGGGCATTGCCCGGCCAGGGCGCGCAGGTAATGGCTGATCCTCAACATAAAACGCTCCTTCGGTTGGCATGCAGGGGTTGGCGTGCAGGCTCAACGCGCGGCCGGCGTCAGGCGCAGGCCGGTTTTCTTCAGGATCCGGCTGCTCACCAGCATGTCGTCGGCGGCGCAGGCATCTCCCAGCAGATAGCGCAGGTGCTCGCGGTAGCCGTCGATTTCCTCGCGGCTGCGCCCGTGGACCATGGCGAACAGGTTGTAGCGCCAGCCGGGGCGGCGCGGACGGCGGTAGCAATGGCTGACGAAGGGCTGTTCGCCCAACAGCGCACCGAGGCGTGGCATGTCGGCGTCGGCGACATCCCAGACGGTCATGCCGTTGTGGCGGTAGCCGAGGCGATAGTGGTTGGGCACGGCGGCGATGCGGCGGATCGCGCCTTCGGCCTGCAAGCGCTTGAGCAGGTCGAGGGTGGACTCGACGCTCAGGCCCAGTTGCTCGGCGAGCCAGCTCCAGGGATCTTCCAGCAAGGGCAGGCCGGCCTGGGTCAGTTCGACCAGGCGCAGTGCCAGCGGGGTTTCTTCCGGGCTCAGTGGGTGTTGCCGCAGCGAATCAAACCGGGAAATACAAGCCGACATGGTAGGTCTCCTCCTTGGGCAGGTTCAGCGGCACCAGGTCGGTCAGCCGCTCGATGCGCAGCAGGGTGTCGGTGATCGCCTGTTCGCTGGGGCAGGCGAGCACGAACCACATGTTCCAGGCGTGCTCGCGGCGGTAGTTGTGGGCCACTTCGGGCATATCGGCGAGCAGCTCGGCGATGCTGTCGAAACGCGCTTCAGGCACCGACAGGGCGGCGAGGGTGAACGCGCCGCCGAGGCGATCGATGTCGAACATCGGGCCGAAACGGGTCAGCACGCCTTCATTGAGCAGCTCATGCAGGCGGTCGAGCAGCTCGGCGCTGTTGCTGTCCAGTTCGCGGGCCAGGTGCTTCCAGGGATGGCGCACCAGGGGCAAGCCCAGTTGCAGCCGATTGATCAGGCGGCGGTCGAGGTCATCCATCGATCGAGGCTCCGGCCGGTGCGGCGAAACGTCCGCCGCATTGCTTGAACAGGTGCGTGCTGAACAACAGTTGGTGCGGCAGGTCATCCAGCATATGTTCCTGGAGCAACGCCTGGACCTGGGCCTCGACGCGGTCGCGCTGGCGCCCGTGGATCATGCAGAACAGGTTGTATTGCCACTGCGGCAGGCGTCGTGGCCGTTGGTAGCAAAGGTTGATGCCCGGGGCTTGGCCAAGGCGTCGCCCGACTTCATCGACCAAGGCGTCGGGCACGTCCAGCACCAGCATGGCGTTGGCGGAGAACCCCAAGGCCCGATGGTTGACCACCAGGCCGACGCGGCGGAACAAGCCTTGTTCGTGCCATAACCGCATCTGATCGAGCACCTGCGCTTCACGGGCCTCGATCTGTTCGGCCAAGGCCTGGAAGGGGCGCGGGGTCAGGGGCAGGCCGGTTTCCAGCAGGCGGCGCAGCGCCAGGGATTGTGCCTCGCTGAGGGTGATGTTCATGGGGCGGTCTCCAGGGCAAAGCCCAGGTCGATGCGGTAGGCGGTGAGCATGGGCAGGTCCAGCGGCGTAAGGCCGGTGTCCTGCTCCAGTTCCTGGAGGATGATGTCCAGGTGGGCGCGGTCGGGGCCGGTCAGTACGAACCAGAGGTTGTAGCGATGCTCCCGTGCGTAGTTGTGATTGACTTCGGGGTACTGGCTGACGCGCGCCGCCACCTGGTGCAGGCGCTCCGGCGGCACGGCGAGGGCGGCGAGGGTGCTGGCGCCAGCCCGGCTGTGCTCGAACACCGGTCCGACGCGCGACAATGTCCCCGCCAGTTGCAGGTGCTGGAGGCAGTCGATGACCTGGGCCTCGCTACAGCCCAGGGTTTCGGCAATGGCCTTGAAGGGTTCGGCGCACAGCGGCAAGCCGTGTTGAAAGCGGTCGATCAAGCGGCGAGCGAGAGGGCTGGGTGTCATGGTCAATACCCTGGCTTGTGCGCACGGCTGCTGAAGAAAATGCCGCTGGGGCTCAGCGACGGCAGCGTGCCGATCCGTTCCAGTCGATAGGGATCCCAGACTTGCACTTCACCGCCATCCCGGACTGACAGCCACAACTGGTCGCCGCGGGCGGTGAATTCCATGTGCAATACCGCCGGCCCGGGCCGAAGGTCGGCGACGATGGCGTGGGTCTGGGTGTCGATGACCTGGACCCGGTCGTTGTCCGGGTAGGCGAAGTTGACCCAGAGTTGGCGTCCGTCCGGTCGCGCGGTGACGAACACCGCTTGCCCGGCGACGGCGATGGCATCGACCTGTTGCCAGGTCGTGGCGTTCATCACCAACACCTGATGGTGACCGACGGCGGGCACGAAGGCCTGTTGGTCGGCCACGGCCCAGCCTTCCAGGTGCGGCATCTTGTACACCGGCAACCGGGCCTCGCCGCGTCCGTAATGCCCCAGCACGCGCTTGACCCCGTGCTCCGGATGCCAGAGATCGAGTTGCGCCATGCCGTCTTCGCCGAAGAGCCCGGCCATGTAGTAACGCCCGTCCGGGGTGATCAGCGCGTCGTAGGGTTGCTGGCCGATGCCGGTGAAACGCTCGATGCGCGGCTTAGGTCCGTCACTGAAATCAGCGGTCCAGATCTCGCCGGTGTCGAACAGGCTGAACACGAAACGCTGACCCGGCGCGTCCACCAGGCCCACCACCCGGGAGCGTTTGCCGGCGTCCGGCAGCGGCGTGGCCGGGATGTCGGCGAGCTGTTCCAAGGTCCGGGCATCGAACACCTTCACGCCACCCGGTTCGTAGTTGGACACGGCGATCAGCTTGCCGTCCTGGCTGATCGCGCCGCCGATGCTGTTGCCGCCCTGGAGGATGCGGCGGTCGATGCGGGCGGTCAGCAGGTCGACTTTGCTCAGGCCACCGTCGCGACCGAACACGTAGGCGTAGCGCTGGTCCCGGGAGAACACCACCGAGGCATGGGACAGGTCGCCGAGGCCGTCGACGCGGGCGAGCAGGGTGTGGCTGTCGCTTTCGATGATTTGCAGGCTGCCGTTGGCGCGTTCAACTACTACGCCCAAGTCGCCAGTGCCGCGCAGGGTGGGCTGGGCGCAACCGGCGAGCAGGATTGCAGCGGTGGCAATGGACAAAAGGGAACGGATCATCGGGCGGGTTTTCCTTGAATAAGCCGGTCCACTAGCCAGCGAATGTCGTCGGGGCCGAGCAGTGGCGCCCAGCCGGGCATGGCGCTGCCGGGGCGGCCCAGGGTGACGGTGGCGATGAGGCTGTCGCGGGATTTTCCCGCCAGCGCTTCGCGGGTCAGCGGCGGGCCGAGGCCGCCGGTCATGCGCAGGCCGTGGCAGGCGCCACAGTCCTGGTCCAGGAGATGTTGGAGTTGGGCCTGGCGCGGCGGGTCGGGAGCGGCCAGCGCGCAGGCGGGTATAAGCAGGAGGAGGGCGGTGATCGAGGGGGTGAAGCTGTGTCGTTCCATGACGTCCTCCGATATTGAATTTTTGCATGTCCCCTGTGGCGAGGGGATTTATCCCCGCTGGGGTGCGAAGCAGCCCCAGAAAAGCAGAACCTATCTGCCTGACACACCGCGCTGTCAGGTTTCAGGGCTGCTTCGCACCCCAGCGGGGATAAATCCCCTCGCCACAAGTGATTTGCGCCTTGTAAGTTATTTAAGGGTCAGAACCCAAGCCGCCAGCGTCTTGGCCTCTTCTTCCGTCACCGGGTTGGCCGGCATCGGCATCGGTCCCCAGTTGCCTTGGGTGCCTTCCTTGATGTGTTTGGCCAATACGTCCTGGGCTCCGGCGACGCCGGCGTTTTTTGCCGCGACGTCCTTGAGCGCCGGGCCTACCACCTTGGTGTCGATGGAGTGGCAAGCCGCGCAAGGCTTGCTCTTGAACAGTGTCGGGCCATCATCGGCCAGGGCCGGCAGGCTGTAGGCGGCGGTCAAGGCCAGTGCGATCAGAATAGGCTTCATGGTTTTTCCTCTTATTGATGGGGCTCAATAGATGTCGTGTTGGGTGTTGTAGACGTTGAATTTCCCGGTCGGGGTGATCAGGCGCTTGTCCTTGATCACGTCCTTGACCTTGAGGGTCTTGTCGTCGATCACCACCAGCGCCGACTCGTCTTCCTGGCCACTCCAGACCGAGAACCAGACTTCGTCGCCAGCCTTGTTGTATTCCGGTTGCACCACGCGCAAGGCACCTTTCTTGATGCCGGCGTACTCGGCAATCGGCAGCACGGTGTAGCCAGCGTCGAGCTTGTCGATGTTGAACACCGCCACCGATTGGCTGAGCTTGGCGTCCGGGCTGAGGGTGGTGTCGACGTACAGGTGACGGGACTGTGGATGGGTCTTGATGAACAGCGAACCGCCGCCCTGGCCCTGCAGCGAACCCACCTGTTTCCAGGCGTATTGCGGGTGCTTGACCGGGTCGGTGCCGATCAGCGAAACCCCGGCGTCGCCCAAGTGGCTGGTGGCCCAGACCGGTCCGTAGAGCGGATGATTGAAGTTGGCGCCGCGTCCCGGGTGCGGGGTCTTGCCGACGTCCACGAGGGCGGTGAGCTTGCGTTCCTTGGAGTCGATCACCGCGACTTTGTTGGAGTTGTTGGCGGCCGTCATGAAGTAGCGATGGCTGCTGTCCCAACCGCCGTCGTGCAGGAACGGCGCGGCGTCGATGCTGGTGATGGTGAGGTTCTTGATGTCCTGGTAGTTGACCAGCATCACCTTGCCGGTTTCCTTGACGTTGACGATGAACTCCGGCCATTCGTGGGAGGCGATGATCGCCGCGACGCGAGGTTCGGGGTGGTATTGCTGGGTGTCGACGGTCATGCCCCGGGTCGAGACAATCTGCTTGGGCTCCAGGGTCTCGCCGTCCATGATCGTGAACTGCGGCGGCCAGTACGAGCCGGCAATCGTGTACTTGTCTTCGTAGCCCTTGAACTTGGAGGTTTCCACCGAGCGGGCTTCGATGCCTACCTTGATTTCCGCGACCTTGGTCGGCTCTTTCGGCCACAGGTCGATCATGTCGATCTTGGCGTCCCGGCCGATGACCAGTAGATAACGCCCGGAGGCTGAAATGCGCGAGATGTGCACCGCGTAACCGGTGTCGATCAGCTTGACGATCTTCTTGGTGTCCCCGTCGATCAGGGCGATCTTGCCGTCGTCGCGCAGGGTCACCGAGAACAGGTTTTGCAGGTTGAGGTTGTTGAGTTGCTTGGTGGGTCGGTCCTCGGGCTTGACCAGGACTTTCCAGGTCTTGAGGGTTTCGGCCATGCCCCATTCCGGTGGTGTCGGCGGGGTGTGCTGGATGAACTTGGCCATCACCGTGATCTGGTCCTTGGTCAGGGCGTTGGAAGTGCCCCAGTTCGGCATGCCGGCGGCGGAGCCATAGGTGATCAGCGCCTCCAGGTAGGCCTGGCCACGTGCCTGGGTGATGTCGGGCGTCAGGGGCTTGCCGGTGGCGCCCTTGCGCAGCACGCCGTGGCAGCCGGCGCAGCGTTGGAAGTAGATTTCCTTGGCCGCGTCGAAGTCGGCTTGGCTCAGGTCCGGCGCGCCGTCGGTCTTGACCATGCGCGGGCTGTCCTGCGAGGTGGCCTGCGCAGGGGGTTGGTCGGCGAAGACGTAAGGGGAGGCCAGCACTGTACACAGCGCCGTGACCCTCATCGCCCACGATTTTTTGTGGCTGATCAGCATTCCATTTCTCCTCAGGCATGACCCGCGCTGCCCCCGTAAATGTCGTCCGGCGCGCAGATTCTTGGTGCGCTGCAAGGCTATGCCGAGGGCAATGGTTAACCGCTTGACGGCGATCAAGTTTGCCGGCCGCAAGCCTTGCCAGGTTGTCGCAGGGCCTCGTAGCTTGAGTGGCAATCCGTTGTCTGATCAGGCCATTCCATGAACGCAATCCATACCGCGCAACACCCCGGCGAACCCTTCTATCAAGCCCAGGACAACGAACAGGCATTGTTCGAACAGGCCTGGCGCCACGGCATGCCGGTGCTGATCAAGGGGCCGACGGGCTGCGGCAAGACCCGTTTTGTCCAGCACATGGCCCATCGCCTGAAATTGCCGCTGTACACCGTCGCCTGCCACGACGACCTCAGCGCCGCCGACCTGGTCGGCCGTCACCTGATCGGCGCCCAGGGCACCTGGTGGCAGGACGGACCGTTGACCCGGGCGGTGCGCGAGGGCGGCATCTGTTACCTGGACGAAGTGGTCGAGGCGCGCCAGGACACGGCGGTGGTGCTGCACCCGCTGGCGGACGATCGTCGGCAGCTGTACCTGGAGCGCACCGGCGAGGTTTTGCAGGCGCCGCCGTCGTTCATGCTGGTGGTGTCGTATAACCCCGGCTACCAGAACCTGCTCAAGGGCATGAAGCCGAGCACGCGCCAGCGTTTCGTGGCCATGCGCTTCGGCTACCCGACGGTGCCCGACGAAGAGCGCATTGTTGCCCGCGAGGCTGGAGTCGACATGGCCTTGGCTGCCCAGGTGGTGCGCTTGGGGCAGGCGCTGCGCCGGCTCGATCAGCACGACCTGGAGGAGGTCGCGTCCACCCGTCTGCTGATCTTCGCGGCCCGCATGATCGGCGCCGGGATGGACCCGCGCCAAGCTTGCCTGGCGTGCCTGGCCGAACCGTTGAGCGACGATCCACAAACCGTGGCCGCGCTGATGGATGTGGTCGATGTCCATTTCGGCTGAGAGCGTTGGAATGTCCCGGCGGTTGCCCGGCGACCTGGCGATGTGGTTCTTCATCCTCGCCGAGCTGACGGTGTTCGCGCTGCTGATCCTCGCGTTCACCGTCGCCCAGGCGCTGCGCCCGCAGATGTTCAGCGAAGGCCGCCAGTTGCTGGACCGCTCCACGGGCCTGGCGATGACCCTCAGCCTGCTCACCGCCGGGCTGTTCGCTGCCCTGGCCCTGGAGCAAGCCCGGCAAGACCGACCGCGTCGAGCCGCGCTGTTGTTGGGCGGCGCGTTGCTGCTCGCCTGTGGCTACGTAGGGATCAAGCTCGGCGAGTACGCCCACCTGCTGGCGAATGGCCTCGGCATGGAGCACAACACCTTCTTCACCTTGTACTGGATCCTCACCGCGTTCCATTTCCTCCATGTGCTGCTGGGCATGGTCATCCTCGCATGGCTGGCCGAGGGCTGCCGCCGCCGGCGCTACGGAGCACGACAACACAGCGGGTTGGAATCCGGCGTGCTGTATTGGCACATGGTGGATCTGGTCTGGGTGCTGCTGTTCCCGGTGGTCTACATCCTCGATTGAATGGAGGTGCCCATGTCGACGTCCCGTGTATTGATCATCTGCTGGGCGATGCTGGCCATGCTCAGCACCGGCACCGTTGCCTTGGCCCAGTTCGCTGCCAACGGGCTGGTGGCAATCGCCATCCTGGCAGTCGCCGTGACCAAGGCCTGGCTGATCGCCGACGGCTTCATGGAACTGCGCCATGCGCCGCGGTTGTGGCGGCGGTTGATGTTGAGCTGGGCGGTGGTGCTGGCGGTGGGGGTTTCGTTTGGGGTCTGAATCCCTGCGTAAACCCCCGTGGCGAGGGAGCGGGTCCCTCGCTACGAATGTGACACTGGACGAATGTGGGGACGTGGCCAATTAGGGGAGTGGTTGGTCTGGAATACGGACGTAGGGACCGACCTCTTATTTGTTCTCCGCAGCCAGGCGAATGGCTTGGAGCTTGCGCAGGTCCGGATTATGTGAACCATCGGCCACCACGGTGCCGTCGGGGTAGGTAAATTTAATGAAGCTTCCAACTTTATGTATTTTCGCTCCTTCGGAGGTGACCAGGTAATTGGAATGCAGTATGGGTTCGAAAAATACTTGCCGGGCCTGTAGGGCTTGATACTTGAGGTAGAGACTAGCTTCGCCTGCCAAACTGATGCGCTTTACATATCCGTCTAGGAAGTTTTCCTTTAACCATGGGTAGTAATCCTTCTTGATCATTAAGTCACCATCGATCTTGAAGTCTGCTCCTCCCCGTGGAGAGTTGTTGTGATCGAAGATGACCACAATGCCGCCGCCGCCACCAACAACCACGCTCTCGCCAAAACGAGTCGGGTCGGCATAAACGACACCGAAGGTGACATTGGCCAAATGCCATTGGCATGCACCGCCCCCATCTTTGGGTAGCTCGATTTGATAAATATCACTCTGCCCCTGGCGTTCGAATTCTTTATAAACGGAGTTATGGCCATCCCGTTCGGTACGTTGGCCGCTAGCGCCATAGCTGATGCGCTTACACGTGGCCGAGCGATACATCACCCACATGGTTTCGGTTTTCAGCTCCTTGGGCAGTTTTACCGTCACTGTCACTTTTTCGCTGTCCGCCGGTGGCGCCAGGCTGTAGTCCTTGGCGCAGCCGCTGAGATTCGCGAACGAAGTGATAAATATAACCGGGAGAATGGATTTCATTTTTTGTTCTCCGCAGCCAGGCGAATGGCTTGGAGTTTTGTGAAATCAGGCTTGGCCCTTCCATCAGCCACTGTACTGCCATCAGGATAAGTAAAGGTGGTGTGATTACCTTTCCTCTTAATGTTGGGTCCGGCTGAATAGACTACATAGCTGGAGTGCAGGATGGGCTCAAAGTGCACTGCCTGTGCTTGTACCGCTCGATAGCTTAGATAGATATTTCCTTCGCCAGCTAAGCTGACAGTTTTCTTATATGGTCCTAAAAATTCTTCATCAATCCATGGGTAGTAGTCTTTTTTAATAATCAAATCTCCTTCGACGTTGAAGTCAGCCCCACCGCGTGGCGAGTTGTTGCGGTCAAAAATCACTACAACACCCCCTCCGGCACGATAAGTTACGTTTTCGCCAAAGGGAGTCGGCGTGGCATAAGCGACGCCGAAGGTCACATTGCTCAAGCGCCATTGGCACGCGCCGCCACCGTCCATAGCCAGCTCGGCTCGATAGAGGTCACTCTGTCCTTGGCGAACAGGCCATATATCAGTTCGCTGATACTCGTCACGTTGATAAGGCTTACCCATTGCCGTGTGGTCGGCGAAGGTACAGATGGTGGAGCGGTAAACGACCTGCATGACTTCATTTGTCAGCTCCTTGGGCAGTTTTACCGTCACCGTCACTTTTTCGCTGTCCGCCGGTGGCGCCAGGCTGTAGTCCTTGGCGCAGCCGCTGAGACTCATGACCGTTGTCATTATGGCGAGGGGTATTTTCTTGATCATGATCCACTCCTTGGTCGTGTCGACGGACTCAGCCCCAGGTTTTCGTAAAGTAGGTATTCGGGTTGGCCACGGCATCGAAGCGCTGTAACGCCTCGATACCGCCCTCGACCTCCTGTGTGGAGCCCAACGCCTGGGGCAGCAAACCCTGCAAACCCAGGAAGACCCGATTACGGTCCCGCTCGTGTTCGTGGATGTGGCTGTAATGCTCGTGCATCTGCTGCTCAAAGCGTTGTCGCTCAAGCTGCTCCTTCATCAAGGGCTCCCGCTCGGGGTTGATCGACTCCAGCAGATGGTTATGCAGGTAGGGTTGATACTCAGACATGAAATGGTTGCCGAGGCCACTCAGTCGGCCCTTCTTGGGGTTGCCCTGGGGTGGGAAATATCGGGCCCGATCACCTGGGCGCAGCGTGCCGATCAGGCCTTCTTGCGCTTGCTTGGCCTGTTGGTCGTCCTCAGGACTCAGGCTGGGTACGAGGTAGAACTTGGCCTTTTGATGCAGGGGACGAGCGATGGTGGTGTAGTAAGGCGCGCCGAGCCCGTCCTTGTTGCGATAGGCCGGGTATTGCGAGCCACGTTCCTGCAGGTGTTGTTCGGCCCTGAAGAACATGGCGATTTCGCCGTGGTGACAAAAAGGATCGCCATGCTTGAACACCGTGCTGGCTGTTAGCTGAAGCAACGACCAGGTAAAACCCAGGGTGGTGCCCAACGGGCCGTACAAGTCGTACAGGTAATTATCCAGCGCCGCTTCGGGCGGTGCGCTGGGGATGGTGTCGGTGTCGTTGACGTGCCGGAAGTGCTGCAACTCGTCTAGGTCCTGTACGGCCTTGAGGGTGAAGGTGCGCGGCATGCCGTAGGTGTATAGCAATGGGTTGCGCGCTTTCATCGAGGCGGCATGAATCAGACCGAGGGCGCCGCCAAGGCTGTGCCCACAGATGAACAACTGTTTACCACCTATAGCTTCAGGAATCTCTTCGCCCAAATCCTTCGCATAAACTCTTCTTGCGACCTCATAGGCATCGCGAAAGCCCAGATGCACGCTCCCTTCCGAAGTCAAATCCGCACAGGGCACCTTGGGTTCGCAGTTGGCCGCAACTTCTGGCTGGACCGGTCGAAAGGTCACGTCTGTCGCCAGGTCGGTAAAGGGGTAGGCCATCTCTGTGCCGCGCCAAGCCACCAGCACCTGGGTTGCACTGATGGCATAGAAAAGCTGCGTGTCTCCTTCCGGTGGTTCTGCTTTGCTGGTGTCCAACGGTTCGGCCGTTGTATAGCGGTCATCAAAAGGCACATCACTGACCAGACAAGGCCAATTCTGACCCCCGTCCCATATCCTCGGCGTACGTGAAAGATCCACGCATTGCTGGTCGAAAAATTCCTTGACGGAACCCCGGTCCTGCTCCGGCCATGTGCTGTACGACAAGATGCTCATCAGCCCCAGGTTGTAGGCGTTGGCAAGGCTGTAATGGGGCTGGTGATGCAGCACCAGCGACCAGGCCCGGAGCGGACAAACCTCCAGCACATGGCGGCGATCCAGTTGTTCATCGTCGACCGTAAAACCACTGAACATCCGGTCCGGAAAATGAAAGGCTGGCGGTTGACTGGCGTCGGTCAATGGCGGGGACAGATCGGGGAGCCGATCACACAACTGGCCGATACGCAAATAGTGGTAGCCATGCCCGGCCTCAATGGCCTGTCGTTCGATTGGAGAAAAACCCGAACGCTGCGGACTGTACAGCGGGGTACGGTCGCCAACTATAGGCCTGTGTGGCTCAGGCCGTTCGGCGCGCAAACGACGGGTTTGCAATTGCCCGGCCAGTGAGTTGGCCTCCAGCAGCAAGGTGATGGCCAATGGGTGCAAGCCGTCAATACGGATCACCCCATCGGCATCGCTGACGCCGGCGTATTCGGGCACATAGGCCGTGCGCGTGGCCTCGTTCTGCGCACGGAAGGGCATGTTCGCCAAGGGTTCACCGTGTTCGTCCAGCAGTTGGAATTCGATCCAGTGCTGTTTCTGTTTGCCGACGATGATGACTTTGAATGGATTAAGCGTATCCGTACGGTGCCGGGTGTCGTTCATTGATCGTTCCTTGATGGTTTTCCTTCACTGCGAATGGGCGCCTTGCCCAACGGATGCAGTCATTTCCGAAGCGAGCCTGCCCCATCCCAACGCCTTACTCCACCAACGCCGTCCCGCTGTTACAACTTTGGGAAATTTCCGAAGGATCCATCACTCCAGGCTGTAGGCCCGGAACCCTCCAAGCCGAATCCCGCCCGCAACAACCCACCAAAACCATCGGAGATTCTTGATCGCCATCAAGCGGTTCCGGACCCCTCGCTTTCTAGAATGGGCAGGCCAAGCAATGAGGAAGTGACCATGTCAGATACCTTCACCAAAGGCATGGCCAGGAATATTTACTTCGGGGGAAGCATCTTCTTCTTCCTGATATTCCTGGCCCTGACCTACCACACGGAACAGACCTTTCCGGAGCGCAGCAACCAGGCGCAGTTGACGGAGTCGGTGATACGAGGCAAGGGCGTCTGGGAGCGCAACAACTGCATCGGCTGCCACACGCTGCTGGGCGAGGGCGCGTATTTCGCGCCGGAGCTGGGCAACGTGGTGAATCGGCGCGGGGGCGAGGAGGCGTTCAAGCCGTTTCTACAGGCGTGGATGAAGATGCAACCGCTGAACGTCCCCGGCCGTCGGGCCATGCCGCAGTTCAACCTGAGCGAGCAGGAGGTCGACGACATCGCCGAGTTCCTCAAGTGGAGCTCGAAGATCAACACCAATGGCTGGCCGCCAAACAAGGAGGGCTGAGAGATGAGCATGGCTAATCCGCATCTGAAATTCGCCTCGCAGGCCGTCGCCAAACCTTATTTCGTGTTTGCCCTGATGCTGTTCCTCGGGCAGGTGCTGTTCGGTTTGATCATGGGTTTGCAATACGTGGTCGGCGATTTCCTGTTCCCGCTGATTCCTTTCAACGTGGCCCGCATGGTCCACACCAACCTGCTGATCGTCTGGCTGCTGTTCGGCTTCATGGGCGCGGCGTATTACCTGATACCGGAGGAGGCCGATCGCGAGCTGCACAGTCCGAAACTGGCGCTGTTGCTGTTCTGGGTCTTTGCCGCCGCGGGTGTGGCGACGATCCTGGGCTACCTCTCGGTGCCTTATGCGACGCTGGCGAAGTTCACCGGCAACGACCTGCTGCCGACCATGGGCCGCGAGTTCCTGGAACAACCGACGATCACCAAGATGGGCATCGTCGTGGTGTGCCTGGGCTTTCTCTACAACATCGGCATGACCATGCTCAAGGGTCGCAAGACCACCGTCAGCATGGTGATGATGACCGGGCTGATCGGCCTGGCGGTGTTCTTCCTGTTCTCCTTCTACAACCCGGAAAACCTCGCCCGCGACAAGTATTACTGGTGGTGGGTGGTGCATCTTTGGGTGGAAGGCGTGTGGGAATTGATCATGGGCTCTATGCTCGCCTTCGTCCTGATCAAGATCACCGGCGTGGACCGGGAAGTGGTGGAGAAGTGGCTGTACGTGATCATCGCCATGGCGCTGATCACAGGGATCATCGGCACCGGCCACCACTTCTTCTGGATCGGCGCGCCCGAGGTCTGGTTGTGGGTCGGCTCGATCTTCTCGGCGATGGAACCGCTGCCGTTCCTGGCGATGGTGGTGTTCGCCTTCAGCATGGTGAAAAACCGTCGCCGGCATCACCCGAACCGTGCCGCTACGTTGTGGGCCAAGGGCACCACGGTCACCGCGTTCTTCGGCGCTGGCGTCTGGGGATTCCTCCATACCCTGGCACCGGTCAACTATTACACCCACGGTTCGCAACTGACCGCGGCCCACGGTCACCTGGCCTTCTACGGCGCCTATGCAATGATCGTGATGACGCTGATCAGCTACGCCATGCCACGCTTGCGCGGCTTGGGTGAAGCGGCGGACGAGCGTTCCCAGCGGCTGGAGATCTGGGGCTTCTGGCTGATGACCTTGTCGATGGTGATGATCACCTTGTTCCTCACCGCAGCCGGTGTCGTGCAGGTGTGGCTGCAACGCTGGATGACGGATGGCAGTGCCTTGCCGTTCATGGCGACGATGGATCATTTGAAGCCGCTGTTCTGGGCACGACTGGTCAGCGGCGTCGGGTTCCTGGCCGGGTTGCTGTGCTACCTGCTGAGCTTCCGCCAGCGTGGTCGCGCGGCGCTGCGGGCGCCGGCGGCGGTGGTGGCTTCATGAATCACCACAACGACTAAGCCGGACCCATTTGTGGCGAGGGGATTTATCCCCGCTGGGGCGCGAAGCGGCCCCCTACATTCTGTCTGAAACACCGCAGTAGCAGACATTTCTGGGGCTGCTTCGCCGCCCAGCGGGGATAAATCCCCTCGCCACAATGGGTTCCGCTTAAGAGGAAATAACCATGGCATTCACCCTCGAGCTGGAAGAGTGGGTCGGCAGCGTCTGGCACCGTTTCATCACCCGCCGGGCCAGCGCCGATTTTCCCGAGGCGCGGGTCGAGCTGATTCCACGGCAACGCTCGCTGCAGGTGCTGTTTCGCGCCACGGGCGGTGCCCGGCACCTGGGCGTCGAAGCGGTCAGCGACCGTGATCTTCTGCTGCGCCGCAACCTGTTGCAGCAGATCGCCGGCACCTGCAAGCAAGTGCCGCTGGCCTGGTGCGATGGCGACAACCTGCGTCTGCCGGCGAGCCTGGCGGCGTTTCCCGATGTCGAGCTCAACCAAGAGTTGTATCGCTGGCTGGCGTTGCTGGCCGCGCAGTCTGGGCCGATGCGGCATTGGGGGCGGGACAACCAGCGCTGGACCCTGGCCGTGTTGAAACGCTACCCGGCGCTGCGCCCTCGTTACCGACGATTGGTAGAGGCGCACCTGTCCTTGCGCCCCGACCCTGGATCACTGAACCCCGCCGAAGCGGCCCTGGAGCGCGCGTTGTGCCAAGCCTTACGCGAGCCGGGCAGTGTCGAGCATTTCCCCCGCAGCGAACGGGCGGCCTGGCCGTTGCCGTTGTGGCTGTATCCACCGCAACATCTGGCCAATCCCCAGGCCGCTGATCTCGAAGAGTCCGAGCAATATCTAGCAACGCCGCCCGGCGAACAGCAGGGCGGTCGCAAGCGCGCCGAACGCATCGACGACACCACCCGCGACGGTGGCCTGCTGATCGTGCGCCTGGAAAACCTGTTCAGCTGGACCGAGCACGTGGACCTGGATCGCTGGTCGGACGACAGCGAAGACCCGGACGCTGCCCGCGTCGCAGAGGACCTCGATCAACTGACCCTTTCCCGCACGCGCCTGCGCAAGGGCGGTGGCTTGAAGTTGCACCTGGACTTGCCACCGGCGGATGTCGATGACGTGCCGCTCGGCGAAGGCATCCTCTTGCCGGAATGGGACTATCGCAAGCAGCGCCTGCAGGACGATTTCGTCAGCGTGCAAACCTTCGTCCCGCGTGACTGTGAACCCCAGCCATTGCCCTTGCGCCTGCGAGGCCCGGCCCAGCGCCTGCGTCGCCAGTTCGAACATCTGCGCAACGATCGCCAATGGTTGCGCCAGCAAACCCAGGGCTCGGAACTGGACCTGCAAGCCTGGCTGGACTTTCACGTCGAGCGCCAGCACGGTCAATGCGGTGAACGCGGGCTGTTCATGGACCAGCGCCAGACTCGCCGCGACCTGGCCTGCCTGCTATTAGCCGACCTGTCGATGTCCACCGACGCCCACCTCAATGACGAACACCGGGTCATCGATGTGATCCGCGACAGTCTGTTGCTGTTCGGTGAAACCTTGTCGGTACTGGGGGATGATTTTGCCTTGTACGGGTTTTCCTCCTTGCGCCGGCAGAACGTGCGGATGCATGAACTCAAGGCCTTCAACCAGCGCTACGACGACCAGACCCGCGGCCGGATCCAGGGGCTCAAGCCCGGTTATTACACGCGCATGGGCGCGGCGATCCGCCAGGCTACCCAGCGCATGGCGGGATGCAAGCGGCGGCGCAAGCTGTTGCTGTTGATCAGTGACGGCAAGCCCAATGACCTGGACCTCTACGAGGGTCGCTACGGTGTCGAGGACACGCGCCAGGCGGTGCTGGAGGCCCGACGCCAGGGGCTGACGCCGTTCTGCATCACCATCGACCGGGAAGCGGGGGATTATCTGCCGTACATGTTTGGCGCCAACGGTTACACGCTGATTCGCCAGCCCGAGCAACTGCCGCTGCGGTTGCCGCAGTTGTATCGGCAGTTGACTCAGGATTGAGGATTCAGGCGATGCTGCGCGGCAACCAGAAGAACATGACGATGCAGAAGATCGTCAAGCCGACGCAGAACCAGGTGAAGCGCCGCAGCCGGCGCTCACCGGCCAGCGCCGCTTCGACCGGCAGGGGCATGCCGCATTGGCGGCACTCGGTTTGGCTGATGGCATTGGCGTGTTGGCAGTACAGGCAAGTGGGCTGCGCGCTCATTCGAACTGCTCCAGGCGCGGGCGGTCGAGAATGGCGATCTGGCGACCGTCCTGGGTGATGATCTTTTCATCGATCAGGCGGCGGATGATCCGCGAAAACGTTTCCGGTTGGATCGACAGGTGGCCGGCGATCAACTGCTTGGCCATGGGCAATTCGAACTGGCTGTCGACGGTTTGCAAACGCACCAGTTGCGTGAGCAGGTAGCGCACCACGCGGTGGGTGGCGTTCTTCAGCGACAGGGTTTCGATCTCGTTGACCCGCTGGTGCAAGCGCACGCAAAGCTTGCCGAGCAGGGCGAAGGTCAGCCGGCTGTTGCTTTGCAGCAGGCGCATGTACGTGGCGTTGGACAGCCGATACAGCTGCGTCGGGCCCACGGCTTCGGCGGAGGCGACGTAGTTGGGCGTGTCCATCAGCATCATGGCTTCGGCGAAGGTCTGGCGCTCGCCAATCACCTCGAAGACTTTTTCCTGGCCGTCCGGGGTCAACCGGAAAATTTTCACCGCCCCGGAGATCACGAAGTAGAACGCTTGCGCCGGTTCACCCTGGCGAAACAGCGGATCGCCCTTGTCGATGTTGAGCAGTTGGCTGTGGCTCATCAATTCGTCGAGCTGTTCCTCGTTCAGTGGCTCGAACAGGTGATGGCTGCGCAGAATCTGGTGATGGACGCGGTGGAGCACCATGGCGTGGATCCTTGTGATAGCAAAGAAGTGATCGGGGTCAGACCAGGCTCAGGGACAGGCCGCTGGCAAGCGCCACGACGCAGGAGAGCACGACGAACCAGGTGAGCGGCAGGACGACGGATTTCATGGAAGACCCCGGAAGTAGAAGCTGATGCCGTGCTTGAGCAAGAGCTGGGCCATTCCTGGGGGCTTTGATTCATGGGACGTTGGGGCTGGGCAGGGTAGAAATGACCCCAGGCTTGAAGGGTAGAAATCACCATGACGGGGTTGAAATGACCACTCCCTGTGGGAGCGAGCTTGCTCGCGATAGCGTACTAACATCCAACATCGGTGCCGACTGATCCATCGTCATCGCGAGCAAGCTCGCTCCCACAGGTTTCCCGATCAAGTTGCGAATGGGTTCGGCAAGCCCTTTGCAAGCTTCTGGCCGAGGCATGCGGTTGCCGATGCGCCGGCTTGATCTGAGACAAGGCTCGTGCGCGTCGATAACCGATCATTCGAACCTGGTTTTATCGCACCTCGCGGGCGTTCCGGCGGGGGCTGAGGAGTGGTGTATGCAAGTGCTTGATCGTCGCAAGGCCATGGCGATTCCACCGCTGTGGCGCCTGGCGTTCCGGCCGTTCTTCCTGGGCGGCTGCGTGCTCGCGCTGCTGGTGGTGCCGCTGTGGCTGGCGGTGTTCAGCGGGCGATTGTCGGCCTGGCAGCCGGCCGGTGGCTGGCTGGCCTGGCACCGTCATGAATTGCTGTTCGGTTTCGGCCTGGCGATCATCGCCGGGTTCCTGCTGACAGCGGTGCAAACCTGGACGGGTACGCCGGGGCTCAGCGGCAAGCGGTTGGCAGCGCTGGCGTTGGTGTGGCTGGGGGCGCGACTGGCCTGGTTGGTTGATGCACCGCTGCCCTTGCTGGCGGTCCTGGAGCTGGCTTTCGCCTTGGGTGTCGCCGCGTTGATGGGTCTGACGTTGTGGCGTGTGCGGCAGAAACGCAATTACCCGATCGTGTTGGTCTTGCTGCTGCTGGCTGCCGCTGACGGCTTGTCGGTGTACGGCCTGATCCAGCACAACGAAAGTTTGCAGCGCCAGAGCGTGCTCACCGGCTTGTGGCTGGTGGCGGCGATGATGGGGCTGATTGGCGGACGTGTGATTCCGTTCTTCACCCAGCGTGGCCTCGGTCGCGTGGAAGGTGTTGCGCCCTGGCCGTGGCTCGATCGCTTGTTGCTGGCGGGTTCCGCACTGGTGGCGCTGCTGTATGCCTTCGGTCCGGCGCTGGCGGCCAACGTCTGGGTCGGCCTGTTGTTCGCCGGGTTGGCGGTGGGCCACGGGATTCGGCTGGTGCGCTGGCATGACCGGGACCTGTGGCGGGTGCCGCTGCTGTGGTCGCTGCACCTGGCCTACGCCTGGCTGGCGGTGGCGTGCCTGGGCATGGCGCTGTGGCACGTCGGCGTGCCGGTGAACCCGAGCCTGGCGGTGCACAGCCTGACCATCGGCGCCATGGCCGGGTTGATCCTGGCGATGATCGCCCGTGTCAGCCTGGGCCATACCGGGCGCCCCCTCGAACCACCGGCGGGCATGACCCTTGCGTTCATCCTGTTGAACCTGGCGTGCCTGAGCCGCGTGCTGCTGGTGCTGCTGTTGCCGTTCGCCGCGCTATGGCTGGCGGGAGTGTGCTGGACCTTGGCGTTTGGCCTGTACGCCTGGCGCTATGGGCCGATGCTGCTCAAGAGCCGGGTGGATGGGCATCCGGGATGAGTCGACTGCGGGGAGGGAATCGATAAATGTATGGGGTCTTGCTGATCACCCACCTGTTGGCGGCCATCGCTTTCATAGGCACGCTGTTCTTCGAGGTGTTCATCTGGCATGCCGCCCGTCGGCCTTTGTCGCAGGCGGTCAGGGAGGGCGTAGATCAGGCGATTGCCCAACGCTCAAGGCACGTACTTCACGGCGTGGTGCTGGTGCTCTATGGCGCCGGCATCGCCCTGGCCTGGCAGCATCGCGGCGCATTGAGCCAGCCGTTGAGCAACAGCTTCGGGCTGTTGCTGAGCTTGAAGATCCTGTTGGCCCTGAGCATCGTCGGGCATTACGTCTGGCTGGCGTACTGGCTCAAGAGCGGCCGGCTGACACCGAGCCGGGCGTGTTGGCTGCGGCGCAGTATCCTGGGGCATATGGTGTTGATCGTGGTGTTGGCGAAGGCGATGTTCTATTGGCAGTTTTAAAGCTGAAGAAAACACCGCCGAACCCTGTGGGAGCGAGCTTGCTCGCGATAGCGGTGGATCAGTCACTTCAAGGCTGGCTGACCTGACGCTATCGCGAGCAAGCTCGCTCCCACAGGGGTAATGCAGGGGCTGAAAAATCAGTGGGCAGGCTTCATCGCATTGACGAACAACACGTTGTTTTCCAGGTGGATGTGCTGCATCAGGTCATCGCGAAACTCCACCAGTCCGCGGTACAGGGCGCGCCAGGTGTTGCAGGCGTCGGCGGGCGGGGTGATCTGGTCGGTCAGGGCGAGCAGGGTTTCCAGTGCTTCACCATGTTGGTCGTGTTCATAGCGCAGCACCTGGATCGGCGCCGAGGCGCGTTCGCCCAGGCCGCGTTGCAGCATCGGGAATAGCACTTGTTCTTCCTTGAGCATGTGGCCTTCGAGTTCCTGGTACATGTCCTGCAGATGATCGGCCAGGCCGTTGGGGCAACTGGCGCGTGCGCCATGAACGGTTTCGACGCGCCGTGCCAGGCGAATGAGTTCCGGCAGTTGTTCGCGATGGCGGGCGTGGTAGCGTTCGAGGATGTGGCTGATCAACAGCGCCTGGGGTTCATCGCGCCAGTCATGGCCGCGTTCGCCAGCGGCTTGCAAAGTGCGCAGGGCATCGGCGATCAGCAGCGGGTTCAGGCCCTTGCTCAGCGCCGCTTCGCGCAAGGATTTTTGCCCGCCACAGCAGAAATCGAGGCTGTAATGATGGAAGGTACGGGTAGCACCGGGAATGTCGCAGGCCAGTTGGCCGAGGCTTTGTTCCAGCAGGTCGAGGCTCATCATGTTTCCTTGGGTTGAATCCCGGGAGGGACAGATGACCGCTCACGTTGCAGCCGACGTGCCAGATTCAACCCGTTGAAAATAAAGTAATAAGTTTTTGGCAGGGTGATTGTCACCCTGACAGTGAAGGGTCAAACGAACCCTGGAGGGTCATCACTACCATGCTGCGTGAAAGCCTGGCCGCCGACCTGATCGTCGAGCTGCCCAATGCGGTGCGATTGCAGCGCCTGGTGCAGACCCTGCGCGAATACTTCAACAGCGGCGCCGTCGGTTTGCTGCGCCTGGACGAGGACAGCCTCCGGCCGGTGGCGACCGTTGGCCTGGTCCACGAAGCACTGGGCCGGCGATTCGTGATCGCCCAGCACCCGCGCCTGGCAGCAATCATGGCATCGCGCGAGCCGACCTGGTTCGAGCCGGACAGTCGTTTGCCGGACCCGTATGACGGCTTGCTCGTTCATCACGTCGGCGAGCCGCTGCCGGTGCACGACTGCATGGGCGTGAGCCTGTACGTGGAAGGTCAGCTCTGGGGCGCGATCACCCTGGATGCGTTGCACGCCGGGACGTTCGACAGTCGCGCCCGGGAAGAGCTCAAGCGCTGCACCTTGCAGATCGAGGCGGCGGTGCGCGTCACCCGGTTGGAGCAGGAGAACCGTAGCCTGCGGGCGTCGCGCAGTGACCCGGCGGACCTGCGCCTGCCGACTGAAGAGGGCGAAATCCTTGGCCGCAGCGAAGGACTGCAGCAATTGCTCAACGAACTGGACGTACTCGCCGACTCGGAACTGCCGGTGTTGCTGCTGGGCGAAACCGGCGTGGGCAAGGAATTGTTCGCCCGGCGGCTGCACCGCCTCTCGCGGCGCGGGCATAAGCCGTTGGTGCAGGTCAACTGCGCGGCACTGCCTGAATCCCTGGCCGAAAGCGAGTTGTTTGGCCACGTCAAAGGCGCGTTTTCCGGCGCCACCACCGACCGCGCCGGGCGCTTCGACGCGGCCAATGGCGGCACGTTGTTTCTCGATGAGGTCGGCGAGTTGCCGTTGAGCGTGCAGGCCAAGTTGCTGCGCACTTTGCAGAACGGCGAGATACAGCGCCTGGGAGCGGACAAGCCGCTGCACGTTGACGTGCGGATCATCGCCGCGACCAACCGGCACTTGCCCGACAGCATTCGCGACGGGCTGTTTCGCGCCGACCTGTATCACCGGTTGTCGGTCTACCCGGTGCCGATCCCGCCGCTGCGCGAACGCGGCCACGATGTGCTGATGCTGGCCGGGCACTTTCTCGAATTGAATCGCACGCGACTGGGCTTGCGCGGGCTGCGCCTGTCGCCGGCGGCCGAACAGGCGTTGCTGGCGTACAGTTGGCCGGGGAACGTGCGGGAGCTGGAGCACGTCATCAGTCGCGCGGCGCTGAAAGCGTTGAGCCGTGGCGCCAATCGCGGGGTGATCATGACCCTCGAACCGCAAGTGCTGGATCTGGACGTCAGCGCCAGCGCTGCCGCCATCGATACGCCAGAGGAAAGGGTGGACGCACCGTTACGGCCCCTGAGCGTCACGGTGGACGAATGCCAGCGCCAGGCGATCTTCAGGGCCTTGGAGCGTTGTGGGCAGAATTGGGCGGGGGCGGCGCGGTTGTTGGAGATTGATCCGAGCAATTTGCATAAGTTGGCGCGGCGGTTGGGGCTTAAGTAGGGGCTGGCTTCTTTATTTGCCTGTCAGACCGGGTTGCCGCCTTCGCGAGCAAGCCCGCTCCCACACTGGATCTGTGATCACCTCAGTTTTCTGAACACCACAAACCCTTGTGGGAGCGGGCTTGCTCGCGAAGGGGCCGGCACATGCCCCAAAAGAGTTGGTATTGACAACGATCAAGGCCACCCATCCCAGCCGACTCCACACTGGCCCAAACCCAAGTGGAGATCACCGTCATGCCCCTTTCCCTGGCCAACATGCGCCGCCAATACACCCGCGATGGGCTGGACGAAGCCCAGTCGCCCGACGATCCCTTGGCGCTGTTTGATGTCTGGATGCAACAGGCTCGCGAGACCGAAAGTCCACCCGTGGAAGCCAATGCAATGGCCCTCGCGACAGTGGACGAGCAGGGTCGGCCACACTGCCGGGTGTTGCTGCTCAAGGGTTTCAGCGCAGACGGCTTTTCGTTCTTCGGCAACTATGAGAGTGGCAAGGGGCGCGACCTGACGACCAATCCCTGGGCGGCCATGACGTTCTTCTGGCCGGCCCTGGAGCGACAGGTGCGCATCGAAGGTCCGGTTCACAAACTCGATCCGGCACTGTCGGATGCCTACTTCCATTCCCGTTCCGTCGCCAGCCGTCTCGGCGCTTGGGCTTCGCCGCAAAGCCGTCCGCTGACGAACCGGGCGGCGCTGGAGGCCTTGCTGACGGACACCGAACAACGTTTCGCCGATCAACCGGTGCCACGTCCCGAGCATTGGGGCGGTTATTGCCTGCGGCCCGAGCGGGTCGAGTTCTGGCAGGGGCGCGCCGATCGTCTGCATGACCGTCTGGATTTCCGGCTGCACGACGGTGTTTGGCAGCGCAGCCGCTTGGCGCCTTGAATGAATGCCTTGTAGGAGCTCCTACGCAGCTCGGCCAAGGGAGGTACCTCCATGGAGGAATAGGCCCGGCATTGATTGCAGTTCAGGCTGGGCCATCTTTTCCGACAGGACGGCTGGCCATGGCCCATCTGACCCAACGCGTTTTCCAACCGCTAAACATTGCGGTACTGACCATCAGCGATACCCGCACCTTCGAAACCGATTCATCAGGCCAGACCCTGGCCGACCTGCTGCAAAGCGCCGGTCATAACCTGATCGACCGGGCGCTGGTGAAGGACGACATCTACCAGATCCGCGCACAAGTCTCGCAGTGGATTGCCGACCCCAAAGTACAGGTGGTGCTGATGACCGGCGGCACCGGTTTCACCGCGCGTGACAACACGCCCCAAGCGGTGGCGCCGCTGCTCGACAAGCAGGTCGATGGCTTCGGCGAATTGTTCCGCCAGGTGTCGCTGGCGGAGATCGGCATGTCCACCCTGCAATCACGGGCGTTGGCCGGCATGAGCAACGGCGTGCTGGTGGTGTGCTTGCCGGGTTCGCCAGGCGCTTGCCGGACCGGCTGGGAGAAAATTCTCGTCGGGCAACTGGACGGGCGCACCGGGCCGTGCAATTTCACCCCGCACCTCAAGCCCCAGGAAGGCATCGCACCAACAGCCTGCGAGACACGCCCATGAGCGGCAAGGTGTGTGACAGCGGGGTATTGACGCCTGTGGATGAGGCGATCCGGCATCTGCTGGACCAGGCGCCGCCGCCTCCGCCGGTGCAACGAGTTGCCCTGGATCAGGCCCTGGCGCGGGTGCTGGCCGTTGATGTCCTGTGCCCGATGAACCTGCCGGCCTGGGACAACAGCGCCATGGACGGCTACGCCTTGCGCGCCGAGGACCTGCCCATTGCGGGCGGTTACCTGGCGCTGGCCGGGCGGATCGCCGCGGGTGACGGGCCGGGCGAGCCGCTGTCGGCGGGCCGGGTCGTGCGCATTTTTACCGGTGCGCCGTTGCCGCCGGGCGCCGACACGGTCGTGCCGCAGGAAAGCTGCCGGGTCGAGGGCGAGCGGGTCTGGCTGCCATCGGTCAATCGCGGCGACCACGTTCGCAAGGAAGGCGAAGAGCTGCGCCGGGGCGATCGATTGCTCGGTGCCGGCACGCGGCTGCGGGCCCAGGAACTGGGATTGCTCGCCGGTGCCGGGATCGATCGGGTGGAGGTCTTTCGTCCGTTGCAGGTGGGTTTGCTCAGCAGCGGCGATGAGCTGCGCGAGCCGGGCGAGCCGTTGGCGCCGGGGCAGATCTACAACAGCAATCGCCACAGCCTCGCCGCGTTGTTGCGTGGCTGGGGCCTGGAAGTCCATGACTTCGGCGTCATGCCCGACCAGCTATTGGCCAGTCGCCAAGCGTTGCGCCTGGCCGCGGCCGAATGCGATGTGCTGATCACCTCGGGCGGTGTCTCGGTGGGTGAGGAGGATCACCTCAAGCACGCCATCGAAGCCTTGGGCAGCATCGATCTCTGGCGCCTGGCGATCCAGCCCGGCAAGCCCCTGGCGTTCGGTGACGTGGAGGGCAAGCCGTGGATTGGCCTGCCGGGCAATCCTTCGGCGGCGCTGATTACCGCGTTGATCGTCGTGCGGCCATTCCTGTTCCGGGCCCAGGGCATGCGGGACGTACTGCCCACACCGCTGCAGGTGCCTGCCGGCTTCGACTGGTTGAAGCGCAACCGCCGTCGGCAATACCTGCGAGCCCGATTGGTCGCGGGCGTTAACGGGCATCTGTGCGTTGAACTGCACCCACAGCAAAGCTCGGCGATGCTGACGGCGGCCTGTTGGGCCGATGGCCTGGCGGTGGTGGAGCGTGATGCTCAAGTGCACAAGCACGATCCAGTGATGTACCTGCCATTCGCGAGCCTGATGCATTGATGGCAATTGACTGCCGTCAAGGTCGCCGCCGGTTGGCTGGCTAGACTGGCGGCGCCCTTAGTTTCCTCACGAGGATGCCCCATGCAACTGGTTTGCCCGGCAGGGAATCTGCCAGCCCTCAAAGCGGCGGTGCGCCAAGGCGCCGATGCCGTTTATGTCGGCTTTCGCGATGACACCAATGCCCGGCACTTCGCCGGGCTGAACATGGACGACAAACAGTTCGACGCAGCGGTCGCCCATATCCGCCAGCACCAACGCAAACTCTACGTGGCGGTCAATACATATCCGCAACCCAAGGGCTGGGAGCGCTGGCAGCGTGCGGTGGATCGCGCCGCCGATTTCGGCGTGGATGCGTTGATCGCCGCCGATCCCGGGGTACTCAGCTACGCCAGCCAGCGCCATCCTCGCTTGGCGCTGCACCTTTCAGTACAAGGCTCGGCCACCCACGCGGCGGCGCTGGCGTTCTACGCGCAGCGCTATGACATTCGTCGCGCCGTGCTGCCGCGCGTGCTGTCCCTGGCCCAGGTCCGGCAGGTGGCGGCGGGCAGCCCGGTGCCGATCGAGGTCTTCGGTTTCGGCAGCCTGTGCATCATGGCCGAGGGCCGTTGCCACTTGTCTTCATACATCACTGGCGAATCGCCGAACCTCTGCGGCGTCTGTTCGCCGGCCAGGGCGGTGCGCTGGAGCGAGGACGCCGATGGCTTGAGCGCCCGCTTGAGCGAAGTGCTGATCGACCGCTACACCCCGGAAGAACCGGCCGGCTATCCGACATTGTGCAAAGGCCGCTTCCTGGTGGGCGGCAAGCGCTTCCACGCCCTGGAAGAACCCACCAGCCTCGACACCCTCGACCTGCTGCCGGAACTGGCGGCCATCGGCGTCGAAGCGGTGAAGATCGAAGGCCGCCAGCGCAGCCCGGCCTACGTCGAGCAAGTGACCCGGGTCTGGCGCGCCGCGCTGGATGCCCATCAGGTCGCGCCGCAACGCTTCCGCGTGCGGGAAGAATGGCGCCAGGTGCTGGCCGGTCTGTCCGAAGGCAGCCAGACCACCCTGGGCGCGTACCATCGATCATGGCAATGAGGGAGGCCTGATGAAACTCAGCCTGGGACCGGTCCTGTTCTATTGGGACAAAGCGCAATTGGGAAATTTCTACGCAGAGATGTCGGCCTTGCCGCTGGACGTGATCTACCTGGGGGAAACCGTCTGCTCGAAACGCCGGGCCTTCTCGCTGGATCAATGGTTGGGCCTGGGGCGTGAGCTGCAGGCGTGCAGCCAGGCGCAGATCGTGTTGTCGAGCCTGACGCTGATCGAGGCGGCCTCGGAGCTGTCTTCGCTGCGCCGCTTGTGTGACAACGGCGACGTGTTGGTGGAAGCCAATGACATGGGCGCCGTGCAGTTCATGGCCGAACGCAAACTGCCTTTCGTGGGCGGTTCGGCGCTGAACCTGTACAACGGCCACGCCCTGGGGCAACTGCTCGACAGCGGCATGATTCGTTGGGTGCCGCCGGTCGAGTGCTCGGCGGCGCTGATCGCCGATGTGCTGGAACAAGTGCGGGACATGGACCGTGATCTGCCGGAAGTGGAAATCTTCGCCTACGGTCATTTGCCCTTGGCCTACTCGGCGCGCTGCTTTACCGCCCGCGCCGAAAACCGGCCCAAGGACGACTGCCAATTCTGTTGCATCAACTACCCCGACGGCCTGGCATTGAGCAGCCAGGAAGGGCAGCAATTGTTCACCCTCAACGGCATCCAGACGATGTCGGGCGAGGTGACGAACCTGCTCGCCGATTACCCCGCGCTGGCCGCCTGCGGCGCCGATGTGCTGCGCCTCAGCCCGCGCGCCCAAGGCATGGCCGACGTGGTCACGGCCTTCGACAAGGTCCGCCAGGGCGAGGCACCGCCGCTGTTCGTCGACGGTTGCAATGGTTATTGGCACGGTCATGCCGGCATGTTGAAAGTAGAGGAGGCGGGCCTGTGCTGAGTCCGAAGAAGTGGGTGCTCAAAGGAGCCGATCGCTTGCTGCCGCTGGTGGGCAAGGTGCCGTTCGTGGTGCAGCGGCTGGCCTTGCAACAGGCGCTCAACCGCTGCCTGGCCGAGCCGCTGCGCGAGGGCGGGTTCGAGGTACTGCGCGATCGTTGGTTATGTCTGCGGGTGCTTGATCTGAAGTTGTGCTGGTACCTGACCCTCGGCCGCGACGGCCTGCGCATCGCCGAACGGGCCGAGGCGCAGGTGTCCATCAGCGGCAACTGGCGTGAGTTCCTGTTGCTGGCCAGTCGTCAGGAAGACCCGGACACGCTGTTCTTTCGGCGGCGGTTGGTGATCGAGGGCGACACCGAGTTGGGGCTGGCGCTGAAGAACCTGATCGACAGTCTTGACCCGGATGTCCTGCCGCCGTGGCTCTGGCGCAATCTGGAGCGGGCGGGGAAAGGGTTGGCGACCGCGTAATGAAGGGTTCTGACGCGCTTCCCTTGGTGTATTCGTGTTCCGGTTGCTCGAACGTGGCGCAATTGGCCAACACTGTTGCGCTGCGCCTGGACCGTGCGGGCCTGGCGGAGATGTCATGCATTGTCGGGGTGGGCGGGCAGGTGCCGCCGCTGGTCAACAAGGCGCGTTCGGGGCGGCGGATCGTTGCGTTGGACGGGTGTCCGTTGCAGTGCGTGCAGGCTTGTCTGCGATTGCAGGGTTTGACGGCGGATGTGCATGTGATCCTCAGCCAGCTGGGGTTGCGCAAGCGGTTTGGGGTCGATTGCGGTGAGTCTGAGATGGAGCTGGTGTTTTCGCAGGTGGTTGCGTTGATGGATATGGGGTAGGTATGCGCCCCGACTCTTTGATAATCGCCGGTTCCTAGTCAGCATCTTCATTGACGGTCATGCCGCCTTCGCGAGCAAGCCCGCTCCCACACGGGATCTTCAGCGGCCACAAACTCGATGCACGCCACCGCCCCACTGTGGGAGCGAGCTTGCTCGCGAAGAGGCCTGTACATTCGATATCTTCATTGACTGTTGCACCGCCTTCGCGAGCAAGCCCGCTCCCACACGGGATCTTCAGCGGCCAAACTCCATGCACACCACAGCCCCACTGTGGGAGCGAGCTTGCTCGCGAAGAGGCCTGTACATTCGATATCTTCATTGACTGTTGCTCCGCCTTCGCGAGCAAGCTCGCTCCCACAGGGGAACTCGGTCCGCCTCACGACTACTGCTGATAGGCCTCCAAGTCATCCTCGGACAAGATCCGAATCTGCCGCCGCTCCATGGCAATCAACCCCCCATCCACCAACCGATGAAGAATCCGCGAGAACGTCTCCGGCTGGATTCCCAATTTGGAAGCCACCAGCCGCTTCGATACCTGCAACACCACCTGGCCATCACGCGGATCACGCTCCTGCAGCAGGAAGTTGATCACCCGCCGACTGGCGCTGGCCAAGGTCAGGTTATCGATGTCCTTGAGCCGCTGATGCAAATGGATGCTCATGCTCGCCAGGATCGCCAGGCAGACCTTGGGTTGGTCTTCCAGGGCCTTGCGGTAATGGGTGCCCTCGATACTCACCAGCACGCTGTCCTTGATCGCCGAGGCGCTGACCGGGTAGCAACGGGCCTGGCTGAACAGCAGGGCTTCGGCGAAGGTCTGTCCGGGCTGGATGATTTCCACCAGGTTTTCCTGGCCCTCGCCGGTGACCCGGAAGAGTTTGATCTGGCCGCTGACCAGCAGGAAAAACCGCTTGGCGGGATCGCCCTGGTGCATCAGCGTGCTGTTGCAGGGCAGCCGCTTGAGCACGGCCAGGTTGCACACGTCCTCGAATACCCGCTCCGGCAATTGGCTGAACAGGTGATGACGACGCAACAGTAGAACGATGGAAGGGTGGGTCAGCATGGCGTACCTCCGCGTGCCGTCATGGTAGAGCCCAAGACCCCGTCGGCCTATGCCTCGGCAGGCCTACCTCGGAAGAGGGATGGGAGGCGGTCGATCCAGTTTTCACTACTGGCGCAAATCTGTGGCGAGGGGATTTATCCCCGTTGGGCTGCACAGCAGCCCTGGCAGTGGACTCAATCTTCCAGGCACACCGAGTTGTCTGGTTTTGGGGGCCGCTTCGCAGCCCAGCGGGGATAAATCCCCTCGCCACGGGATATGTGTTGGGGGCCAAAATGATTAGCCCGCCCCACGCAAATGCTCCATCGCCCAAACCGCCGCTTCGACCCGCGAGCGCAAGCCGAGCTTGTGCAGCAGGTTCTTCACGTGCACCTTCACTGTGCCTTCGGTAATGCCCAGCTTGTGGCCGATGACTTTGTTGCTGTAGCCACCCGCGATGGTCCTCAGCACCTGGCGCTCACGTTCGGTCAGTTCCACGTCGGCTTGGCGCGGAGGCGAGCGCAGGGCCTGGGCCATGACGCGGGTGAGTCCGGGGCTGATCACCAGCGCGCCGTTGAGGGCGTCACGGATGTATTGGATCAGCAACTCGGGCTCCATGTCCTTGAGCAGGTAACCGTTGGCATCCAGGCGCAGGGCGTCGCGGATGTCGTCCTCGGCGTCGGACACGGTGAACAGCAAGACCTTGCCGGTGTAGTCCATCGCCCGCAGGCGACGGAGGGTCTCGATGCCGTTCATCTGCGGCATGTTGTTGTCCAGCAGCACCAGGTCAGGCTTGAGCGGTTCGATCAGCGCGAGGGCTTCTTCGCCGTGGCTGGCTTCGCCGACGATGTGCAGATCGTCTTCGAGTTCGAGCATCTGGCGGATCCCGCGACGCATCATCGGATGGTCGTCGACCAGCAGCAGGGTGTGGCGCAAAGGGGCGTTCATGTTGCGATGCCTTCGGAGTGATGGCCCAGGAATTCCGGTTGGAAGCGCACCTGGAGACGGGTGCCCTGGGGCGTTCGAGAGAGTATGTCGAGTTGGCCGCGCAGGCTGCGGGCGCGTTCGTTCATGATGTTCAGGCCGTGGTGTTCGCGCTGGTCCACTTCGCCGCTGAAGCCCCGGCCATCGTCTTCGATGGACAGGCGCACGGTCTCGCCTTCCTGGCGCAATTCGAGCCAGGCGTTCTCGGCATGGGCATGACGCAGGCAGTTGGACAGGGCTTCGCGGGTGATCTGCAGGATGTGGATCTGCTCGCTGGCCGACAGCTCGAAGGCCAGGGTGTCGATGAACAGGTGCACATGGAAATCGCCGCGGTTGGAGAACTCCTCGGCAGTGTCCTTGAGTTCCTGCACCAGCCCGTCGTCGCGGATCTGCAAACGGAAGGTGGTGAGCAATTCGCGCAGTTGGCGATAAGCGTTGTTGAGGCCCTCACGCAGTTCGCCGGTGACGTTTTCCAGGGTCTGCACCGATTCGCCGCGACGCATCAACGTCTGCATGCGGCTGACTTGCAGCTTCATGTAAGACAAGGCCTGGGCCAGGGAGTCGTGCAGCTCCCGAGCAATGATGGTGCGCTCGTCGAGCAGCAGCAGGCGATGGTCCTGTTCGCGCTGGCGCTTGAGGGACAACGTTGTCCCGATCAAATTCGCCAAGGCCTGGATCAAGGCGATTTCCCAAGGCTGCGCAGCATGGCCGTCGACAAAATGCGCCTTGAGCTCACCCAGCTCGGTGCCCTGGTTGCTGATGCTGAAAGCCTGCGGGCGCGCCGCGTTGTGTTTGTGGCAACTGGCGCAATCGCTGGTGGCGCAGACCTGGCGGCTGGCGGCGCCATGCAAGGCCAGCAGGTGCCGGGCCGGTGCTTGTAGCTGTCCTTGCAGGCACAGCGTCAGGCGCAGGCCAGGCAGGCGCTGCTGGAAGCGCCGGATCAACTCATCCAGGCCTTCGGCATTGGCCTGGCGTGTCGCCAGGCTGCGGCTGCTCTGGTAGAGCAACTCAAGGGCGGCGTTGGCCTGTTGCAAGTTCAGGGTCTTTTGCTGCACCTGGGCTTCGAGGGTGCGGTGGGACTCCTCGATGGTCTCGGCCATGGTGTTGAAACTGGTCGCCAACTGGCCCAGCTCATCCTCGGACTGGTGATTGACCCGCACCTGGAATTCGCCACGGCGAAAACGCTGGGTGGCGTCCACCAGTTCTTGCAGCGGCATGACCACGCCGTACTGCAATTCATACAGGCCGATCAGCAGGATGATCATGGTGCTGAACAACGCGATGCCCTGGATCGCCTGTTGCCAGCCTTGTTTGTGTTCGCTCTGGCGCTGCAACAGGGTGACGAACTGGTCCAGTTGCTCGACGAAGGAGCTGGCGCTCGCTTGGAAAAACGTCGAGTCGCCGCGCTCGATGGCGGGGCGCAAGGTCTGGTTCCAGCGCTGCATGAGGTCGCGATAGCTCTTGTGCAGCGAGGTTTCCGGTCCGTCTTCCAGCACCACGCGCAGGGCCGGGCTGTCGAGGCGTTGCTGCAAGCTGTCGACGATCGCGGGGATGTCATCGGCGTCGCCGGCCGCGAGTTTCCAGCTCAGGTGATAGGTCTCCATGCGCACGGAGCCGGCGGTGTTGATGGCCGCCGCGTCGCCCTGGCTGAACCAGGCGATCAGTCCGGCGCTCAAGGAACTTGCCAGCGCGAGGATGGCGATGAGGATCACCGCCAGCCCGGCGCGAGCGGGCAGGGAGCTGCGCAGCCAACGCATCATGGACGCTGGCTCCTGGAGAAAATCGGTAGACCGAGCATCAAGCGCGCCCTGGGTCGTGGGGTGTTGCAGCCGATCCTGGGCGCACTACCTCTAAAGAGTTGTCGGCCGTTCCGTTTCCATAAAAGCCTTGGCCGACTTGCTCAAGACATTGATAAACAAAGGGTTCTATCGATATCAGGATCTACCTCCTTGGAGGTAGACGGGCCAAGCATAGGCCAATGCCCCCTTGGCGCTCGTTGATCCAGGTCAAGTTTTCGCGGGGTAGGCATCACTAGTCTGCGCTCAACGAATTGACTGGGGTGCAGCGTAATGCGAGCGCAAGTGCAACAAGGGCTGGTACTAGGGATGAGTACCCTGGCCTTCACCGTGTGCTTCATGGTCTGGATGATGTTTGCCGTGCTCGGCGTTCCGATCAAGGAACTGCTGGCCCTCAACGAAACACAATTCGGCCTGTTGGCCGCCACGCCGGTGCTCACCGGTTCACTGGTGCGCTTGCCCCTGGGCCTGCTCACTGACCGCTTCGGCGGACGCATCGTATTTTTCCTGCTGATGTTGTCCTGCGTATTGCCCCTCTACCTGATCACCCTGGCCACGGCTTACTGGCAGTTCCTGGTGCTGGGCCTGTTCGTCGGCCTGGCCGGCGGCTCGTTTTCGGTGGGCATTGCCTACGTCGCCAAGTGGTTCGACAAACACAACCAGGGTTTTGCCATGGGCGTGTTTGGCGCAGGCAACGCCGGTGCCGCGGTGACCAAGTTCCTCGCGCCGGCCTTGATCGCGGTGGGTACATGGCACCTGGTGCCGAAGGTGTTCAGCGCGATCCTGTTCATCACGGCACTGCTGTTCTGGTTTCTCACTGCCGAGAAAAAAGAACACCGCAGTGCCGGCGGCGCGACGCTGCGTGAGCAACTCAAGTCGCTGAAAGATCCTGCGGTGTGGCGCTACTGCCAGTACTACTCGATCGTCTTCGGCGGCTACGTGGCCCTGGCGTTGTGGATGACTAAGTACTACGTGCAGGAATACGGTTTCAGCCTGCAAAGCGCGGCGCTGCTGGCGGCGTGTTTCTCCCTGCCGGGCGGCGTGCTGCGGGCCGTCGGCGGCTGGATGTCCGACCGTTGGGGCGCCCAGAGCGTGACTTGGTGGGTGCTTTGGGTGAGTTGGATCTGCCTGTTCCTGCTGTCCTACCCGCAAACCCAACTGCAAGTGCAGACCGTCAACGGCATCGTCGATTTCCACATCGGCCTCAACGCCACGCTCTTCACCGTGCTGCTGTTCGTGATGGGCATCGCCTTCGCGTTCGGCAAGGCCTCGGTCTTCAAATACATCGCCAATGACTACCCGCAGAACATGGGCGCGGTGTCCGGCATCGTCGGCCTGGCCGGCGGCCTGGGTGGTTTCGTGCTGCCGATCATGTTTGGCGCCCTGGTGGACCTCACCGGCGTGCGCTCGTCCTGCTTCATGTTGCTCTACGGCGTGGTCTGGGTCTCGTTGATCTGGATGTACCTCAGCGAGGTGCGCAAGCGCCCGCTGCTGGGTAAACAACCGCCGGCCAGCCCATCCCCGTTTTCCAGCATTGCCCAAGGAGAAGAACATGTCCGTTCTGCAAACGCCTGAAAAAGGCCCGGTCATTCATGACTGGCGCCCGGAAGACCCAGCCTTCTGGGGCCGCAGCGGCAAGCAGACCGCCCGGCGCAACCTGTGGATTTCCATCCCGGCGCTGTTGTTGGCCTTCGCCGTGTGGATGGTCTGGAGCACGGTGATCGTGCGCTTGAACGCCATCGGCTTCAGCTTCAGCACCGACCAGTTGTTCTGGCTGGCGGCATTGCCGGGGCTGTCCGGCGCGACCTTGCGCATTTTCTACTCGTTCATGGTGCCGATTTTCGGTGGCCGTCGTTGGACAGCCCTGAGCACCGCATCCCTGTTGATCCCGGCACTGTGGATGGGCTTCGCCGTACAGGATTCGTCCACGCCCTACAGCGTGTTCGTGTTGATCGCACTGCTGTGCGGTTTCGGCGGCGGCAACTTCGCCTCAAGCATGTCCAACATCAGCTTCTTTTATCCGAAATCCCAACAGGGCACCGCCCTGGGCCTGAACGCCGGGCTGGGCAACCTCGGCGTGTCGGTGATGCAGTTCTGCGTGCCGCTGGTGATTTCCTTCGGTGTGTTCGGGTTCATGGGCGGCCAGCCGCAGGTGTTGGCCGACGGCAGCTCGCTGTGGTTGCAGAACGCCGGTTTCATCTGGGTGCCGTTCATCCTGGCCGTGACCCTGATCGCCTGGTTCGGCATGAACGATTTGTCCAGCGCCCGGGCTTCGTTCAGCGAACAGGCGGTGATTTTCAAGCGCAAGCACAACTGGCTGATGTGCTGGTTGTACCTGGCGACCTTCGGCTCGTTCATCGGTTTCTCCGCCGCGTTCCCGCTGCTGATCAAGACCTCGTTCCCGGAAGTCATCGCCCTTAAATTCGCCTTCCTTGGCCCATTGGTGGGCGCCCTGGTACGGCCGCTCGGCGGCTGGCTGGCGGACAAGCTCGGTGGCGCGAAAGTGACCCTGTGGAACTTCGTGTTGATGATCGTGATGGTCTTCGGTGTCCTGCACTTTCTGCCAAAAGGCGGTGAGGGCGGCAGCTTCTACGGCTTCCTCGGCATGTTCATGTTGCTGTTCATCACCACCGGCGTGGGCAACGGTTCGACGTTCCGCATGATCCCGGTGATCTTCCGCACCCTGCATGAGAAAGCCGCCCTCGGCAAAAAGCCCGAACAGCGCGAGCAAGCCCTGAAGAATGCCGGCAAGGAATCCGCGGCGGTGCTGGGTTTCAGCTCGGCCATGGGCGCCTTCGGAGCCTTCTTCATTCCCAAATCCTTCGGCACTTCGATGGCCCTGACCGGCGGCCCGGAGATGGCCTTCTACATGTTCGTCGGCTTCTACCTGAGCTGCATCGTGGTGACCTGGTGGTGGTACGCCCGCAAAGGCGCGGCGACACCTTGCTGAACAAATTCGAATATTGCGTGGGCGGGGCGCAGACCCCGCGGAGCAAGCCTGAGAGGAAGACACTGTGAGTCATTTACTGGATCAACTGCGGTTCTTCAACCGCAAGCAAGGCGAGTTTTCAGACGGCCATGGCGAGACCCGCAAGGAGTCCCGCGACTGGGAGAACGTCTACCGTTCCCGTTGGCAGTACGACAAGATCGTGCGTTCCACCCACGGGGTGAACTGCACCGGTTCGTGCTCGTGGAAAATCTACGTCAAGAACGGCCTGATCACCTGGGAAACCCAGCAGACCGACTACCCGCGCACCCGCAACGACTTGCCCAACCACGAGCCACGCGGCTGCCCGCGTGGCGCGAGCTATAGCTGGTACATCTACAGCGCCAACCGGCTCAAGTACCCGAAGATTCGCAAGCCATTGCTCAAGCTGTGGCGCGAAGCCCGGCAGACCCTGCCGCCTGTCGAGGCGTGGGCGAGCATTGTCGAGGACAAGGCCAAGGCCGACTCGTACAAGAGCAAGCGCGGCATGGGTGGCTTCATCCGTTCCAACTGGGAAGAAGTCAACGAGATCATCGCCGCCGCCAACGTCTACACCATCAAGGAACACGGCCCGGACCGCGTGGTCGGCTTCTCGCCGATCCCGGCCATGTCGATGGTCAGCTACGCCGCCGGCTCGCGCTACCTGTCGCTGATCGGTGGCGTGTGCCTGAGCTTCTATGACTGGTATTGCGACTTGCCGCCAGCCTCGCCGATGGTCTGGGGCGAGCAGACCGACGTGCCGGAATCGGCCGACTGGTACAACTCCAACTACATCATTGCCTGGGGCTCCAACGTCCCGCAGACCCGTACCCCCGACGCCCACTTCTTCACCGAGGTGCGCTACAAGGGCACCAAGACCGTGGCGATCACCCCCGACTATTCGGAAGTCGCCAAGCTCACCGACCTGTGGCTCAACCCCAAGCAGGGCACTGACGCCGCGCTGGCCCAGGCCTTCAACCATGTGATCTTCAAAGAATTCCACCTGGACAAGCCGAGCGCCTATTTCACCGAATACGCCAAGCGCTACACCGACCTGCCGGTGCTGGTGATGCTCAAGCCGATGCTCGGCGTGGCGCCGGGTTCGGGTTACCAGCCGGACCGTTTCCTGCGGGCCAGCGACCTGACCGACAACCTCGGCCAGGACAACAACCCGGAATGGAAAACCATCGCCCTGGACGCCAACGGCGAACTGGTTTCGCCTCAAGGTTCCATCGGTTATCGCTGGGGCGAGAAGGGCAAGTGGAACATCCTGCCCCGTGAAGGCGGCGAAGGCCGCGACATCGACCTCAAGCTGAGCCTGATCGGCGGCGACGTCGCCGAAGTGGCGTTCCCGTATTTCGCTGGCGAGTCCCAGGAGTACTTCCAGCACGTGGCCGGCGATGCGGTGCAATACCGTCGCGTGCCGGTGCACAGCGTGGTGCTGGCCGACGGCAGCGTGGCGAAAGTCGCCACCGTGTTCGACCTGTCGGCGGCCAACCTGGCGATCGACCGTGGCCTCGGTGGCGCCAACGTCGCCAAGGATTATGACGACGCCTCGGTGCCCGGCACCCCGGCCTGGCAGGAGCAGATCACCGGTGTGAGCCGCGAGAAGGCGATCCAGATCGCCCGCGAGTTCGCCGACAACGCCGACAAGACCCGTGGACGCTCGATGATCATCGTCGGTGCGGCGATGAACCACTGGTACCACATGGACATGAACTACCGTGGGCTGATCAACATGCTCATGCTCTGCGGTTGCGTCGGCCAGACCGGTGGCGGCTGGGCCCACTATGTCGGCCAGGAAAAACTCCGTCCGCAATGCGGCTGGCTGCCCCTGGCCTTCGGCCTGGACTGGAACCGTCCGCCACGGCAGATGAACGGCACCAGCTTCTTCTACGGCCACAGTTCGCAATGGCGCCACGAGAAGATGAGCATGCACGACGTGCTCTCGCCCCTGGCGGACAAGTCGCAGTTCCCCGAGCACGCCCTGGACTACAACATCCGCGCCGAACGCGCCGGTTGGTTGCCCAGCGCGCCACAGCTCAACACCAACCCGCTGCACATCTGCCGTGATGCCGCCGCCGCTGGTCTTGATCCGAAGGAGTACGTGGTCAAGTCGCTGCAGGACGGTTCCCTGCGCTTTGCCTGCGAACAGCCGGACAGCCCGGTGAACTTCCCGCGCAACATGTTCATCTGGCGTTCCAACCTGCTCGGGTCATCGGGCAAGGGCCACGAGTACATGCTCAAGTACCTGCTCGGCACCAAGAACGGCGTGATGAACGAAGACATCGGCCAGGTCGGCGACTGCAAGCCTACCGAGGCCGAATGGGTCGACGAGGGCGCCATCGGCAAGCTCGACCTGGTGACCACCCTGGACTTCCGCATGTCCTCGACCTGCGTGTATTCCGACATCGTCTTGCCGACCGCGACCTGGTACGAAAAAGACGACATGAACACCTCGGACATGCACCCGTTCATTCACCCGCTGTCCGCGGCCATCGATCCGGCCTGGGAGTCGCGTTCGGACTGGGAAATCTACAAGGGCATCGCCAAGGCGTTTTCGGCCATGTCGGTCGGCCACCTCGGCGTGGAGAAAGACTTGGTCACCGTGCCGTTGATGCATGACAGCGTCGGCGAACTGGCCCAGCCGTTTGGCGGCACCGACTGGAAGAGCGCCGGCGTGGCGCCGCAACCGGGCAAGAACGCGCCGAACCTGCAAGTAGTCGAGCGCGACTACCCGAACATCTACAAGCAGTTCACCTCCCTCGGCCCGATGCTGGAAAAACTCGGCAACGGCGGCAAGGGCATCAACTGGAACACCGACACCGAAGTGAAATTCCTCGGTGAGCTGAACCACAAGGAAGTCGACGCGGGCATCAGCCAGGGCCGGCCAAAAATCGACAGCGCCATCGACGCCGCCGAAGTGATCCTGTCCCTCGCACCGGAAACCAACGGCCATGTCGCGGTGAAAGCCTGGGCGGCGCTGTCGGAATTCACCGGCATCGACCACAGCCACCTCGCCGTGTCGAAAGAGCACGAAGCGATTCGCTTCCGCGACATCCAGGCCCAGCCGCGCAAGATCATCTCCAGCCCGACCTGGTCCGGCCTGGAAGACGATCACGTGAGCTACAACGCCGGCTACACCAACGTCCATGAGTCGATCCCATGGCGCACCATCACCGGTCGCCAGCAGTTCTACCAGGATCACCCGTGGATGCAGGCGTTCGGCGAGCAACTGATGAGCTATCGGCCACCGGTCAACACCCGCACCATCGAAGGCGTGAAAGGCAAACGCAGCAACGGCCAGCCCGAGATCGTCCTGAACTGGATCACCCCGCACCAGAAATGGGGCATCCACAGCACCTACAGCGACAACCTGCTGATGCTGACCTTGAGCCGTGGCGGACCGATTGTCTGGCTCTCGGAGATCGACGCCCAGCGCGCCGGGATCGAGGACAACGACTGGATCGAATGCTTCAACGCCAACGGCGCGCTGACCGCCCGGGCGGTGGTCAGCCAACGGGTCAAGGAAGGGATGGTGATGATGTACCACGCCCAGGAACGGATCGTGAACGTGCCGGGCTCGGAAACCACCAAGACCCGCGGCGGCCACCACAACTCGGTGACCCGCGTGGTGCTCAAGCCCACCCACATGATCGGCGGCTACGCCCAACAGGCCTACGGCTTCAACTATTACGGCACGGTCGGTTGCAACCGCGACGAATTCGTCGTGGTGCGCAAGATGGTCAAGGTCGATTGGCTCGACGGTTCCAGTGGCGATGATCTGCCGCGTCCACTGCCGACTGATATCGAGGAGAACTGAGATGAAGATTCGCTCACAAATCGGCATGGTCCTGAACCTGGACAAATGCATCGGCTGCCACACCTGCTCGATCACCTGCAAGAACGTCTGGACCAGCCGTGAAGGCATGGAATACGCCTGGTTCAACAACGTCGAATCCAAGCCGGGCATCGGCTATCCCAAGGAGTGGGAAAACCAGGACAAGTGGAAAGGCGGCTGGATCCGCAACGCTGACGGTTCGATCAACCCGCGCATCGGCGGCAAGTTCCGCGTGCTGGCGAACATCTTCGCCAACCCGGACTTGCCGAGCCTGGACGATTACTACGAACCGTTCGACTTTGACTACCAGCACCTGCACACCGCACCTCTGGGCGAGCACCAGCCCACCGCGCGACCACGCTCGGTGGTGTCCGGCAAGCGCATGCAGAAAATCGAATGGGGCCCGAACTGGGAAGAAATCCTCGGCACCGAGTTCGCCAAGCGGCGCAAGGACAAGAACTTCGACAAGATCCAGGCGGACATCTACGGCGAGTACGAAAACACCTTCATGATGTACCTGCCGCGCCTGTGCGAGCACTGCCTGAACCCGGCGTGCGCGGCGTCGTGCCCGAGCGGGGCGATCTACAAGCGCGAGGAGGACGGCATCGTCCTGATCGACCAGGAAAAATGCCGCGGCTGGCGCATGTGCATCAGCGGTTGCCCGTACAAGAAAATCTACTTCAACTGGAAAAGCGGCAAGTCGGAAAAATGCATTTTCTGCTACCCGCGCATCGAAGCCGGGATGCCGACCGTTTGCGCCGAGACCTGCGTGGGCCGGATCCGTTACCTCGGCGTGCTGCTGTATGACGCCGACCGCATCAGCGAAGTGGCGAGCACCGCCAACGAGCAGGACCTGTACGAGAAACAACTGGAGATCTTCCTCGACCCGAACGACCCGGCGGTGATTCGCCAGGCCCTGGCCGATGGCGTGCCGCAGTCGGTGATCGATTCGGCGCAGCGTTCGCCGGTCTACAAGATGGCCGTGGATTGGAAACTCGCACTGCCGCTGCACCCGGAATACCGCACCTTGCCGATGGTCTGGTACGTGCCGCCACTGTCGCCGATCCAGAACGCAGCCGCCGCCGGCACCGTGGGCATGAACGGGGTGATCCCGGACGTCGACAGCCTGCGCATCCCGCTGCGTTACCTGGCGAACATGCTCACTGCCGGCGATGAGAAACCGGTCAAGCATGCCCTCAAGCGTCTGTTGGCGATGCGCGCCTACAAGCGTTCGGAACAGGTCGATGGCGTGCAGGACTTGCAAGTGCTCGCCGACGTTGGCCTGAGCGTGAACCAGGTGGAAGAGATGTACCGCTACCTGGCGATTGCCAACTACGAAGACCGTTTCGTCGTGCCAAGCGCCCACCGCGAAGATGCCATGAGCGACGCATTTGCCGAGCGCTCCGGCTGTGGCTTCAGCTTCGGCAGCGGTTGCAGTGGCAGCTCGGACACCAACATGTTCGGTGGCAAGAAGGCCAACCGCCGTGACGTGATCAAAACCGTCCAGTTGTGGGAGGAATGAGCATGCGCATTCTCAAAGTGATTTCGTTGCTGCTCGACTACCCGACCGAAAACCTGGTGGCCGGACGCGACGAGCTGGAGCAGGCGATCGTGCAGGCGCGGGAAATCAGTCCCGCCCAGCGCGCCGGGTTGTTCGAGCTGCTGGAGTTGATCTGCGGCCAGGACCTGATGGACGGCCAGGAGCACTACGGCGCGCTGTTCGGCCGCGGTCGTTCGTTGTCGCTGTTGTTGTTCGAACACGTCCATGGCGAGTCCCGCGACCGGGGCCAGGCCATGGTCGACATGATGGCCCAGTACGAAGAAGCCGGGTTTGCCATCGGCATCAAGGAGCTGCCCGACTACATCCCGTTGTACCTGGAGTTCCTCTCCACCCGCGAAGACTTGGAGGCCCGCGAGGGCCTGGCCGATGTCGCGCACCTGCTGGCCTTGCTCGCGGCGCGCCTGGAAGAGCGGGAAAGCGCCTACGCCAGTTGTTTCCGGGCCTTGTTGCAAATCGCCGGGGCCGAACCCCAGGCGGCGGTGGCCGAGATGCTCGAACAGGTGAAAGCCGAGCATAGGGATGACTCCCTCGAAGCCCTGGACAAAGTCTGGGAAGAAGAGGCGGTGGATTTCATGAAGGCCGAGCAACAAGACCGTTGCAGCTCGATGCCGAGCGCGCCGGGCCGGGCCCGGGAAGAAAGTGCAGTGCCGCTGCACTGGGTGGATTTTCAGCATGAAGGGCTGGCCGCCGCGCCGGCCGGGGAGGTGGGCAATGTCTAAATGGGATCTGTTGTTGTTCGGGGTCTATCCGTATGTCGCCCTGGCGATCTGCCTGATCGGCAGTTGGGCGCGGTTCGACCTGTCCCAGTACACCTGGAAGGCCGGTTCGAGCCAGATGCTCAATAAGCGCGGCATGCGCGTGGCGAGCAACCTGTTCCATGTCGGCGTGCTGTTCGTGCTGGCCGGGCACTTCGTCGGGCTGCTGACGCCTTCGGCGGTTTATCACCACTTCCTGAGCACCGAGAACAAGCAGTTGCTGGCGATGGTTTCCGGCGGTTTCTTCGGTGTGCTCGGCCTGATCGGTTTGCTGATGCTGCTCAACCGGCGCCTGACCGACCCTCGGGTGCGCGCCACCTCCAATGTGTCGGACATCCTCGTACTGGTGGTGCTGCTGGTGCAACTGGTGTTGGGGCTGATGACCATCGTCGCGTCCACCGCCCATATGGACGGTTCGGTGATGGTGATGCTGGCGGACTGGGCACAGAACACCGTGCTGTTGCGTCCGGTTGAAGCCGCGACCTCGATGGCGCCGGTGGGGCTGGTCTACAAGCTTCACGTGCTGTTGGGCCTGACCCTGTTCGTGTTGTTCCCGTTCACCCGCCTGGTGCACATCGTCAGCGCGCCGGTCTGGTACCTGGGGCGTCGTTATCAAATCGTTCGGCAGAAGTTCTGAGGAGAAGATCATGGCGAGTGGATGCGGATGTGGTGGCGGTAGTGGTGGTGGCGGTTGCGGTTCCTCGGCTAAAACCGCGCCGACAGTCGATATCGAACCGGTGGGGGCGGTGGCGTTCGAGCCGGCCCAGGCCGAGCAGGCAGTGGCGGATGAAGCGCCACAGTTGATCGCCAGCAGTGAGCAGGAGTGGCCGATCATCAGCGTCAACGGGGTGTCGATCGCCCCGCAGGCGATGGCCCAGGAACTGCAATATCACCCGGCCGAAAGCCGTGAGGAGGCGGTCTACCAGGCCGCCCGTGCCCTGGTGATCCGTGAATTGCTCCAGCAACGCATCGCCGAGCTTGGCCTGGCGTTGCAGGTCGGTGCCGGTGAAAACGAAGAGGAAGCGGCGACGCGGCTGTTGCTCGAACGTGAGGTGCAGGTGCCACAGTGCGACGAGGCTACGTGCCTGCATTACTACGAGAGCAATCGTGCGCGCTTTCACAGCGCGCCGTTGCTGGCGGTGCGGCACATCCTGCTCGAATGCGCGCCGGACGATGCCGAGGCCCGCAGCCTGGCCCACGTCCAGGCCGAGTTGCTGCTGGAACGGCTCGATCAGTTCCCCGGCAGCTTCGCCGAGTTGGCGCTGAAGTATTCGGCGTGTCCGTCCAAGGAGCAGGGCGGTTCGCTGGGGCAGATCAGCAAGGGCCAGACCGTGCCGGAACTGGAGCGCCAGTTGTTCACCCTGCCGGCGGGCCTGGCGAGCAAACCGCTGGAAAGCCGTTATGGCTGGCACGTGATCAGCATCGACCAGCGCATCGACGGCCAGCCGTTGCCGTACGAGGCGGTGGCGACGGCGATTCGCACCCAGTTGCAGCAGGGCGTGTGGCAAAAAGCGCTGGTGCAGTACCTGCAAACCCTGATCGGTGCGGCGGATATTCGCGGCATTCATCTTCAGGGCGCCGACTCGCCGCTGGTGCAGTGAATAGCGGCTCAACCGGGAGGTACGCATGAACGCGGTGTTGCAGGATGGATTTGGGCGCCAGATCGATTATTTGCGGATGTCGGTGACCGATCGTTGTGATTTTCGCTGTGTGTATTGCATGGCGAAAAACATGACCTTCCTGCCGCGCCAGCAAGTCTTGACCCTGGAAGAGTTGCAGCGCCTGGCGCGGTTGTTCGTCGGCCTGGGGGTGAAGAAGATTCGCCTCACCGGCGGCGAGCCGCTGATCCGTCCGGGCATCGTCGGGCTGTGTCGTGACATCGCGGCATTGCCCGGCCTGCGGGAGCTGGTGATGACCAGCAACGGCTCGCAGCTCGGACGTTTGGCCCGGCCGCTGGTGGATGCTGGCGTCAAGCGCATGAACATCAGCCTCGACAGCCTCGACGGCGAGCGTTTCCGGGCCATCACCCGCAACGGCGATCTGGATCGGGTGCTGGCCGGCATCGAGGCGGCAACCGGCGCGGGATTCGAGCGGATCAAACTCAACTGTGTGGTGATGAAGGGGCGCAACTTCGATGAGGTGCCGGCGTTGGTGCAGTACGCCATCGACCGGCGCATCGACATCAGTTTCATCGAAGAGATGCCCCTCGGCGACGTGGGGCGGTCCCGGGGTGAGTCGTTCTGTTCCAGCGATGACGTCCGGGCCGAGATCGCCCGTCATCATCGCCTGCTCGACAGTGCCGAGAGCAGCGGTGGACCGGCGCGCTATGTGCGTCTGGAACGCCACCCGGATACACGGATCGGTTTCATCTCGCCCAACACCCACAACTTCTGCGCCAGTTGCAATCGGGTGCGCATGACGGTCGAAGGGCGCTTGCTGTTGTGCCTGGGGCAGGAGAACTCGCTGGATCTTCGGGGCTTGTTGCGGCGGTATCCGTTGGATGACCAGCCGATCGTTCAATCGATCAAGCAGGCACTCAAGGGCAAGCCCTTGCAGCACGACTTCAGCCCTGGCGGGGAAGTGCAGATCGTGCGGTTCATGAACATGAGCGGTGGCTGAGGATGGCGGGCTTTTGTGGCGAGGGGATTTATCCCCGCTGGGGCGCGTAGCGGCCCTAAATGCAGTCAACCCAGTGTGTCAGGCAGGTTAAAGTTGACTGCTTAGGGGCTGCTGCGCAGCCCAGCGGGGATAAATCCCCTCGCCACGGTTTTCGGTGCTCACGAAAGAGCTTTCCAAGCTGTGGTCCTTCTTGACATCAGTCAATTTCAAGCAATCCCTTCAGACGTATCCTCCACTGCATATTGTGTCTTAAAGATAAATAACACCTATATGTAGTGTCTGGAGCGAAAATGCAGAGCACGTTGATCTCAGTAGGGTGTAACCGCTTGCACAAGCGCGATGGCAGTGTGGTCGCCTTTGACGCGGACAAGATCCGCCAGGCGTTGATCGCCGCCGGCAAGGCCACCGGTGAATACGCCGAAGCCGAGGCCGAAGGCTTGCTTGAGGCAGTCTTGGCGAGGTTGGAAGGGCAGACACGCTTGAACGTCGAGCAGATCCAGGACCGCGTCGAGCGCGTGCTGATGGACGCCGGGTATTTCCTGTCCATGCGCGCCTACATCGTCTACCGCGAGCAGCACGGACGCCTGCGCCGGGATCGCCGCACGCTGGTGGAAGTCGCCACGTCGATGAACGAATACCTCGATCGCGAAGACTGGCGCGTGCAGGCCAACGCCAACCAGGGTTATTCCCTGGGCGGGTTGATCCTCAACGTGTCGGGCAAGGTCACCGCCAACTACTGGCTGGACGAGGTCTACAGCCAAGCCATTGGCGAGGCGCACCGCGAGGCGGACCTGCATATCCACGATCTGGACATGCTCGCCGGCTATTGCGCCGGCTGGTCCTTGCGCACGTTATTGCACGAAGGCCTCAACGGCGTACCCGGGCGGGTCGAGGCCGGGCCGCCCAAACATTTGAGCAGCGCCCTGGGGCAGATGGTGAATTTCCTCGGCACCCTGCAAAACGAATGGGCCGGCGCCCAGGCGTTCAGTTCGTTCGACACCTACCTGGCGCCTTATGTGCGCAAGGACAACCTCAGCTACGACGACATCCGTCAGTCGCTGCAGGAATTCATCTACAACCTCAACGTACCGTCGCGCTGGGGCACGCAAACGCCGTTCACCAACCTCACCTTCGACTGGGTCTGCCCACAGGACCTGCGGGAACAGATCCCGGTGATCGGCGGCGAAGAAATGCCGTTCGCCTACGGTGACCTGCAAGCGGAAATGGAGTTGATCAACCGCGCCTATATCGAGGTGATGCAGGCTGGCGACGCGAAGGGCAGGGTGTTCACCTTCCCGATCCCGACCTACAACATCACCCATGATTTCCCCTGGGACAGCGAGAACGCCGACCGCTTGTTCGAGATGACGGCCCGCTATGGCCTGCCGTATTTCCAGAACTTCCTCAATTCGGACATGCAACCCAACCAGGTGCGGTCGATGTGCTGCCGCTTGCAACTGGACGTGCGCGAGCTGCTCAAGCGCGGTGGCGGCTTGTTCGGCTCCGCGGAGCAGACCGGGTCCCTGGGCGTGGTGACGATCAACTGCGCGCGCCTGGGCTACCTGTACAAAGGCAACACCAGCGGGCTGCTGCAACGCATCGATACCCTGATGGAACTGGCGAAGGAGAGCCTGGAGGTCAAGCGCAAGGTCATCCAGCATCACATGGATGCCGGTTTGTACCCGTATACCAAGCGTTACCTCGGCACCTTGCGCAATCACTTTTCCACCATCGGCGTGAACGGCCTGCACGAAATGCTGCGCAATTTCACTGATGACCAGGAGGGCCTGCACACCGAACAGGGCCGGGCCTTCGCGCTGAAACTACTGGACCACGTGCGCGCCACATTGCTGCGTTTCCAAGAGGAAACCGGCCACCTCTACAACCTCGAAGCCACGCCCGCCGAAGGCACCACATATCGCTTCGCCAAGGAAGACCTCAAGCGCTATCCCGACATCCTTCAGGCCGGCAGCCCGGTCGCGCCTTACTACACCAACTCGTCGCAGTTGCCGGTGGGCTTCACCGAGGATCCGTTCGAAGCCCTGGAGCTGCAAGACGAGCTGCAATGCAAGTACACCGGCGGCACCGTGTTGCACCTGTACATGGCCGAGCAGATTTCCTCGACCCAGGCCTGCAAGCAACTGGTGCGCAAGGCGCTGGGGCGTTTCCGCCTGCCGTACCTGACCATCACGCCGACCTTCTCCATCTGCCCGGTGCACGGCTACCTGGCCGGCGAACACGAGTTCTGCCCGAAATGCGACGAGGCCTTGCTGTTGCAACAACAGCACCAAGGCACCGTTCACTGAATCCATCGACCGCAAGGAGCTTTATCCATGAGCGCAGTACAAACGATTCCACAGGCACAGCGTCAACGTTGCGAAGTCTGGACCCGAGTCATGGGCTATCACCGCCCGGTGGCGGCCTTCAACCCGGGCAAGCAATCCGAACACCGCGAGCGGGTGCACTTCACCGAACGCGCGGCCGGGCGTCCATGAGTCGAGTGCTACGGGTCGGGGGCATGGTGCCCCTGACCACCCTCGATTATCCCGGCCAACTGGCCTGCGTACTGTTCTGCCAGGGTTGTGCCTGGCGTTGTCGTTATTGCCATAACCCGCAACTGATCCCGCCGCGCGGCAGCGAGGAAGTGGATTGGTGTCGGGTGCTGGCGTTCCTCCAACGTCGCCAGGATCTGCTCGACGCCGTGGTGTTCAGTGGCGGCGAGCCGACCTTGCAGGACGGCCTGGCTGCGGCCATGGACGAAGTGCGGCAGATGGGTTTTCGCATCGGCCTGCACAGCGCCGGTATCAAGCCAGCGGCTTTCGCCAAGGTGGTCGGACAGGCCGATTGGGTCGGCTTCGACATCAAGGCCTTGCCCGAGGACGCCCTGGACGTGACCCGGGTCGAAGGCAGCGGCGCGGCGAACTGGCGCAGCCTCGACCATCTGCTGGACAGCGGCGTGGACTATGAATGCCGGACCACCGTGCATTGGCACCTGTTCGACCCCGACCGACTGCTGGCCCTGGCCCGCCGCTTGAGCGAGCGGGGCGTCAGTCGTTTTGCCGTGCAGTTGGTACGCACTGCGCGGATGCTCGACCCCCACCTTTCCAGCGTTTCGGCACACGCCTTGCAGCCCGAGCTGTGGGCCGCCCTGCGCGAGTTGTTTCCCTCGTTCGTTCTACGCAGTTGAGCGACAGCGGGAATCCATCATCGACAGCGGCCCGGGATGTCCGGGCCACACTTTTTCCAATGGTTTTCAAATGCGCTGCCAGTCGGCAGGTAGTTGAACAGGGAGCATTTGACATGACCAGATTCACCACTGCCCAACGTATCGTGATCGGCTTTGCCATCGCGCCACTGGCGTTGATCGCCCTGGCACTGTACGCCTTGAACGACTTGGCGATGCTGCGTGACCAGGCGGTGCAGATCGTCCGGCAGGATTGGCCGAAGATCGATCCGATCATGGTCATCGCCACGGGCGTGCGCGACAACGCCAGGAACACTCGGGATCTGTTGATCGACAAGAACAACACCCAGGTCCAGCAATCCATCGACACCACCCGCCAGCGCATCACCCAGGCTTTTGCGACGCTGGAGCCGCTGTTCGACCAACCCGAAGGCAAGGCCGCCTACGCCGAGTTGAAGAAGCGCCGCGAAGCCTACGTGGCCGCGTTCGTCCAGGTGCAGGCGCTGATCCGCCAGGGCGCGACGGACGAGGCGATGACGCAGCTCAAGCAGGGCGTGATCCCGGCGGAGCTTGAGGTGTACAAGAGCCTTGAAGTGATGATGGCGATGCAAGGCAGGATTTTTGGCGAGCGCGAACAACTGGCCCAGGCGCGCTATAGCGAGGCGCGACGCAACATGCTCGCGTTGGTGCTGGCTTGCCTGGCCGTGGTGAGCACCGTCGCGCTGCTGGTGACGCGCAGCGTGACCCGTCCGCTCGGCGGCGAACCCAATGATGCGGCGCGGGTGCTGAGCCACATCGCCCGTGGCGACCTGACGATCCGGGTGCCGGTGGGTATCGGGGCGAACGACAGCGTCATGGGCAGCATGCACGATATGCAGCAGAGCCTGAATACGATGGTCCGGCAGATTGCGGCGTCGGTGGATCGGGTCGCCAGTTCGTCCGAGGAGTTGAGCGCGGTGAGCAGCCAGACCAACAGCACCTTGCAGTTGCAAGGCCAGGAAATCGAACAGGCCGCGGCGGCGGTGAACCAGATGACCGCGGCGGTGGATGAAGTGGCGCGCAACGCCGTGAGCACCAGCGAAGCCTCGCGACTCTCCGAGCAGACCGCCCAGCGCGGCAGGGAGCAGGTCCAGGAAACCGTGGCGTCGATCCATGCCTTGGCCGACGGCGTGAGCGACACTTCGGGACGAATCCAGCAACTGGCGGGACGCGTCCAGGACATCAGCTCGGTGCTGGACGTCATCCGTGGCATTGCCGAACAGACCAACCTGCTGGCGCTCAACGCGGCCATCGAAGCGGCCCGGGCCGGGGATGCCGGACGCGGGTTCGCGGTGGTGGCCGACGAGGTGCGCGCCCTGGCCCATCGCACCCAGGACTCGACCCGGGAAATCGAAGACATGATCGGCAACATCCGCCAGGACAGCGAGCAGGCCGTCAGCGCCATGCAAGGCAACAGCGAACGGGTGCGGACCACGCTGCAAGTGGCCCAGCGCTCGGGCGAGGCACTGGATGAAATCGCCCGCTCGATCTCGCAGATCAACGAGCGCAACCTGATGATCGCCAGCGCCACGGAACAACAGGCGCTGGTGGCCCGCGAGGTGGACCGCAACCTGGTGGGCATCCGCAACCTCTCCGAGCAGGTGCTGCTCGGTGCGCGTCATACCGACACGGCGGGCCAGGATTTGGCGCAGATGGCCGGGTCGCTGCATGAGACGGTGGCGCGGTTCAAGGTGTAGCCCTTGTAGCACCGGGCTTGTGTGAGAGCGAGCTTGTGTGGGAGCGGGCTTGCTCGCGAAAGCGGTGGGTCAGTTTGCACATGTTTTGAATGTGCCGAGGCCTTCGCGAGCAAGCTCGCTCCCACATTGGCTTTGTGTTTGAGCCTGGAAATGGTGGACGCCGCAAATCCCTGTGGGCGAGCTTGCTCGCGAAAGCGGTGGGTCAGTTTGCACATGTTTTGAATGTGCCGAGGCCTTCGCGAGCAAGCTCGCTCCCACATTGGCTTTGTGTTTGAGCCTGGAAATGGTGGACGCCGCAAATCCCTGTGGGCGAGCTTGCTCGCGAAAGCGGTGGGTCAGTTTGCACATGTTTTGAATGTGCCGACGCCTTCGCGAGCAAGCTCGCTCCCACATTGGATTTGTGTTTGAGCCTGGAAATGGTGGACGCCGCGAATCCCTGTGGGCGAGCTTGCTCGCGAAGGCGGTGGGTCTGTTTGAATTAAGGTTGAATGTGCCGACGCCTTCGCGAGCAAGCTCGCTCCCACATTGGCTTTGTGTTTGAGTCTGGACATGGTGGACGCCGCAAATCCCTGTGGGAGCGAGCCTGCTCGCGAAGGCGGTGGGTCTGTTTGAATTAGGTTGGATGTGCCGACGCCTTCGCGAGCAAGCTCGCGCCCACATTGGCTTTGTGTTTGAGTCTGGACATGGTGGACGCCGCAAATCCCTGTGGGAGCGAGCCTGCTCGCGAAGGCGGTGGGTCTGTTTGAATTAGGTTGGATGTGCCGACGCCTTCGCGAGCAAGCCCGCTCCCACATTGGATTTGTGTTTGAGCCTGGACATGGTGGACGCCGCGAATCCCTGTGGGAGCGAGCTTGCTCGCGAAGGCGGTGGGTCAGTTTGCATCGGAGTTGGATGTGCCGACGCCTTCGCGAGCAAGCCCGCTCCCACAGGGGACGTTGGTGGCTTCGTGTTACCACCCCCAGAACTGCAACCACCAACCGTATCCCACCAAGCCGCTCGCCAGCACCAGGCAGGCCATGGCGGGCAGCCGCCGGATCGGCCCGGCGCCGTCGCGGCCGAGCACTTTCCAGCCCAGCAGCAAGCTCCAGCCGATGGCCGCGACCAGTAGCATCGCCCGGGCTGGCTGAACCCATTCCAGCAACAACCCTTCGTAGCGCAACAGCTTCACCGTGGTGGCCGACAGGCCGAGGAACAACCCTGCACCGCCGAGGGGCACCAGGGTGATGGCCAAGGGCCAATACTGTGCAGCATCACCCGAGAGTCGGGCCGCCAGGCGCATCAGTAGCATCAACGCAGTGCCCATCAGCAACGCACTCATGCCCAGATAGGCGACGATGCAAAAACCGTCCAGCCAACTGAAACTGTCGTTGAGCCGCGGATAGTGCGTCAGCAACCACCACGGCGCGTTGTCCATCAACGGCCAGGTCACGTCGTGCGACACCAGCCATTGGGCCAACCCCTGTTTCAAGGCGATGAACCAAGGGCTGACGGTCCACTGGAACGCGCCCATCGCCAGGCCAATGACCCCGAAGAACAGCAAGCGCACATCCCAAGGCGAGACCGTGGTTGGGGTGGCCTGGAGGATTTCCTGATTGCTGGAGCGGGCGATCAGCCGCACCGCGTCGCGCTGGCCGCTGCAACGGCCACAGGCATGGCAATCGGCGGCGCCGCGCATCCGGCGGATGTCGAGCAAAGGCGCGCAGTTGGGCGGCGGGCGGCGCGGCGCCGGGTTTTCCAGCCAGCGTTTTTCATCCACGTGGAAGTGCACGGGTGCGAGGCGGGCGAGCAGGGCAAAGACGCCGCTGACCGGGCACAGGTAACGGCACCACACCCGTTTGCCACGGGCGAACAGCAATCCCACGACGACCGCCGCGACGGTCGAGCCACCGAGGATCAGCAGCGCCGCCTGGGCATAGTCATAGACGCTGATCAACTGGCCGTAGAGCGTGGTCAGGCAGAACGCCAGGGTCGGCCAACCGGCCCAGCGCAATCCCCGTGGCACGCCGAGGCCACGGCCGTATCGGCTGGCCCATTCGCTCAAGGCGCCTTCGGGACACAGCACGCCACACCAGAGCCGGCCGAACAGGACGATAGACAGCAACACGAACGGCCACCAGATCCCCCAGAACAGGAACTGCGCCAACAACGTCAAGTTGTCCAGGAGATGCGCCTGGCTGTCCGGCAACGGCAACATCGCCGGGAGAACCAACAGCACGGCGTAGAACAGCACCACCGCCCATTGCACGGTGCGGATGGTCGCGCCATGGCGGCGCATGCCGTCGCCGAGGCGCTGGAGCGCCGGGTTCAGGTCGGGCATGGCAGGTTTTCCACCTTGCTGCGTGGCCGCAGCCAACCGGCGACGGCCAGCCAATAACCGAGCCACACCAGCAACGTCAGCAGGCTGGGGCTGGCGCGATAACCGGTGAAGTCGGCGAGAAAAGCGCCCAAGCCATGGCCGTCGTCCAGCACGGCGCTGCTGTCCCACAGCGCATCGCCGATGGCGCGATACACCGCCTCCGGCCAATCCATCGCCAACAGTTGCCCGCCGATCCGCTCGACACCGCTGACCAGAAGCGCCGAGCCCAACAGCAGCAGGATCGCTTCGCTGATGGCGAAGAAGCGCGGCCACGAGATGAATCGGCGGCTGCCGTGGAGCAGGGAAACGGTCAGCAGCGACAAGACCAATCCGGCCACCGCGCCGACCGCGAACAACCCCAGTGAAGGACCTTCCAGCCGGGCGCCGGCGCCGTAGAGAAAGACCACGGTTTCGCTGCCTTCGCGGCTGACGGCAAGCAACGCCAGCACCAGCAGCCCCATCCCACCCTGGCGCCCCAGGCGTTGGTCGGCCTGACGCGTGAGGTCATGCTTGAGCGTGCCGGCGTTGCGATGCACCCAGCCGACCATTTGCACGATCAGCAGACTGGCGACCAGCGCCAACGACGCCTGGAACCACTCGTTGGCGCCGCCGCTCATGGCTTCGCCGGCCAACAGGATCAAACCGGCCAGCACGCCCGACAGCAACAGGCCGAGGGCCGCGCCACTCCAAACGTAGCGCAGCAGTCGGTCGGCCTGCTGCTGGCGGCTCACCCAGGCCTGGAGAATGCCGATCACCAGCAAGGCCTCGACGCTTTCGCGCCAGACAATGAATATCGATTGCGTCATTCGAACCTCTCCTGAGGATTAGCGGGCGAGAATGCTGCCCTCGGGTAACTGCGGGTTGAATTCATCGAAGAACGGGTAACGGCCGGGGCGCAGCGGGTGGATCACCACGAAGCTGGTCACGCCGGGGGACAGGACCTTCTCGACCCGTAGCGGCGTGCTTTCGAATTCCGCCGGGCCTTGGCCGATGTTCTTCAGCACGATCTTGAAACGCTGGCCGGCCGGCACTTCAAGCTGCGGCGGGGTGAACTGCCCGTCGCGCATGCTCAGCTCGTAAGTGAGCAGTTCGGCCTCGGCGATCGATGGCAGCGACAGGCCGGCCAGCATCAGCCAGATGAATCGGCAACTCATCTTCAGTACCCGCCTTTTTTTCCGATCCCGGCGTAGACGAATTCGTAACGCAGCTCACAGCGCTCGAACCACGGCGCCACGCCGGTTTCCTTGTCGGTGTGACGGCCGAGGGATGCGTGGCCAGCCGGCGGCAGTACGGTGAAGGTCAGTTGGTATTTGCCGGGGCCGAGCAGCTTCACGTTATCGCCGTAGTGCGGTCCGTCGTTGGCGACCATGGCGTGGAAATCGCCCTTGAGCTCGGTGTCGTTGCCTTGTTTCTTCAACTGGAACGAGACGTTGAGATAGGGCACGAAGCTGCCTTCCTGGAAGCCCTGCTGGTTGTCCGCCGTGGCGCGAATGTCGGCCTCCAGGTGCACATCGGAATCGGCGGTGGCGCGCATCATGCCGGCGGGGGCCATTTCGATCGGTTGCAGGTACACCGCGCCGACTTCAAGCCCAGGGCACAGTTGCGGTTCGCCGATGGGGTATTCCTTGGCCTGGGCCAGCGGTGCGAGACACAACAGGGCGAGGGACAGGGGAGCGAGTGTGCGCATGATGACTTCCTGGTTGGCTAAGTGATGGCGCCGAGTCTAGGAAGCTTCGCTGCGAATAATAATGATTCTTGTCAATTTTCAGCGTGATTTTCCCCGGATCGCTGTTCTTGACCGGAATCAAGGGACGCCGCGCGGCGCCAGGGTAGGGTGGGGTACATCCATCCGGCATGCGGGGTCGTCATGGCAAAGCCCTTTCCCATCAGTCCCAAACATCCCGAGCGCATTTGTTGGGGGTGCGACCGTTACTGCGCGTCGACCGCGCTGGCGTGCGGCAACGGCGCCGACCGCACGATGCACCCGGCGGAGATGATCGGCGAGGATTGGTACCTGCATGGGGATTGGGGGATAGACGTGGTGGATGTGACGGACAAGGCACCGGATGAAACCGCTGATCATCTGAAATAATGAATAACCTGTGGCGAGGGGATTTATCCCCGCTCGGTTGCGCAGCGACCGCAATATCTTGGGGCCGCTGCGCAGCCCAGCGGGGCGGTGCGACGTTTCGCTAAATCCCCTCGCCACATTAGAACCCGCAAACTTCAGATAGCATTGCTGGGCAGGAGTAGTTAGAGCTTCGGCAACTGCCCGATCCGCCCCATCATTTCGGTCACGACCTGCAGGTCCAGCAGGAACTGCTCCACGGTCTTGAACTCGTTGTCGTTGTGACCGGTGTACTTCACATCGGGCATGGCCAGGCCGAATTGCACGCCGTTCGGCAAGTCATGGACCGACGTGGCGCCAGCGGAGGTGCCGAACTTATGCGCCATGCCCAGGTTCTCGGTGGCCACGGCCAGCAGCGCCTTGACCCATTCGCCTTCGGGGTTGCGGTACATCGGTTCGTCGATAGAGTTATCGAAGGCCACCGCGACCTTGGACTTCTTGGCCCAGGCGGAAAGCTTGTCGTTGATCTCCGTCTTCAGCGTCTCGGTCGGCTTGCCCACGGGCACCCGCAGGTTCACGGCCAGCTTGAAGGTCTTGTCATCCATCCCGACGTAGGTCAGGGAGGCGGTCAGCGGGCCCATGAATGCGTCGGAGAAGCCGATGCCCAGTTTCTTGCCCAGGTAATCCAGGCCCCAATTGTCAGTGGCATAGCGGGCGGAGTCGGTGATGTGGTTGTGCTTGAGCGCGACCTTGCCGTCGAGGCCGTTGATGAACACCAGCATCCTGGCCACCGGGTTGACGCCTGACTCAGGCTCGGAGGAGTGGGCGGAAACGCCAGTGAAGGTCAGCTTGACCGTCTTGCCGTCCACCTCGCTTTTTACCTCAAAGTCGCCGCCATTGGCCTTGGCGTAGTCGGTGCCGGCCTTGCGCAGGCTGGCGGCCAGTTCGGCGGGCTTGTCGGTGGCGAATGTCGCGACTGAAGTCGATGGGATCTGGTTGGTCGCCATGCCGCCGGTCAGCCCGGTGATCTCGGCGCCTTTGCCCTGGCCCGCGCGACGCGGGAAATTGGCCATGACCGTGCCATAGCCTTTCTCGGCGATCACCACCGGGTAGCTGCCATCCAGCGCCAGGTTGTAATTGGGCGTCGGGTTGCGCTCGAAATAATAGGGAATGGCATCGCCGGTGGTTTCTTCGGTGGTGTCGACCAGCAGCTTGAAGTGACGCGCCAGCGGCAGTTTTTCTTCCTTGATGATCTTCATGGCGTAGAGCGCCACGACGATGCCGTTCTTGTCGTCCTCGGTGCCGCGACCGTACATGCGATCGCCCACCAGGGTGACCTTGAACGGATCAAGCTTGGTGCCGTCCTTGAGCACCCAGTTTTCCGGCGTCACCGGCACCACGTCGGCATGGGCGTGAATGCCCACGACTTCGTCGCCGCTGCCTTCGAGGGAAATCTCATAGACGCGGTTGTCGATGTTGCGGAAGTTCAGGTTGAAGTCGTTGGCCAGGCTCTTGATCTTGTCGGCGATCTTCAGGAATTCCGGGTTTTCATGCTGGGCCACGCCGTCCTTGCGATAGGTCGGGATTTCCACCAACTGGCGCAAGGTCTCGGTGGCGGCCTTGCCGTACTTCACCCGGGCGTAGAGACCCAGCAGCCGATGGATCTCGTTCTGTTGCTCGGCGGACAGGGTTTTGTTGTCTTGGAAAGCGCTGATAGCGGGGCTGAGGTTGGCGGACTTGGCCAGGTCACTCTTGGCGACGCTTGCCAGGAACTGGCGGAAATCGCTGACCGAGGTATCGCTGAATGCTTTGACGAAGTCCGCGCTTTGTTGCGCGGTGATGTTGGCATTGGCCGATAACGGCAGGGAGGCGAGGGTGGACAGGACGAGGGTGGCGATAGCAAGACGCTTGAACGGGAAGTTCATGGTGGCAGGCATTCCTTTGCAGGGGAAAAGTGTCGTTAGATGAAACAATCACTTACAACCTAGCATCATGAACGCGGATTGGGGGAGCCCCTTGAACGGAATATGTCGCCCGGAAAAGCGCAAACGGCGCAGAAATGAAAAATCCCTGCGCCGCGTCTGATCCAACTTTTCCGGCGGCTGGAATATCGCCTTCGCGAGCAAGCCCGCTCCCACAAAAGATCAGCAGAGGCGGCTGAGTAGCAGCACTTACTGTGGGAGCGGGCTTGCTCGCGAAGACGTCGGTCCATTCAACCGAGAGGTAACTGACCCGCCGATCAATGCGTCCCGCGCGGAATCGTCTTGAGCAAATCTTCCGGGCTGATATGCCCCACCACCGGCTGCGCGGTGCTGCCCGGCAGCGGCAGGTCGAGGATGTGCCCCTTGATCTTGCCGACCACGTGCATCTCGCAGGGCTTGCAGTCGAACTTCAGCGTCAGCACTTCATCACCGTGAATCAACTGCATCGGCGCAACCTTGGTGCGCACGCCGGTGACGCCCTTGGCCTGCTTGGGGCAGAGGTTGAATGAGAAACGCAGGCAGTGCTTGGTGATCATCACCGGCACTTCGCCGGTTTCCTCGTGGGCTTCGAACGCCGCGTCGATCAGCTTGACGCCGTGGCGGTGGTAGAAGTCCCGGGCCTTCTGGTTGTAGACATTGGCCAGGAATGACAGGTGCGATTCCGGGTACACCGGCGGCGGCGTGGTCTCGGCCTTGCGCCCGCCCCGTGGGTGCGCCGCGACGCGTGCCGTGGTCAGGGCTTCGATCACCTCGCGGCGCAGCGCCTTGAGCTGGGAGTTGGGAATGAAAAACGCCTGGGGCGCGTCCAGCTTGATCGACGTGGCGTGATACTCGGTGGTGCCCAGTTGGCCGAGCAGGTCCTGCAATTGTTCCAGGGCTTGCTCCGGCTTGTTCGCCAGGCCGAAGGGACCGTCGAGGGCCACGCTGGCGCTGATGCCTTCTTCGCTGGTGGCGGTCAGCGCCAGGCGCTCTTCACGCAACTGTGCGACCCAGGCCAGGCCCACCCGGCGCTCGGCGGAGGTCTTGAGCAACGCTTGCTGCCAGTTGTGATCGAGGTTGCGGCTCAGCGGATGATTGGGGCGCAATTGGTACATGCCGGCCGGCATTTCGTTGGGCTCGACGCGGTAGCGGTAGCGCTTCTGGCCTTCGTCATCGAGGAACTCGCCCTTGGGTTCGGCGATGTTGGCCCGGAAACCCACCACTTCGCGCTTGACCAGCACGTTGAGGCCGTCGCCGTTGGACAGCGGGTCAGAGGTCACCACTTGCAGGTCACGCTTGCCGACTTTCTCCACCACGCCCACCGGTACGCCGGTGAACGTCGGCGAATCGAAGGCGCCGATGTCGATCTTGCGCTCGCTGACGAAATAGTCAGTGCTGCCACGGTGGAAGGTCTTGTCCGGGTCCGGCACGAAGAAATGCGCGATGCGGCCACTGGAGGCGCGGGCCAGGTCGGGGCGGTCTTCGAGTACATCGTCCAGGCGCTGGCGATAATAGGCGGTGATGTTCTTCACATAGGCCGCATCCTTGTAGCGACCCTCGATCTTGAACGAGCGTACGCCAGCCTCCACCAGGGCGCGGATGTTGGCGCTCTGGTTGTTGTCTTTCATCGACAGCAGGTGTTTCTCGTAGGCGACCACCCGGCCCTGATCATCTTTCAGGGTATAGGGCAGGCGGCAGGCCTGGGAGCAATCGCCTCGGTTGGCGCTACGGCCGTTTTGCGCGTGGGAGATGTTGCACTGCCCGGAAAACGCCACGCACAGCGCGCCGTGGATGAAGAACTCGATGGCCGCGTCGGTCTCGTCGGCGATGGCGCGGATTTCCTGCAGGTTCAGCTCACGGGCCAATACCAGTTGCGAGAAACCGGCCTGGTCGAGGAATTTCGCCCGGGCGAGGGTGCGAATGTCGGTCTGGGTGCTGGCGTGCAGCTCGATCGGCGGGATGTCCAGTTCCATCACGCCCAGGTCCTGGACGATCAGGGCATCGACGCCGGCGTCATAGAGCTGGTGGATCAACTGGCGGGCCGGCTCCAGCTCGTTGTCGTGCAGGATCGTGTTGATCGTGGTGAACACCCGGGCGTGGTAGCGGTGGGCGAACTCCACCAACTGGGCGATATCGCTCACCTCGTTGCAGGCGTTGTGACGCGCGCCGAAACTCGGGCCACCGATGTACACGGCATCGGCGCCATGCAGGATGGCCTCGCGGGCGATGGTCACGTCGCGGGCGGGGCTGAGCAATTCCAGATGATGTTTAGGCAAGGACATGTTTTTTTAGTCAGGCTGGTCACGGTCGAAGCGCGCATTGTAGCCGCCAGGCGCCGGATCGGCACCTGCGCAACCCGACATTGGGTGATATGAGGCGATATGCGGTTGATCGCCGCGTCAGGGCCGGGAAGCACCGGCACTGCACCAGCGGTTTCGCCCGGTGTTCTTCGCCAGGTACAAAAACGCGTCTGCGGCCTTGATCAGCATGGCCGGGGTCGCGTCCTCGTTGCTTGGCTGGCAGGTGGTGATGCCGGCGCTGATGGTCACGATCCCCAAGGGATGATCGCCATGCTCGATGTTCAAGGCCCGGACGGCTTCGAGGATTTGCTGCGCGACCTTGGCGGCGCCAGGGCTGTCCGTGTTGGGCAGCAACACGGTGAACTCCTCGCCGCCGTAGCGGACCGCCAGGTCACCCGGTCGCTTGATCGTCTGCCCGATCGCGCCGGCAATGGCCCGCAGGCAGTCGTCACCGGCGGCGTGGCCGTAGCGGTCGTTGAAGCGCTTGAAGTAATCGACGTCGAGCATGATCAGGGCCAGGGACGAACCCTGGCGCTTGGCCAGGCGCAGCTCATCGGCCAGGGCAATGTCCAGCCGCCGACGATTGCCCAGCCCGGTCAGGCTGTCGGTCAGCGCCATTTCGCGCATGGCCTGGTGGGCGCTGCGGATCTGCTTTTCCATGGTCATGCGATAGCGCAACTGGCTCAGCACGATGAGACCGAAAGCCACCAGCACCGAGATCAGGAACACCAGCACCAGGCTGGTCTTGAACAGGTCGCGACGCCAGGGGCCGATGATTGAATCCCGGGACAGGCCGGCCTCCACCACCAAGGGGTAGGTGGTCAGGGCGCGATAGCCGTAGAGGCGCTCGGTGGCGTCGACGACGGCCCTGGCTTCGGCGATGCCCTGGTTGGAGGTGGGCAAATGCTCCCGGAAAATCACGCTGTTGACCAAGCTCTTGCCGATCACCGAGGCGACGAAAGGCCGGCGCACCAGGATCGTTCCACTGCGTGTCGCCAGGACCAGCGCGCCCTTGTCGTCGATCTTGAAATCACCGTAGTAATCGACGAAATAGCTGACCTTGACGGTCCCGAGCAGCACGCCCGCGAACGAACCGTCGGGGTTGTTCAGGCGCCTGGAGACTGGAATGATCAAATCATTGGTGGAGCGGCTGTTGATCACCTCGCCGATGCGTACGCCCCGGTCGTCGTGGGTGCGGTGGTACTGGAAATAGTCGCGGTCGGCGTTGTTCGCCGTTTCCGGGATCACCTCCTTGTCCGTCGCCAGCCATTGGCCATCCGGGCCATAGATGAACAGCCCGTGCAACTGCGGCATGATCGCGGCCTGTTGCACCAGCAGCCTATGGATGCGCGGGATGTCCATGTTTTGCAGACCATCGCCTTCCACGCGTTCGGCGAGGGCGGCGGTCACCACGTCGACTTGTCGGATGGTGTCTTCGGCGTGTTGGGCGGTTGCCCGTGCCAGGTTGGTGACCGAATCGCGCGCAGAGGCAAAGGCCGCGCGATAATCACGCCATGTTCGCCAGCCTTCGACGGCCAGGAAGGCGATGATGACCACGAGCATGAAACTGACGGTCAACCGAAACGCCGCCCCGGCTCGCACAGCCTGCTGGGAGAAGGCTTCATCGGGGCTTTCGATTTTTGGCTCTGGCTGCTTGCATCCGAGCATTCACATATCCTTTCCACGACAGGTTCGCGGCTTTCAGCGCGGAGCCTATCCTATTCGATTTCAGCACGTTAGCTAACTGCGACGAGATAGATATAGCCCACGACACACGCCGCAGGAGGAAGGTTCATGAAAGTTGGCGTCATTTCCGATACCCACGGCCTGCTGCGCCCCGAAGCGCTTGCGGCGCTGCAAGGCTGCGAGCGGATCATTCATGCCGGTGATATAGGCAGCCCGCAGATTCTGGAGGCATTGTCCGCCATCGCCGAGCTGCATGTGGTGCGGGGAAACAATGATCTGGGGGCCGATTGGGCAGGGCACATCGCCGATTGCCTGCAGTTCGACCTCGGCGGATGGCAAGTGCTGTTGGTCCATGACATCGCCGACGTGCCGACGCCCCTTGGCCCGGACGTAAGACTGGTGGTCACCGGCCACTCCCACAAACCGTTGATCGAATGGCGCGGCGAGCGGCTCTACCTCAACCCTGGCAGCGCCGGCCGGCGGCGTTTCAAGCTGCCGGTGACGCTGGCGCTGCTGGAGATCAGCGAACAGGCGATCGAGCCGCGGATCGTGCCGTTGCTGCCGTGACGAGCGGGTTTACCTGAAATACTTATCGACGTAGGCCTGGATTTCCTGGCGCATGAAGCGCCCGGATTCATCCGCGCGTTCCTCCCAGCCGAACACGCACGCGGTGACGATGCCATCGAAGCCGGTCTTGGCCAGCTCGCCAAAGAACAGGTCCCAGTCGATCTCGCCCTGGTGCATGTCCATGTGCTGGTGCACCGTCACTTTGGCGCCGGGCGGGTTGACGATGTAGCGCAGGCCGGACGAGGCCTTGTGGTTGTAGGTGTCGGCGATGTGCACGTGGGCAATCATCGGCCCGGCTTCGGCGATCATGGCTTTCATGTCGTCGCCGAAGTAGAAGGTGTGGGGCGTGCAGTAGAGGAACTTGACGTTGTCCGAGCCAATGGTCTTGAGCATGTCCAGGGCCGGGTGCAGCGTCTCGCACCAGTCCTCCGGATGGGGCTCGACGTTGAGCGTGACGCCTTCGGATTCGAGGATCGGCACCAATTCCTCCATCGAACGCCACCAGGCCGCTTCGCTCGACTCATGGCTGTGCACGCCGCCACAGCAACTGACCTTATGCCCGCGATCCGGCGACGGTCCGCGGCCGAATTCCGAGTTCATCGTGGTGCAGCCCATCTCCACGGCGACCTGGATCGCTTCCTTCCAATAGTTCACCGCAGCCCGGCGCTCGTCCTCGTGCGGGCTGGCCCAGCGGTACATGGGTAGCAGCGAAGCCAGTTGCAAATCGTGGTCGCGCAGGGCCTTCTTGAATTCGGCGATGCGTTCCTTGTGGGCCCGCGGGCGAACCCACCACGGCAGGAAATCTTCCCGTGGCGACAGCTCGAGGTATTCGTAGCCGAGCTCGGCGGTCTTGCGGCAGAGGTCCGGCAGGCTCAGGTGGCGGTGCATGTAGGGATCGAGGGCGATTTTCATTGTTGTTCTCCTTGGGGAACGTTCATGACCGTGGCGAGGGAGCTTGCTCCCGCTGGACTGCGCAGCAGTCCCAAAAAAGGGGCCGCTTCGCGCCCCAGCGGGAGCAAGCTCCCTCGCCACAGGAATTCTCTCGCAGCGGGTTAGTAGGCGACCCAGGTTGAATCGTTGTCAGCCGATTCCACGCAACGCTCGACCCAGCGCACGCCGTCCACGCCAGCGTCGATGTCGGGGTAGCGCAGCGCGGCCAGCGTCTCGGTGTCGCCACGGTTGGCGGCGTCCATGGCGAGGGCGAAGCGGCGATAGAGGTTGGACCAGCCTTCGAACAGCCCTTCGGGGTGGCCGCCACCGATGCGATCGTCTTGCAGCGCGTCGGGATGCAAGTAGCCCATGCCGCGCTCGAGGGTTTGCGCGGGTTGGCCCTGGATTTCGAAACTCAGCTGGTTCGGGCGTTCGTCCCACCATTCCAGGCTCGCCCGGGACCCGATCACGCGGACCTTCTGGCCGTGCATGGAACCGGCGTTCACCGCGCTGGACCAGACCATGCCCATCGCGCCGCTTTCGTATTCCATCAAGGTGTAGGCGTTGTCCTCCAGCGGGGCGCGGCTGGCGACGAAGCTTTGCCGGCTGCACATCAGGCGCTTGATCTTGAAGGCGGGCAACATGACTTTGGACAGGTACAGCGGATGCGTGCCCACGTCGCCCAACACATAACTGGGCCCTGCCTGGCGCGGGTCGACGCGCCATTGCGTCGCCTGGTTCTGCGCCTCTACCGGTGCGCTATGGAAACCGTGGGCGAACTGCATGTGCACCATGCGAATCTCCCCCAGCTCGTGGGCGGCGATCATCGCCCGCGCCTGCTCAATCAACTGGTGCCCGGCATAGCCGTAGGTCAGGCCGACGATGCGGCCCTTGGATTTCGCCAGGTCCCGCAGCGCCTCGGCCTCGTCGAGGGTGAAGCACAGCGGTTTTTCGCAGACCACATGCAAGCCGGCTTCAAGGGCTGCGCGGGTAATGGCGTAATGCGTGCCGTTGGGGGTGGCGATCGACACCGCCTCGATGCCGTCGGGCCGCTGCGCTTCCAGCTCGAACAGGCTCAGGTAGTCCGGATAACAGCGCGCCGGGTCGATCCCCAGCCGTTGGCCGAAGGCCCGGCCACGCTCGGGGTCGATGTCCAGCGCGGCGGCAACCAGTTCGAAGTTGCGGTCGCGCAGGGCGGCCGAGCGGTGGATGTAGCCAATCTGGCTGTGTTCGCCGCCGCCGACCATGGCCCAGCGGAGGGGGCGTGCAAGGATGTTGCTGCCATTGATCATGAGGACTCCTTTTCCTTTAAAAACCGATGCGGGATAGATAGGCGCGGCTGGCCGCCACGTCTTCCAGGCTGCTGGCGGCATTGCGCGGGTCGCGTTCCTGTTCGACGGTGATGCAGCCTTGGTAACCGAGCTCATGTAGGAGGCGATGCAACGCCGGGTAATCGATGACGCCACGCCCGATCGGGCACATCACGCCCCGGGCGCAGGCTGCGAAGAAGCGGATGCGTTCGTTCAACACCTGGTCGAAGACCGCCGGGTCGATGTCCTTGAAGTGCAGGTAATCCACGCGATGAGCGTAGGTACGCAGCGATGCGAGGGGGTCCATGCCTGCGTAATAGAGGTGCCCGGTGTCCAGGCACAATCCGGCGACGTCGGGGGGAATATCATCCACCAGCCGCGCCAGCTCATCGGCGAATTCGATGTGGCCGCCCGCGTGAGGATGGATGACGGCACGGATGCCGTAGGCGTGCCAGGCGATGTCGGCGACGGCGCGGATGTGCGCCATCATGGCGTTCCAGCGCGCGTCGTCCAGGCGTGGCGCGCGGTCCGAGTGGCCGGCCGCGTAGTCGCGTTCTTCGTGGCCCCAGTCGATGATCACCAGGTAGGGGCCACCGAAGCGTTGGCCGGGTTGTGGTTCGATGGGCGGCAACTGTTTGAGCAATCCGCAAATGGCGTGGGCCTGGCGCAGCAACTCCGGCAGGTTGGCCGGACTTACCAAGTCATCGAAAATCGTCCCCGCGACGATGTGAAGGCCGTGCTCCGACAGCGCTGGGCTGAGGGTCTCGGCCTCCAGCGGCAGATAGCCGCAAGGCCCCAACTCGATGCCGCGATAACCGGCCTCGGCGGCTTCGCCCAACACCCGTTGCCACGGCGGCAGGAACGGGTTCTTGATGTCATCGACGCCCCAGCAGCAGGGCGCCGTGCAGATGTGAATCGCCATGGAAGCACTCCGGCGGTGTTGTTGTTTTTGTCTTGCCCTGATGCTATTGCCTCGGCGGGGAGCGGGCCATGGGGTGATGGCTTAATGTGGCAAAACCCCTCATGATGCCGGAAAGAGGTGTCAAGACATGTCAAAGCAACCCCGCCGAAAACTACGACCGACCATGGCCGACGTCGCCCGGGAAGCCGGCGTGAGCCTGTCGACCGTCGACCGAGTTCTGAACCTGCGCGCCGATGTCCGCGCCGACACCGCCCAGCGCATCGCCGCGGCGGCCGGGCGCTTGGGTTTTCATGCCAAGGCCGTGATCGAGCAACGGGTGCTCAACGACCGTCCCACCTTGCGCTTGGGCTTCCTGTTGCAGAAAAGCGGGGTGCCGTTCTACCAAGGGCTGGCCCACGCCCTGTCAAACGCCGCCGCCACCTGCGCGCGAGCGCGCATTCGGGTGGTCATCGGTTACCTGGACGACCTCGACCCCGTCAACGTGGCGCAACGCATCCTGGCCCTGCGCGACCAGGTGGACGGCCTCGGCGTGGTGGCGGTCGATCACCCCAGGGTGCGCGAGGCGGTGGCCCAATTGCGTGAGACAGGCATATCGGTGGTAGCGTTGCTGTCGGAATTGTCGAGCAGCGCCGGCACCGGCTACGCCGGCCTCGACAACCGCCTCACAGGCCGTACGGCTGGCTGGTTCATCAGCCGCCTCGCCAGGCAGCCCGGTCCAGCGGCGGTCATGCTCAGCAGCCAGCGTTTCCAGTGCCAGGAATTGTGCGAACTGAGCTTTCGCAGCTACCTGGCGGAGCAGTCCGGTGAATGGGAACTGCTCGCCTCGCGCCTGACCCTGGAAGACGATGAATTCGCTTATGGCAATACGCTCGACCTGCTCACGGCAGAACCCGACCTGGCGGGGCTCTATGTGGCTGGCGGCGGCATCGCCGGGGTGTTGCGCGCCCTGCGTAGCCTTCAGGAACAACAGCTTCGCCTGCCCGTGGTGGTGTGCCATGACCTCACGCCGCTGACCCGCGACGCGTTGAAGACCGGGTTGGTCCAGGCAGTACTTTCCCATCCGGTGATCGCCTTGGCGGAAGAGGCCGTCGATGCCTTGGTCGAGGCTGCGACGGCCACGTTGGCAGGGCCGGTGGCGAGGCGGGTGGTGCCGCTGCAGGTTGATGTACCGGAAAGCGTCTAGGGAAAATCCCAAGGTATTTGCCTACAAAAAAGCTGTACAAAACTATGATGTTGTACAAATATCGGTTTGCCTTCGCAAACCGGTTGCTTGCCCATGCCCAGATCCTTAGCCGCCCGCCACCGCTTGATAAGTGCCATGAGCCTTGCGCTGGCGCTGTACGCCAGTGATGCCTTGGCGGATTGGCGCGAGGCCTTGCCCGGAGCGGATCTGATCGGCGAGGCAGATTTTCGCTGGTACGGGTTCGCCGTCTACCGGGCGCGGCTCTGGAGCACCGTGTCCAAGCCGAGCCTGGACACGCCTTTTGCCCTTGAACTCGATTATCGGCGCCGCATCAGCAAGCAGGACCTGGTCGAAACCAGCCTTGAGGAAATGCAACGCGTCACCGGCACGGTGCAGGATGCCGGGCGCCTGGAAGCCTGGGCGGCGCAGATGCGCGGTGCCTTTGTCGATGTGCAACCCGGCACTCGCATCACCGGCGTGTACCTGCCCGGCCAAGGCAGTCGCTTTTATGTCGATGGACGCCTTTCCCGCGAGATTGCCGACACGCTGTTCTCCCGATGTTTTTTCTCGATCTGGCTCGATCCGCGCACGCGTCATCCCGAGTTGCGCCAACGATTGCTGGGGCTCGATACGTCAAACGCAAAAAGGAGCACGCCATGATCCGTCTGCTGGCCATCTTGTTGCTGGTGATGGGCCTGACCAGTTGCGGCAATGTCAACGTAGGCCGCTATGCCGACCAGCAACCGCAACTCGACCTGGAGCGTTTCTTCAGCAAACCCGTCAAGGCCTGGGGCATCTATCAGAAGCGCTCGGGCGAAGTGATCAAGCGTTTCGAAGTGGATATTTCCAGCCGCCGCGAGGGCGATCGACTGATACTCGACGAGCGTTTTCTCTACAGCGATGGAAGCCGGCAGCGTAGGGTCTGGACATTGACGCCAACCGGCCCGGGCCTTTGGAGTGGTCGCGCCGACGATGTAATTGGCGAGGCGTTAGGGGAGGTGGCGGGCAATGCGCTGCGCTGGCGCTATCGACTGAACCTGCAAGTGGACGATTCCACTTACGAGGTGACGTTTGACGACTGGATGTACCTTATGGACGAGGACACGCTGATCAACCGCTCCAGCATGAGCAAAGCCGGCATCGAATTGGGACAAGTGACGCTGTTCTTCCGTCGCCAGGCGGGGGACATGCCATGACTTTGAAAGAACTGCTCCAACTGGCCGTCGAGGGTCGGATCGTCGAGTTGGAATTGCTCTCACTGGAAGGCGGAATCTACCTTCTACGTGTCCGATTGGACCGGGAAGTGTTCACGTTGCTTGACGAGTCGGGACATTCGTTTCGAGTTCGCTCCACCACGCATCTGCGGGAGCTGTTGCGCGATGTGCCGCGCCTGCCCTGTACGCTGATTCAACAGGTTGTCCATGATGAAATGTGCGGCCAGCGTGAAGGGCTGATCGAGCCGCTGCGCCTGCCGCTTTTCCTGGATGAGCCTTGGTAGACAGACCGATGCCGTGGCTACTGGGCGTCGGCCAGGCGTACGGCCAGCGGCAGCCCTATCGCCCATAGCGGCGCCAGCACCAGCGCGGTGCCGAGCATCCCCAGCGGCAGTGAAACACCCGCCAGTGGTGCGCCCGCGCAGTAGGCGAGGGGGCCGCCGACTGCGCCCGCGAGGGCGCCAAGCCACAGCTTTTTTCCAGCCCATGCCAGGCCGTGGCGCAGCCCGCTGGCAAAAACCAGCCAGAGCAGCGCCAGCCACAGCGGCAACGGGCTTTCAGCGAATTCGAACAGGCCCAAGATCCCCAGGCTCCCATCCAGCAACATACCGCTCACACCGACACGCAGCATCGCCCGGCGCTCGGCCTTCGGGTCGGGGCACAACAGTAGGTGAGCGAGCAATCCAACCACCACGGCAGCAAGCCATGCCGGCTGGTGCGCACCCAGTACACACGCCCACCAGCCCAATTGCAGCCAGAGCGCATTGGCAATCAGCGCGGTGCGACTGATCATGCTTGACGCTGTTCCAGCAAGGGCGCGGGGCGGGCCCCGGGGGCGGCGAACAGCAGTTGCGCGACGCCAATGGCACGCTCCTGGAACCCGCCCTCGCAATAGCACAGGTAAAACTCCCAAAGGCGCTGGAACGTCTCGTCATAACCCAACGCCAGCAGGGCCTGGCGCGACTGCCGGAAGTTGTCGTGCCAGTGGCGCAGGGTGCGGGCGTAATGCGCGCCAAAATCTTCCAGGTGCAGCAAGTTGAGCGGGGTCTGGGCACTGGCGGTCTTGAGCAGCATCGACAGGGACGGAAGCGCCCCACCGGGAAAGATGTGCCGCTGGATGAAATCCACCGAGCGCCGGGCCTGGTCGTAGCGTTGGTCGCGAATGGTGATGGCCTGGATCAGCATCAGGCCGTCGTCCTTGAGCAGCGCGGCGCAGCGGCGGAAATACTCGGGCAGGTAGCGATGGCCGACTGCTTCGATCATCTCGATGGACACCAATTTATCGAAGCGTCCCTCCAGGTCGCGGTAATCCTGGCACAGCACTTCGATGCGTTGTTGCAGGCCCAGCGCCGCGACACGTTGACAGGTATGCGCGTACTGCTCTTTGGAAAGTGTCGTGGTGGTGACTTTGCAGCCGTAATGGGTAGCCGCATGGATGGCCAGGCTGCCCCAACCGGTGCCGATCTCCAGCAGATGGTCGCCGGGTCGCAGATCAAGCTTCTGGCAGATGCGTTCGAGCTTGTTGACCTGGGCCTGTTCGAGGCTTTGTTCGGCATGTTCGAACATGGCCGCCGAATACATCATCGTTGGATCTAGCAAGCGTTCGAACAGCTCGTTGCCCAGGTCGTAATGGGCCATGATGTTGCGCCGCGAGCCCTTGCGATTGTTGCGATTGAGCCAGTGCAAGCCGCGCAGCAAAGGCCGGCCCAGGCGTGCCAGGCCGCTGTCCATGGCATCGAGCACGTCAAGATTGGCGACGAACAGGCGAGTGACGGCGGTGAGGTCGTTGCTGCGCCAGTAGCCGTGGATATACGCCTCGCCGGCACCGATCGAACCATTGCCGGCGACCATGCCCCAGACGGCACCGTCCAGTATCTCGGCCTCGGCCACCAAAGGGCTGGACACGTCGCCAAAGCTCAACGGCTCGCCATCCAGCATGAGGCGCAGGTGGCCGTGACGCAGGCGGCGCAGTTGTGCGAACACGGCCTGTTTGAACAGGCCGCCGCTCAACGGGCAGCCGCCGCTGGCCTTAGTGACGCTCAGGGTGGGTTCGGACATGGTCTGGATCCTTATGGGCGGTTTGGCCGACAGTCAGGCTGCCATCGCTGGCCTGATGATCGTGCAGGGGCGTGCGTTTGAAGAGCAGGCGCAGGGCCTGCCAATAGATGGCGCTCACGGTGCGCAAGCTCATCCACGGAAACGCCAGCACGTAGCGACGCAGTGCTGGCGCGTCGAGAGGGCGACGTTGCAGCGCGAGGTCGGCCTCGAACACCTTTTGGCCGGCGCGCCAGTTTTCCATGTGCACGCGGATGTGCGAGTCCTGGATCAGGAAGCGCATGCGGTAGTCCATGTCCCGTGGCAGGAACGGTGAAACATGGAACGCCTTGGCGACCTGGAACAGGTGCGGCTCGCCGGGGGTTACCGGCAGCACGTAATGGTGGCGCTCACGCCAGGGTGTGTTACGCACTTCACAGAGAATTGCCGCCAGGCGCCCGGCAGTGTCATGGCAGAAGAAGAAACTCACCGGATTGAATGACAGGCCCCAACTGCGTGGTTGGGTCAACAGATGGATTGCGCCTTGAGGAACGGAGCCCAGCGCTTGCCCTACGACTTCCCGCACCGCTTGAACCAGCGGGATGCCCGCTTGGGTAAGGGTCGGCAGGTAGTCACGCTCACGCCAGCACAACGGCGCCACACGCCATGGCCGCAGTAAACGTGACAGTCTCAGCAGGCTCGCTTGTTCGGCGAGATCGAGGTAAAACATGCCGATCGGATACCGGAACGCGTGGACGCGCGGCGTATGGCGCCGATGATCGATCCAGCCGTGACACAGGCTGCTGTTCAAAGCACTTCTCCGAAATGCTCCGCCACGGCGAGCGCGCTGACGACGCCGTCTTCATGGAAGCCATTGGCCCAGTAGGCGCCGCAGAAATAGCTGTGCTGCTGTCCTTGCAGGTCATTTTGCCGAGCCTGGGCGGCGATCCCGGCGAGGCTGTATTGCGGGTGGGCGTAGTCGAAGCGGGCGAGGACCTTGGCCGGGTCCACCGACGCGCTTTGGTTCAGGCTCACGCAGAACGTCACCGGCGCATCGAACCCCTGGAGAATGTTCATGTTGTAGGTCAATGCGGCAGGTGCCTGTGGCGGACCGCCCAGACGGTAGTTCCAGCTCGCCCAGGCGTTCTGGCGCCGTGGCAATAATCGAGTGTCGGTGTGCAGCAGCACCTCGTTGTGGGCGTAGGCCAGGGCACCGAGCACATCGACTTCATCGACGCTTGGGGTTTCGAGCAGCGCCAGGGCCTGGTCGCTGTGGCAGGCGAATACCACCTTGTCGAATCGCTCCGGGCCACGATGGCTGTGCACGGTCACGCCGTCGGCGTCGCGGCTGACCCGCTGCACCGGACAGTCGAGATGGATGCGTTGGCGAAAGCGGGCGCACAACGGCTCGATGTAGGCGCGGGAACCGCCTTCGAGCACTCGCCATTGCGGACGCTGGTTGACCGACAGCAGGCCGTGGTTGTGGCAGAAACGCACGAAGAATTGCAGCGGGAACGCCAGCATTCCGGCCGGCGACATCGACCAGATCGCCGAGCCCATCGGCACGATGTAATGGTCGATGAAGCGTTGGCCGTAGCGCCGGTCGCGCAGGTAATCACCCAGTCGAGTGGCGCCGTCGATACGCTGCGCCTTGAGGTCCGCAGTCGCCTCGCGGTTGAACCTGAGAATATCCAGCAGCATGCCCCAGAAGCTCAGAGACAACAGGTTGCGCCGGCGGGCGAACAGGCTGTCCAGGGTGTGCCCTTTGTATTCCTGGCCGGACGCTGGGTCATGCACCGAGAAACTCATTTCCGTCGGGCGCGACGCCACGCCCAACTGGTCCAGCAAGCGGATGAAGTTCGGGTAGGTCCAGTCGTTGTAAACAATGAAACCGGTGTCCACGCCGTAGCGTCGGCCCTGCCAATCGACATCCACGGTATGGGTATGGCCGCCGATCCGGTTGTCAGCTTCGAACACCGTAATCTGATGCTGGCGGGCCAACAGGTAGGCGCACGTCAGTCCCGAGATACCGCTGCCGATGATTGCGATGCGCATGGTTCAAGTCCTTTCCGCGTTACGTGAAAGACGACGGCCAAGCGCAAGGCGCCAGCGCGCAGGCAGGTGCCCGAGCAACCGCATGACAAAAATGAAGGCCCACGGAAACGCGATATCCAGCGGGCGCGGGCCCAGGCGTCGCGCGATGTGCTGCGCGGCCCGTTGTGCCGACCAGATCTGGGGCATGGGAAAGTCATTGCGCCGGGTCAGAGGCGTATCGACAAAGCCGGGGCTCACCAGGGTGACGTCGATGCCTTCGGCAGCCAGGTCGATGCGCAACGACTCGAGCAGGTAACGCAACGCGGCCTTGGACGCGCCGTAGGCACCGGCCCGGGGCAGGGCCAGCCAGGTCACCGCGCTGCACACCGCGACCAGATGCGGGGCTTGGCCTCGGCGCAACAGGGGCAGGGCCGCTTCCAGGCAATGGCAGGTGCCGAGCAGGTTGGTGTCGAGTACGCGCTCCACCAGGCGCGAGTCGAACTGCCCCGGTTCCAGGTATTCGCAGGTGCCAGCGTTGAGAATCACCTGATCGAGGGCGCCCCATTCGCGGTCGATGCGCTGGAGGATGGCGGCGATCTGCTCCGGATCGGTCACGTCTCCCGGAAGGACGAGCACCTGATCCGGAAAGTGTTCGGCCAAGGCTCGCAGTGGCCCGACCTGCCGAGCGCTCAACGCCAGGCGATGGCCTTGTCCAAGCAGCACCGCAGCCAGCTCGGCGCCGATGCCGCTGCTGGCACCGGTCAGCCAGATGCGGCTCATGCCAGCCTCCGCTTGAGCCAGCGAATCAGTGGGCCGAAGAGCGGCAAGTGCTCGTAGAGCAGGGCGCCGGCGTCGAAGAAGTCCCGATGCAGGTAGACCCGATCGTTCCAGCGCAAGTAGGTGCAGCCTGGCAATTCGATCGGCGCCCCGCCGTTCAGGCGCGGGTGACGAAAGCGCAGCGTCCAGCGCAGGTAGCCCTCGCCGGGGCCGGTTTCATCGTAGCCATGGAAGTCGTAACGCACGTCGCTGACGTTGGCGTAGAGCTGGGCGAAGTAATCGCGCAGGGCCGGCAGCCCTTCGACCCGGTGCAAGGGGTCTTGGAAGTGCACATCGTCACTGTAGAGCCTGTCGAGTTCAGCCAGGCGGCTGGCATCCAGCTCGGCGAACGCGTGGGCGAAACCTTTGAGAAAGGCAGACATGTCAGGCTCCGAAAGTTGTACATGGTTCTATTTCTGTACAAGTATTCGGAGCGTACTGCATGAGTTGTACTAGATAAAGCGATTTGTATAAGTATTTTGGTTTTCTGTACAACTTGATGTGGCGAGCCGTGAAACGCTTCCATGCGCGTCGCCGGGTGCTGGCCTTTATTGGGCGGGCAGGGTCGGATAATCCGTATAACCAGCCTCTTCACCTTGATAGAACGTGGCGGGATCGGGCGCATTCAACGCTTCACCCAAGCGGAAACGCTCCACTAGGTCCGGGTTCGCCAGGAACGGTGTGCCAAACGCTACCAAGTCAGCGGTGCCCTGGCTGATCGCCGCACCTGCGCGTTCAGCGCTGTAGCCGCCGTTGGCGATGTACGGGCCGCCAAAGCGCCGCTTGAGTTCGACGAAATCGAACGGGCCTTCGCCCAATTCGACAATGTGCAGGTACGCCAGGCCATAGCGGCTGAGCATCCGGGCCGTGTAGTCGAAAGTTGCCTGGGGATGACTGTCGCTCATCGAGAAATAGCTGAAGATCGGCGACAGGCGAACGCCAACGCGGCTGGCGCCGAAGACTTCGATCACTGACTCGACCACTTCCTTGAGAAAGCGCGCGCGGTTTTCGATCGAGCCACCGTAGGCATCGGTGCGCTGGTTGGTGCCGTCACGCAGGAACTGGTCGATCAGGTAGCCGTTGGCGCCGTGGATTTCCACGCCGTCGAAACCGGCGAGCTTGGCGTTGAGGGCGGCCTGGCGGAAATCGTCGATCACCCCAGGGATTTCATCCAGCGCCAATGCCCGTGGCAGTTCATAGGGCTTGAGGCCTTCGGCGGTATAGATTTCACCGTCGGCCTTGATCGCCGACGGGGCCACGGGCAGGGCGCCGTCAGCCTGGACCAGGGAGTGGGACAACCGGCCCACGTGCCAGAGTTGCAAGTAGATTTGCCCACCTTGGGCGTGAACAGCGTCGGTCACCTGTTTCCAGCCGGCGACTTGCTGGCTGGTGAAAATCCCGGGGGTGCGCAGATAACCCTTGCCTTGGGCCGAAACCTGCGAGCCTTCGGTAACAATGAGCCCGGCGCTGGCCCGCTGGCTGTAGTACTCGGCCATGAGCGGCGTCGCGACATCGCCGTCGCCTGCGCGGCTGCGGGTCATGGGCGCCATGACCATGCGGTTTTTCAAGGACAGCGTGCCGACTTGGACGCGGGAAAGCAGAAGATCAAGACCGATGTGGCTCATGAGGCACCTTTGATTATCAGGATTGAAAAGGGGTATCGAGGGACGGCTAGGCCAGCCGCCCTTGTTGTTTCAACTGGGCGCCGATGCGGCGGATTTCGCTTTCGCCCTGTTCCAGTGCGGCCTCGCTGGTGTGGACTGAGTAGTGACCCATCACCAGGTCGTGGGGATGCTTGACCGCCGAACCGAGCACGAAGGAGGTCGCGCCCCGGGCAACGATGTCGATGGCTGCGGCGGAGTCCTGGAAGATCACCATTTCCCCAGCAGTGATATTTGCGTCCGCGTCGAGGCTGCCGCTGTTGACGGCCAGCCACGCAACGTCGTGTCCGGCCGGCGGTGTGTAGCGCCAGCGCTCCTTGTCCTTGAGCTGCACGGCCAGGTAGTTCATGCCGGCGGGCGCGGCAACGCTGCTGCGCGCGGCGCCGTATTGGCCAAGCAGGACCAGCGCCGGACCTTCCCGAGGAATCTCGGAGGGCGCGAGATAAACGCTGTGGGCCGGGGCATTCTCCTGGGCCGGCGGCAACGCTACCCAGAGCTGGAAACCGCGTATGGCGGAGCCGCCAACGGGCCGGGCGTCATGCCAGACGCCGTTACCGGCTTGCATCCACTCCATGCCGCCACTCGGTAGCGTGCCGGATTTGCCGGTGGTGTCCTCATAGGCCACTTCGCCCTCGATCATGTAGGTCAGTGTTGCGATCCCGGAATGAGGGTGCATGCCGAAGCCGCGTGGCATGCCCTTGGCGTTTAATTCGAACAGGTCGAGGAACACGAAAGGTTTGCACAGTTGGCCGAGATCGCCGGGGCTCATGAGCCGAGTGATAGGCCCATGGCTGCTGCCGCGGGTACGGTGGACGATGGCGCGCGGTGGCGTCGCGACGATGCTGTTCATGAAAGACCTCGGAGTTCTGGAACACGTTGGCGTCGATGGGGAAAGCGTAAGCCGCTTCCAATGGCTTGATTAGCCGATACAATCGGATTGAACTCATCCAGAAAACGAAGGAATGCCGATGCTGGACCTGAACGACGTGGCGCTTTTTGTCCAAGTGGTGCGCAGCGGCAGTTTTGCCGAAGCGGCCAGGCGGCTGGGCATGCCTTCGAACACCGTCAGCCGGCGCGTCCAGCAATTGGAAGCGCAACTGGGTTCACGGTTGCTGCAGCGCTCCACCCGCAAGCTCACGCTGACCCACGTGGGCGAAGGGTTTTATGAGCGTTGCGTGGGCGCGGTAGACGGCTTGATGGATGCGGGCCAGGCACTGATGCACGGCAGTGACGAACCAGCCGGCCTGGTGCGGATCGCCGCGATGGCGGATTTCTTCGACTTCTTCCCGATGGAATGGATTGCCGACTTCCTCGCCGCGCACCCGCGGGTGCAACTTGATTTCGTGCTCAGCGATGCCCGTGTCGACCTGATTGCCGATCGCATTGATGTCGCGTTTCGAGGCGGTGTGCTGCAGGACTCGGGGTATGTCGGCCGGCAACTGCTCGGCAATGCCAGCGACGGCATGGTCGCCAGCCCGGCCTACATCGCTGCGTGGGGCATGCCGACGTTGCTGGACGACCTGGCTCGGCACTACAGCGTGAATTTTCCCCATCCCAGTGGGCTGAGCCAGTGGCAGCTCATCGGTCCGGATGGCCATGAAGTGGAAGTGCAGATACCCAGCCGCTTCAACGCCAATACCGCCCAGGCATTGCGCAAGGCAGCGGTAGCGGGCCTGGGCATCGCTGTGCTTCCGTCGGCGCTGAGCGCCATGGACCTCGAAGCCGGCCGGCTGGTGCGCGTACTGCCGCAGTACCAACGCAGCGGTTTCGGCCTGAACGTGCTTTACCCCAGCCGACGGCAACTGCCCTTGGCGGTCTCGGCATTCATCGGGTTGGTGATGGAGAAACTCGAGCTCAAGGCGTTCCCGGCCCGGCCGAGCTGAACGCACCTTTTCGGTACTTTTTGACCTTGGACTGCCCTCCGTTGGCGCAACGCCGGACCGAGCAGTTTTTTCCTTCCCAGCCGCAATAAAAAGCCTCGTTTCGCAAATTCCTGCCTGCCAACACAATCGCCTCGACAGCTCATTTCGATAGCTGCAATCGCAGAACAACAAGAAACGATACCCGAGGCGGCACCGCGCCGACCTGAGCCAAACCCACTGCCGGAAGTGCCCAGACATGCCCGTTGAAACCCTACGCATCGATACGCTTGTAATAGGCGCCGGCCAGGCCGGTGTTGCCATGAGTGAACATTTGAGCCGCCAAGGCGTGCCGCATCTGGTGGTCGAGCGCAACCGCATCGCCGAGGCCTGGCGCACGGCGCGCTGGGATTCGCTGGTCGCCAACGGCCCGGCCTGGCATGACCGCTTTCCCGGCCTCGAATTCGCCGGCCTGGATCCCGATGCCTTTGCCTCCAAGGACCAGGTGGCCGAGTACTTCGAAGCCTATGCCCGCAAATTCAATGCGCCGATTCGCACCGGGGTGGAGGTGCGCAAGGTCGAGCGCACTGTCGGTCGCCCGGGGTTCACCGTTGATACGTCGGACGGCCTGATCGAAGCCACCAATGTGGTAGTCGCCACCGGGCCCTTCCAACGCCCCGTCATTCCGCCCATCGCGCCTGAAATGGCCACGGTCACCCAGATTCATTCGGCGCAATACCGCAACCCCGCGCAGTTGGCCGAAGGCGCCGTGCTGGTGGTCGGCGCGGGGTCGTCGGGGGTGCAGATCGCCGATGAACTGCAGCGCGCCGGCAGACAGGTCTATCTCTCTGTCGGCGCTCACGATCGTCCGCCACGGGCCTATCGCAACCGGGATTTCTGCTGGTGGCTGGGGGTGTTGGGCGAGTGGGATGCCGAAGCGGTCAAGCCGGGCAAGGAGCACGTGACCATCGCCGTGAGCGGGGCGCGGGGCGGCCATACCGTGGACTTTCGTCGGCTGGCCCACGAAGGCATCACGCTGGTGGGCCTGACGCGGGCCTTCAACGGCAGCGTGGTGAGTTTCGAGTCCAACCTTGCCGAGAACATCGCCCGTGGCGATGAGAACTACCTGGCCTTGCTCGACGCTGCCGATGCCTATATCGAGCGCAATGGCCTGGACCTGCCGCCCGAACCCGAGGCGCGCCGGTTGTTGCCCGACCCTGCATGCATGACCCATCCGATCCAGGAGCTGGACCTGGCCGAGTCGGGCGTCACGACCATCATCTGGGCCACCGGGTATTCGGTGGATTACAGCTGGCTGAACGTCGATGTGTTGAAAGCCGACGGCAAGCCTCGCCATCAGCGCGGCGTCAGTAGCGAGCCGGGCCTCTATTTCGTCGGCCTGCCATGGCTGTCGCGGCGCGGCTCGGCGTTCATCTGGGGCGTGTGGCACGACGCCCGGCACATCACCGACCACATCGTCAAACAACGCACGTACTTCGACTACCGCGATGCATCCCAACGCGATTCGCAACCTTTGAAAACCAGCCTGACGGGAGTTCGTTGATGCCTACTCATACTCGCATCCGCATGTTCAACACCAAGGACACCTACCCGAACCAGACCCTGGACAACGACCTCTGCCAGGCCGTGCGCGCGGGCAATACCGTGTACGTCCGTGGACAGGTCGGCACCGATTTCGACGGCCAGTTGGTCGGCCTCGGCGACCCGCGTGCCCAGGCCGAGCAGGCCATGCGCAACGTCAAGCAATTGCTGGAAGAAGCCGGCAGCGACCTGAGCCACATCGTCAAGACCACCACCTACCTGATCGACCCGCGTTACCGCGAGCCGGTGTACCAGGAGGTCGGCAAATGGCTCAAGGGCGTGTTCCCGATTTCCACCGGGCTGGTGGTCAGCGCCCTCGGCCAGCCGCAGTGGCTGATGGAAATCGATGTGATCGCGGTCATCCCCGAATAAGGAGTACGACATGACGTTTTCCATCGTCGGACGCTGCGCCGAAACCGGCCAGTTGGGCATCGCCATCAGCTCTTCGAGCATTGCCGTCGGCGCCCGTTGCCCGTGGCTGCGGGCCGGGGTGGGCGCGGTGTCGAGCCAGAACATCACATTGCCTGCGCTGGGTCCGCAGATCCTCGACGAATTGGCGGCCGGTTCGAGGGCGCAGGAGGCGCTGGACCGTGCCCTGGCGCGTAACGGCTACAGCGAGTATCGCCAGGTCGCCGTGGTGGATGCCCAGGGGCGCACGGCGGTTTTCAGTGGTCGCCATGCGCTGGGCGTCAACGGCGCCGTGGTCGGTGAGCAGTGTGTGGCGGCCGGCAATCTGCTAGCGGGCGATGGGGTCATCGCCGCCATGGTCGCGGCATTCGAGCAGGGCGAGGGCAGTCTTGCGTCCCGGCTGTTGGGCGCATTGCAGGCGGGACAGGCCGCCGGTGGCGAAGCCGGGGCGGTGCATTCGGCGGCGTTGTCAGTGGTGGATGACCTGACCTGGCCAATTGTCGATCTGCGGGTGGATTGGGCGGAGGAAAACCCCATCGGCGAACTGGAGAAGCTCTGGCTCGCCTATCAGCCGCAGTTGCAGGACTACCTGACCCGCGCCCTTGATCCAACCCAGGCGCCCAGCTATGGAGTGCCGGGCGATGAGTGAGCTGCGCAGCCGCGCATTGCTTGCCGAGCTGGTGGGCTTTGCCACGGTCAGCCGCGATTCGAACCTGGCGCTGATCGAGTTCGTCCGCGATTACCTGCAAGGGCTGGGCGTGAGCAGCGAGCTGATCTACAACGCCGAGCACACCAAGGCCAACCTGCTGGCGAGCATCGGCCCGTCGGTGCCGGGTGGCGTGGTGCTGTCCGGGCATACCGATGTGGTGCCGGTGGATGGGCAAGCCTGGACGGTCGAGCCGTTCCGGTTGAGCGAGCGGGACGGCAAGTTGTTCGGGCGCGGTACGGCGGACATGAAAGGCTACCTGGCTTGCGTGCTCGCGGCGGTGCCGACTTTTCTCGCCAGCCCGCTGCGGCGTCCGGTGCACCTGGCCTTTTCCTATGACGAAGAAGTCGGTTGCCTGGGTGTGCGCAGTCTGCTGGAAATCCTGCCGCAACGGGTTCCGCAACCGGCCTTGTGCCTGATCGGCGAACCCACCGAGTTGCAACCGGTGCTGGGCCACAAGGGCA